>JALHOS010000502.1 GCA_022842905.1 Myxococcaceae bacterium | reverse complement strand
CGGGGCCGTGGTGGCACAGGAGGACGTGCTCGTGTGGGAGCGCAGGCTGCTGCGCCGGGGAATCGACCCGCAGCACGCACGGCGCTGGGCGACGCGCTTGGCGCTGGCCGATGTACCGGGCGGGGCGCTCTTGCGAGAGCGACCGAGTGAGGCCGAGCTCGCGGTGTTCGCGCGGGCGCTGCGCTGACGGCGCGCGCAGACCCCCGCAGCGTCTTTCTCTGGGGTGGAAGGCCAGGGGTGTGTTGGCTCGCGCCCGCCTCCACCAGCCGCGTCGGTGCCGACGACCGATCCGCACAGCATCGCCCTTCACGGCCACCGCCCTCCCCCGGGGTCCTCCTCAGAGCCAAGTTGCAACTCGTCGCTCGACAGTCCTCCGCTCGAAGCCGCTCGGCTCGCCTCCTTCACTTCTCTCCCGACCGCAGGCTGTGCGAGTGGATCCGCTCCAGCGGAGGCGTTCACCCACGCCGGTGGCAGAGGTTCACGACTCGTGGGGCGTTCCTCGGCGGACCGCACCGGACCTGCTGGCGGTCGCGCTTCTCTGCGCTCCTCCGACAGGCTCGACGACCCGAACCTGCCCGGGGAAATCACCGTCTCGGTGACGCTCACCGCCGCGTCCTGCGGGACTGACGTGCAGATCGTCCACGCGAACGTGCCCCGTGGAGCGGTGTCAACTGTGGTGGAAGGACTCCCTTCGGCAGCTCGCCGCGCTCGTCGAGACCGCCGCGCCTTAGGCCGCGGTGCTGCGCACCCACGGCCGCACGGCCAGCGAGACGAGCGAGTCTTGAGAGTGCACGTTGAGCTTCCGGAAGAGCACCTTCACGTGGTTGCGCACGGTGTGCTGGCTCATGCCCAGCGCCGCCGCCGCCTCTCGCACGCGCCTGCCGAGCACGAGCTGTTCGAGCACTTCCCGCTCACGCGCGGTCAGCTTTCCCAGCGTCGCCGGGGACAGGCCCGGGAGCGTCGCGGCCACCTGCGCCCGCGGCGTGGCGGGCAGGGCCGACGCTTCAGCCGTGCGCGCCACGGCGTCGTGCAGCGCGCGGCGCACCAACTCCACCGGACAGGGACGGCGGAGCACGCGCACCACCTTCGGGTCGGCGAGCGCTTCTTTGGCGACGTCGTCCTCCACGGGCCCGAGCAAGAGCACGCAGCGCAGCGCCGGTTGCCGAGCCGCGAGCGTCGCCAAGGCGGGGCCGCACAGCCGCTCGTCGCCCACGACGATGTCGACGGGGTGCGTTTCGACCCAGCGCAGCGCCTCGTCGACGGAGCGCGACCAGAAGAGCTCGAAGGGCTCTCCTCGCAGCGCCTGCGCCGTCGCGCGCCACCGCTTTTCCACTGCCTCGACGAGCAACACCCGAGCGCTCACGGTTCGCCTCTCGAAGGCTCTTCGGCACGGCGCGGGCGGAACTTGAGTGGCCAGAAGGAGGCGCGAGGCCTCGCACGTGGGGGCCCAGCCTACCCATGCGACGACCTCCACCCCTCGGAGCTGCGCCGGCCCAATTTCCTCGGTCCGCGCCGACGGCCCTTGCGCGTGACGCCGCTTCGCGAACACCACGCCGCGGCGAAGCTGATCGACACCCGCGGAGCCTGCGCAGTCGACCACCGACGCCAGCACAGCGCCGGCTCGCCCTTGTAGGCCCGGCCTCAATCTGATTGAACACGTTCAATGAAACAGATCAACCGACCCAACCTCCGCGTCCAACGACGCGAAGCCACGCGCGCCACGGTGCTCGAGGCGGCCCGCGACGAATTCGAACGGCTCGGCTTCGACGGCGCCAGCATTCGCTCCATTGCCGCGCGGGCGGGGGTGAGCGTGGGCACCGTCATGCACTACGGCAGCGACAAGCGGGTGCTGCTCCACGCCGCGCTGTTCGACGAGCTCAAGCGGGTCATCGACCGCGCGCTCCGGCGGCTGGGAACGGGGCCGGTCCAAGACGAGCTGGGACGCCTGGCTCGCGCGGTGCTTCGCGCCTACGCGGCTCGGCCGGCGCTCTCGCGCACGCTGCTCAAGGAATCGCTCTTCGCCGAAGGTGACTGGGCCCAGCGCTTCGCGCAGCAGGCCGCCGACGTCGCCGCGGCCGTCGCGGGCTTCCTCACCAGAGCCCAGCAACGCGGCGCGCTCTCGGCGCACCTCCAACCCCACGTCGCCGCGGCCGCCTGGCTCTCGTTCTTCTACTTCGCGCTCATCGGCTGGGTGCAGGGCGTCACGCCGCGCCCGGCCCGGTTCGTCGACACGCTCATGGCGCAGCACCTGGGCGCGCACTCCCCGAGGGCGGCACGATGAGCACGCTCTTCAAGAGCGCCGAGGCCAAGGCGACCATCGTCTCCTGGTACGAGCGCTTCCGCGCGCAGATTCCCCACGCCACCGAGAAGCGCACCCTCTCGACGCGCTCCGGCGAGGTGCACGTGTTGGTCGGCGGCCCGGTCAGCGGGCGGCCCGTCGTCGTGCTGCACGGCGCCTTGGCCAGCAGCGCACACGTGCTGCGGGAGCTCCACCCGCTGCTCGAGCGCTTCCGTGTGTACGCCGTCGACATCGTCGGGCAGTCCAGCATGAGCGCCGACGTGCGCCTGCGCGTGGACGACGACGCGTACGGCCACTGGCTGGCCGAGGTGGCCACCGCACTCGGGCTGACGGAGCCGTTCGACCTGGTGGGCGTGAGCTGGGGCGGCTTCGTGTCGATGCGCTTCGCGGCGGTGCACGGCGCACGCATTCGCAGGCTCGCGCTGCTGACGCCGGCGGGGCTCGTCAACGGGCCCGCGTGGGCCGGCTTCCGGCGAATCCTCTGGCCGATGTGGCGCTACCAGCGCAGCCCCACCCCCGAGCGACTCGCGGCGTTCGTCGAGCACCTGCTGACGACGAAGGGCGACGACTGGACGCCGTACCTGGGCGACGCCTTCCTCGCGTACCGGCTGAACATGAAGGTGCCGCGGCTCGCGAAGACCAGCGAGTTCTCGGCCTTCACCGCGCCGACGCTGCTCATGGGCGCCGAGCGCGACCTGAGCTTCCCCGGCGAGGCCCTGCTCGCTCGCGGCAAGCAGCTGTTCCACGGTCCGCTCGAGACGGAGCTCATTCGCGACGCGGCGCACTGCCCGCCGACGACGGACACGTTCCGCGCGTGGCTGGGAGCGCGCGTGACGCAGTTCCTCGCGACGTAGGGCGCGACCCGTCCCGAAGAAGACGCCTCACCGACGCAGAGGGACTCACGTGCGTCGAGGCGCTGGCCTCCACCGTCACCTCACCGGGCGACGGGCGCGACGCCTCCCGTCGATGCCGGCTGCCCGACGCGCAGGGACTCACGTGCGTCGAGGCGCTGGCCTCGAACGTCACCTCACTGGCGACGAGCCCGACGCCTCCCAAGGAAGCCGGCTCGACGCAGTGCACCGACTCACCCGCGTCGAGGCGCTGGCCTCGAACGTCACCTCACTGGCGACGAGCCCGACGCCTCCCAAGGAAGCCGGCTCCCCGACGCGCAGGGACTCACGCGCGTCGAGGCGCTGGCCTCCACCGTCACCTCATCGGGCGAGGGGCCCGACGCCTTCCCAAGCCAGCATGCCCCGCAGCGAGGCCTGCGCGTCCTTGGTCGCGCGCACGGTGCCCAACCCCGTCTTGCTCGAGCCCACGGACAGCTCGGTCAGCACCTTGAAGTAGCCCTGATCCGTCCACGTGTCGCGATAGTGCGGCTGAATGAGCTTCGTCACTTCACGCTTCGTGACGACGCCGTCCTCCATGGCCTTGCGGAGGTCGACGTAGCGCTTGGCGAAGGTGGCGGGGTGCAGGCTGGTCATGGCGAGTTCCTTTGGGTGAACGACTGTCCCTGCAGTTCTCGACGCGGCGCGGCAGGCGGCCCCACTCCTCGCCGCGAACACCGCTTACAGACGTGCAAGGCGGCACACCCGCGCTCCCTGGCTTCTCGGAAGTGAGGAAAGCGCCACGCGGCGCGCGGGCCCTTTGGAGGTAGTGTCCGCCGCCGTGCACTTCCCCACCGCGGTCCTCAGCGTCCTCTCGCTGGCGCTGTCTTCGTCTTCGCTCGCGCAGAGCGGGCCCACTCCAACGCCCCAGCCCAAGCGCAAGGTCGCCGTCCTCGCGCTGCAGGCCGAGAGCGGAACCTCTCAAGGCGCCGCGAATTTGCTGACCGAGCTCGTCACGACCGACCTGTCCAAGTCCGAGCAGTACGAGGTCCTCTCGAGCGCCGACATCGCCACGTTGCTTGGGTTCGAGCGGCAGCGGCAGCTCGCCGGCTGCAAAGAAGACGATTCCTGCTTCGCGGAGATTGGCTCGGCGCTCGGGGTGGACCTGCTCGTCACCGGCTCCGTCGGTGCGCTGGGCAAGGTGCGCGTGCTGACGCTGCGCGCGTACGACGCGAAGAAGAGCCGGCCCTTCGGCCGTGAGACGACGACGGTGGACGACGAGGCCAAGCTCGTCGACGCGGCCCGCGCCACGGCGGCGAAGCTGTTTGGGCTGGTGGCGCCCGTCACCGTGCTCGCGCCCACACCCGCGGTGACGGCGGCGGCGCCCAAAGGCCCTTCGGCTGGCTGGTTCGTCCTCGGCGGCGCGGCGCTCCTCGCGGTGGGCGGGCTCACCTTCGGGCTCCTCGCCAACGCGGACTACGAGGCCTTCAAGCGAAGCCCCTTCGACGACGCGCTGGGAGACGGCGCCAAGGGCAAGGCGTTGGCCGCCGACCTGCTCTTCGGCGGCGCGCTGGTGACCGGCGTGGTCTCAGTCGTGTTGCTCGTACTTCACAAGCCGGAGGCCACTGCGGCACTCTTCCGCGCGCCGCTCCAAAACGCGCCGCTCCTCGTGGAGGTGCGACCGTGAAGCGCTCGACTTGGAGCTCGCTCCTGCTGCTCGGCGGCGGCCTGTTGGCCGGGTGCTCCCTCATCGTCGACGTCGAAGGTGTACGGCGCA
>JALHOS010000501.1 GCA_022842905.1 Myxococcaceae bacterium | reverse complement strand
ACCTTCTCGAGCCGCTCGGAGGCGCTGGCGTACCTCGGCCTGTACGGCGTCGGCACGGTCCTCGGCATGCTGGGTCTGACGGCGGCGCTATGGGCGCCGCTGTGCCGCGTGGCGGCGCGCTCGACGTCCTGGGCCACGTGGCTCGGCCGCGCAGCCGGGGCCGTCAGCGCGTTCATGGGCCTGGCGTTGGGCGTGGGGCTGCTGCGCGGCGACCCCTGACCCAAGACACCGCAGAAGACCAACGACGCACTTCGAAGGAGCGAGACCCCATGGCGAAGAAGATCCCCGTCACCGTCCTCACCGGCTTCCTGGGCTCGGGCAAGACCACGTTGCTCAACCGCATCCTCACCGAACAGCACGGCAAGCGCATCGCCGTCATCGAGAACGAGTTCGGAGAAATCGGCATCGACCAGGCGCTGGTCGTCAACGCCGACGAAGAGGTGTTCGAGATGAACAACGGGTGCATTTGCTGCACCGTGCGCGGGGACCTCATTCGAATCCTCGGCAGCCTGATGAAGCGGAAGGACAAGTTCGACCAGGTGCTGGTCGAGACCACCGGCCTGGCGGACCCCGGCCCCGTGGCGCAGACGTTCTTCATGGACGAGGAGGTCCAGGCGCACTTCGCGCTCGACGGCATCGTCACGCTGGTGGACGCCAAGCACGTCAGTCAGCACCTGGACTCGAGCGAAGAGTGCAAGCAGCAGCTCGCGTTCGCGGACGTGCTGGTGCTCAACAAGCTGGACCTGGTGAGCGCCGAAGAGGCAGAGGCGCTCGAGCGCCGTGTGCGTCACGTCAACGCGGTGGCCAAGGTGCTGCGGAGCAGCCACGCGAAGGTGCCGCTGGCCGACGTGCTCGACGTGGGGGGCTTCGACCTGAGCCGCGCGTTGAAGACCAAGCCCACGTTCCTGGAGCCCGAGTACCCGTTCGAGTGGGGCGGCATCTACGAGCTGGCCGAGGGCACGGCGTCGCTGGTCCTGGCGGACGGCCCAGACGCGAGCATGAACGTGGCGCTGGTGCCGGTGCCCACCGGGAACGACGCGGCCCTCGGGGCGGCGGCCGAGAAGGCCGTGCGGCTGTGGAAGGCGACCGGTGTGCCCTGCGCAGCCGACGGGGCGTTCGACGTCGACCAGTGCGCCACCCTTCGGCTGGACACCGTCAAGGGCCTCAAGCGCTTCACCGCGCGCGTCCCTCGCCAGGGCTACTACGGCCTCCTCACCGAGCACGGCCCCGAGGAGTTCGCGCTCCGTCTCGAAGCGTCGCGGGCGCTCGCGCCGAAGGTGGAGCGCCGCTTCGCGGGGCACGAGCACGAGGACGACGTCACCAGCGTGGGACTCCACGTGGACGGGGAGGTAGACCCCAAGCGCCTCAACACATGGCTGGGTGAGCTGCTGCGCACGCGGGGGACGGACCTGTACCGCATGAAGGGAATCCTCGCGCTCAAGGGCGAGAGCAAGCGCTTCGTCTTCCAAGGAGTGCACATGCTCTTCGACGGCCAGCCGGAGCGCCCCTGGGGCAAGGATAAGCGCGCGTGCGACTTGGTCTTCATCGGCAAGAACCTGGACCGCGCGGCGCTGACGGAGGGCTTCCGCCAGTGCCTCGCATGAGAGTCGAACGGGTCCGGCTCGAAGACGTAGCCGCGGTGACTCTGCCCGACGTGCCGCGGGCGCTCCGCTTCGTCGGCCGCGGCGAAGTTGCGCTCGTGGGCTGTGCCGACGGCACGGTGCTGGCGCTCGACGCCGCGACCGGCAGAACGCGGTGGAGCTTCCGCCACCAGGACGCAGTGGTGGCGCTGGCCGAGGGACCAGACGGGGTCGTCGTGACGGGCAGCCAAGACGGGTCCTGCGCGGTGCTGCGCGCCGACGGCCAGCTTCTGCACCAACACCGTGGCTTGGGTGGCTGGGTGTCGCACGTCGCTTTCACGGGTGACGGGCGTGTGCTCGCTGCGGCCGCAGGGCGCACACTGCACGGCTTCGGGTTGGACGGCACGGCGCT
This sequence comes from Myxococcaceae bacterium, assembly GCA_022842905.1. Taxonomy (GTDB): domain Bacteria; phylum Myxococcota; class Myxococcia; order Myxococcales; family Myxococcaceae; genus JALHOS01. The sequence goes on along the minus strand of JALHOS010000501.1, from coordinate 2,934 downwards.
CTGGAAGACGGCTCCGTTCGGGAGCACGTTGAGCGGCCTCGAGCCGTTCGGGGACGACCAACTCGCCACCTGCTGCTACGCAGGCGTGCACTTCGTCGACGCCCGGACGAGCGAACGCGTGCGAAGTCTCGAGTGGAAGGGGTCCCTCATTTCGCTGCTGCTGTCGCCAAACCAGGCGGTCATCGCCGCGGGTAGCCAAGACTGCTCGGTTCATTTCTGGCGGCTGGCCACGGGCGCAGACTCGGAGATGCGCGGGTACGCCGCGAAAAGCAGAGTGCTGGCCTGGGCGCCAGACTCGTCGCTGCTCGTGACAACCGGCGGCGCGGTGCTGACCGGGTGGCGCTTCGACGGCGCCGGGCCGGAGGGCACGAGCCCGTTGCAGCTCAAGGGCCACGAGGACCTGGTGACGGCGCTGGCGTACGACGGCTCTGGCCTGTTGGTGTCGGGCAGCATGGACAAAGACGTGTTGGTCTGGCGACCCAAGGAGACGCCGAAGCCAGTCGGATTCGCGCGACTGAGCGCAGCGGTGGAGGTGGTCGCCTGCCACGGCCCGTGTGTCGCCGCCGCCGACACGGCCGGGCGGCTAGCGCTCATGCGGGCGCGTACGGTCGAGTGAGCGTCAGCACGCGCGCACCGTCGAAGCGCTTGGTGACGCGCGTCGAGTCGAAGGGGGTGCATCACGCCGCCCTGCGTCTCGCGTGCGTCCGCCGACCGGTCGTCGCATTCCGCTCGCCCCGCTGAGGGTGACGGTGGCTCTGGCGGCGCGGACGGCGGCAGCGGCGGGAATGACGGCGGAGAGCTCTGTGCCGCCAACGGCCAGGCGTGCTCCGCGCCGGCGCTGTGCTGCTCGCAGAGTTGCACCAACGGCACCTGCGGCCAGCCCACGGTGTGTCAGGGCAACGGCGGGGCGTGCAGCGCGTCGACAGACTGCTGCATCGGGACTCCTGCGTCACTCCTGCGGGCCAGACGAGCGGCACCTGCCAGGCGGGCAGCGGCGTGGCGGCGGGCCAGGCCAGCGCAGCACGACGTGCTTCCCTCGGAGCACGTCTCGCCTGCGTGGACGGGGCGCTGCACCTGCACCGTGCTGCCGCAGCGACGGACGCGGGCGCGAACGCTTCGCCTCTCGGTGGGTGCCGCCAGCTCGCTCCCTTCGAGGGTGAGGGACCGAACCGTCACGGCGTTCTCACGCGATGGTCGCCTCAGCGAAGCTGGAACAGACAGAACGTGAAGGCCTGCGTTCCGCCGCTGGGGGTCTGGTGCGCTTCGGTGGCCGACTCGACCAGCGTGAAGCCCTCGCCCAGCGTCGCGTGGAGCGTCTGCGCGGAGTAGCGCTCGACCGGTAGTCCGCTGCACTGGGTCGGGCCGTCCAGCGCGAAGGTGGCGATGAGGACGAGGCCTCCAGGGACGACGGCGTGGCGAAGCTGCGCCACGTAGCGCGCGCGGGCGTCGGGCTCGCGCAGGAAGTGGAACACCGCGCGGTCATGCCAGACGTCGTAGCGCCCGGACGGGAGCTGGACGGTCGTCACGTCACCGACGAGCCAGGTGACCGAAGCCGCCCGGCTGCCGAGGCGTCGCCGTGCCTCCTCGAGCGCCACGTCGGACAAGTCGAGCACCGTCACGTCGCCAAAGCCGCGGTCGAGCAGGTCGTCGACCAGGCTCGAAGCCCCGCCGCCCACGTCGATGAGGCGGCTCGAAGGCCGGGCCCCGGCGTTCGCGAGCAAGCTCAGCGACCGCTCCAGGTGCGCCCGATACCAGCTGACCTGCTGAGCGCCCTTCTTCCGATAGATGTCGTCCCAGTGGGAGGTCGGGTCCATGGCTGGCTTGGACTGTACTCCGCGCGAAGCACGTGCCGGCTCCAGGCGGCCGTGGTACCCGCGACGTGCCCTGTCCAGAAAGGCCCGCGGCGCATGTCCTCTCCTCACGCTTCACTCGTCGCCAGCGCGCTGCTGCTGCTCGTGTACGCCCCGCGCGCGGCGCACGCGCAGTACGTCGACCTCAAGTTCGACTCCATCCTGGACACGAACGCCTGCGGTCCAGTGTTGACCGATGAGCAGGGCCCCTTGCGCTACCTCGCGCCCGACGCGGTGAAGACGGTGCCGGGCCCCGCGTTGCTGGGCGACGTGCAGCGCTACCTCAACCAGCTGCACCACCGCTTCTACTTGGCCGACGACAAAACGCAGCCGGCGCACTACTGCCTGGGCTTCTACGACGACCGGCGCAGCCCCAACGCCTTCGCCGCGGGCCCGGAGAAGCTGGTGCTCGGTCAGACGCTGACGGGCATGTTGCTCGACGAGCCCAAGCTCGAGGCGATGATGACTCGCTACGTCGAGCGGACCCGGCAGAACCCGGCGGTGCTGGTGAACCTGGACATTCAACCCACCGAGGCGCTGCGGCTGGTCGTGACGCATGAGATCGCGCACACGCTGCAGGCGCGGCACCAGCTCGACTTTCCTGGGCCCACGGTGCGCACGCTCGAGCTGCACGCCGACTGTTCGGCCGCTTTCCTGATGACCTTCTTCTCGGGCGCGCAGAACGTGTCCAACGAAGGGCAGCGACGCAGCGCGCAGTTCCTCGCGCTTTCGCTCGGAGACCACCACTTCACCAGCGGCGATCACCACGGCACGCCCGCGGAGCGCTTGCACGCCATTCAATACGGCATGGTGCTGGCGACGACGGCGCTGATTCAGGGCTGGGACGACATGGACGTGGCGTCGCGCACGGTGATGGCGCTGTGCTCGACGAAGTACCAGCCCGTCGGCGGTCCACTGCCGGTCCCCTCCGTGAAGCCGTTCGTGTTTCGGGACGTCGACAACGCGCCGGCGGACGCCACCCCGCGCCCCGCAGAGCCGACTCCAGCGCCCCCGCCCGCCCCCAGGGACCTGCCCGTGCTCCGGCCGCTGCCGCTCGAGCAAACGCCGCCGCCCGCGCCGTCGA
>JALHOS010000500.1 GCA_022842905.1 Myxococcaceae bacterium | reverse complement strand
TCGCCAGGCGAAGGGCGTTGCGCCGGAACTGAGCGCCCGCGACGGCTGGCGACACGCACCTTCCGTCTTCTCCCGAGCGACCTTCAGCCAGCACCGTGCGCCCTTGGCCCGCCGCGACACACACGCTCGGTCGCCAGGCGAAGGGCGTTGCGCCGGAACTGAGCGCCCGCGACGGCTGGCGACACGCACCTTCCGTCTTCTCCCGAGCGACCTTCAGCCAGCACCGTGCGCCCTTGGCCCGCCGCGACAGACACGCTCGGTCGCCAGGCGAAGGGCGTTGCGCCGGCACCGAGCGCCCGCGACGGCTGGCGACACGCACTCGCCGTCTTCTCCTCGCTCGAGGTCTCTGCGCCCACTACCGCGCAGTCCCACCGAAAAGTCGTGCTCGCTCAGGCAGGGCAGAGCGTGCTCGCATGCGCCGGCCCATGCCGCGCTGGCCGACACCTTCCGAGCTCGACGCGCTGCCGTGGCTCGGCGAGGGCGCGACCGGCCAGCTGCGTCGCCGCGGTCGGCTCGTCTTCAAGGTGGCCCACCCGGCGGCGGCGGCACGCGAGCGGCTCAAGGCCGAGGCGCACTGGCACCGAGCGCTCGAGCGCGAAGGGGTGCCCGTTCCGGCCTTCGTGGGCTTTCGCCGCGCCGTGTTGGTGCGCGCCTTCGTTCCGGGCAGAACGCTCGCGGGCCGCACCCCGTCGCGCACGGTGCTCGAGCGGCTGTTCGCGCTTCACCGCCGGCTGGTCGAGCTCGGTGAGCGCTGGGGAGTGCGCTTCGACTTCACGCCGTCCAACCTGGTCCTCGTCCGCGGCCGGCCCGTGCTGCTCGACGCCGGTCCTCGAGCCGCGCCGCCGCGCTTCCGCGCCGAGTCCTTCGCCGCGTTCGTGCGCGAGTGGAAAGAGGCCGTCCACCAACGGCGCCCCGCGGCCCGAAAGCTGCTGCCCTTCGGCCAGCCGCCCAGTGGTCGCTTTCACATCGAGGTGCCGCTCGGGCCGGACCCCAGAGCGCGCGTGTTGTGGCGCAATGTCAGCGCGCTGGGGAGGCTGGGCTTGCCCTGGCGCGACGCCGAGCTTCGTTCGCTCGGCGCCTTCACCACGCGGCCGGCGCGCGCCACGACGACGGGAGTCGCCACTCGCTACGTGGACATGATCAAGCTCGACCGGCGAAACGGCCCGCGGGGCGACGGGCGAGCGGTGACCCTGGGGGTGGTGGCCACGGACGACGGACCAAGGGACGTGCAGCTCAAGGGGCTCGGGCCGACCCCGCTGGCGTACGACGGCGTGCCCTTCCACGAAGACGGGCGCGTCAGCTTCCCACGCACGCTCTGGGAAGTGACGGTGGCCGACGAACTGGCACGGCTGGGCTTCGACGTTCCGGAGTACTTGGCCGTGCTCTCGGCGGGCGCGACGACCGTGGACAACACCCACCGCCGCTGGCCCGCGGCCGTTGGCGTCCGCGTGGCACGCACCTTCGTTCGGTTGGGCCACCTACGGCGCTTCTCGAACCGACCTTCGGCGGCGCGCGCGCTGCTCGACGACTTCGGGCGAAGGAACGTCGGGCCTGACTTCGACGGAGACCGGCCCGCCCACCGGCGGCGCGTGCTCGCGAAGTTCAGCCACGCGCTGGGCTTCGACGTGGGCCGCTCCGACGCGTTGCACGCGTTTTGTTTCAACCCCACGCCGGGCAACGTGCGCCTCGACGGGCACCCGCTGGACTACTCCACGGTGCGCTTCCAGCGGCACTACGCCCCGGACTTCAAGTTCCTCGAGCACCGCTACGCCGTGCGGATTCACCGGCTCGTGTGGCGGCGGCTGGTGGCCCTGGCGGTCGACGTCTTCGGCGAAGCCCGGCTGCTCGACGCACCACAGGCCCAGGTGCTCACGCGGGAGACGCGGCGGTACGAGCGCGCGTATCGAGACGGGTTCTTCGCTGGCCTCAACGCGTTTCTGTGCGCGCCGGCTCACGTCGGGACGCGGCGGCAACGTGACGCGCTGGTGCGGGCCTGGCAGGCGCTCCGCGCGCTGCGTGGAGGCCATGAGCTCGACTTTGCGTACTGGAAGCAGCGCTGCGCCGGGCCGCGCTTCGACGTCGTCGGTCGGCTCCCCACGTATGTGCGGGCGCTGCGCCGCGGCGTGAGCGAGCCGGAGCGCGCGTTGGTGCTCGAAGACCGACCGCTGCAGCGTGCCGAGCAACGTGTGGCCGCGCGCTTCGCCTCGGCGCTGGCACCGTTTCTCCGCACCGGCCAAGCCGTCAAGCGGTGGGACCAGGTGCTGCGGCCCTTCGTGGAATGTGAAGCGCTCGCCGAGTTGCTGTACCGAAGGTCGACGCCCGACCAGTTCGACCGTTGGAAGGAGCTGATGGCGACGGGCCGACACCTCCCGTTCGGCACCCACGACTACGCGAAGGCGCGCGTCTGGGCTCGACGGCTGGGCCACGTCGAGCTGCCCAGCCTCGAGGGCGGCAGCGAGTACGTCGTGGGGCTGACGCCAGAGGGCTTGGCGGGCCTTCGTCGCGTGCTGCGGCGCGTGTTGGGGGCGCGGCTTTTGGGGGCCATCGCCCACGGGAGCCGGGTGATGGAGCGCGGGGAGCTGCGCGCACGGCTCGGCGCGGCCTTCGTCGAAGTCGAGAAGCGCGGGGCGCGCGGGGTGCGGGAAGGCGGCCCGTCGGCCGAACACTCGAGCGACCTCGACCTGAAGGTCTTCGTGCGTGGACCGATCTCGAAAGCAACGCAGCGGACGCTGGAGCTGAAGCTCGGCCGCGCGCTGCGGACGCTCGAGCTGTGGTTGCCGCTCGCCGCCACCGAGCCTCCGCGCCAGCGCCTCATCGTGACCGCGAGCGCCGACGTTCGGAGGGCCTTTGTCCGGTGGAACGGCCGCGCACGACAGCGCACGCTGGGCAAGCCGCCGATTCCGGGGCTGCAGGCCGTCGTCGTCCTCGACGCCACGCCGATGTCCCGCCGCGTTGCGCCGGCGCCTCCGTGACGCGGCTGACGAGGGCCGCGGCTGCGTTCTTCGACCGGTTGGCCGAAGCTCGCGCGGCAGAGCGGATCAGAACGTGCCTGCCAGACCGAGCGTGTCTTGGCCTACGTGCAGCCCCGTCAGGGCGACGCCGCTGGGCGCCGGTCGCGACTGGGCCGCCGCCAGCAGCCCGACGCCGGCGCCCTGAGCCAGCAGCGCGAGCGAGTTCATCAGCACGCCACGCATCGGCGCCTCGCGGGAGTCCCCGAACAGCCCCTTCCCGCGACTGGCCAGGCTGAGCCCGTCAAACAGCAGCCCCAGCACCGGCATGCCGGGAATCAGGTTCAACGCGCCGAGGATCGCCCTGGTGCTGTCGAACCGGCCGGCGACCGCTGCCGGAGCGAAGAACGCCGCGCTCAGCCCGGTGACGAGGCTCGCGACCCCGCCAGCGACCAGCGATGTGTTGGGGCTCGGGTGCACCACGCCAGTCACCGACGTCGCGGCGGTGGGCGCCGCAGGCGTCGGCGCTGCGACTGGCACCAGCGGCGGCGCCGACAGCGGCTGAGCGAGCACGGCGATGGTCAAGAGCGTGAGCATGTCCCCGGCATTCGCAAGCGATGTGCCACCGACCCGCCGCAGCGACGCCTCGACTCGGCACCCCACGCGTGTGCAGGCCGCTGCACAGCTGCGCAGCGCGCCGGGGACCTTGCTAGACGGCGTCGCCGTGCCTGGCTCCTTTCGGACCGAAGCGACTGCGGCGCTGACTTTTCGGCAACGCGAACGGCGCGCCAGCCGCGCCCTCACGTCGAGGTGACCGCAGTGCGCCCGCTCGCTCCGCCACCGCGCTTCCTCGAGGTCGAGCTCGGCACGTACTGCAACCGCGTCTGCGCCTGGTGCCCGAACGGCTGGCATGACCGCGGCCAGGAACGGCGCAGCATGGCGCCTTCAGTCTGGCGTGGCCTCCTCGAGGACCTGGGCGCCTGGCGGTACCGCGGCCTCTTCGCCTTTCACAACTACAACGAGCCCATGGCCGACGAGGGCTTCTTCACGCGGCTGGCCGAAGCCCGCGCCGCGCTCCCTTTGGCCACGTTGGATCTGCACACCAACGGAGACTTCCTGACGCCGACCACGCTCGAGGCGCTCCGAGTGGGCGGGCTCAACCTGCTCCAAGTCACCCTGTACCCGTCGAACGCGAAGGCGCTGGCGCCTCCCGAGCTGGGTCGCGCCGAGCGCTTCCTTGGCCGGCTGGGCGTCGGCCTGGAGCACGTCGAGCGCCGGGCGTCGAAGCTCGCCGTCAGCGCGAAGGTGGGGGACCTCCAGCTCGTCGTCCGCGTCCCCGACGTGCAGCGCTACCACGACCGTGCCGGCGCGGTGGGCTTCGAACCGCTGGCGACGCAGGACCATCGCGACCGCCCCTGCTTTCTCCCGTTCACGTCCGCCGCGGTCGACGTGCACGGTGCGCTCAAGGTCTGCTGCCACATCTACGACACGACCAAGCCCGACGCGGCCCCGTACGTCATGGGGCAGTTGGGCGAGCAGTCCTTTCGGGCGCTGTGGACCAGCGCGCGCTTCGACGCGTTCCGCGAGAAGGTCGCCAAGGCCGACTTCGAGCGCCTGGCCCGCTGCCAGGCGTGTGGCCACGTCCAGCCCAAGGTACAGGAGCAGGTGGGCCGGGCACGCGCGCGGCGGCTTGACTGACGCAACAGGTACTGCGGGCTGGCCAGCGCGGCGCCTTGGAGTACAAGAGCGGCTCCCTGCGCCGTTGAAGACTGGCCCAGGTGACGCAAGAGGAGGCACCCGTGGTGAAGCTTGGGCGTTGGGCCGTGGTGGTCGCATCAGTCGCCGCAGTGGCCGGCTGCTGGGACTTCGACAAGGCGTACCAGGACTTCTGCGACGGCGGGCGCTGTGCCGGCGGCTCGGACAGCGGCAGCGCGGGCACCGGAGGCGCTGACGCGGGCTCGGCGGGCGCTGGCGGTGGCA
>JALHOS010000499.1 GCA_022842905.1 Myxococcaceae bacterium | reverse complement strand
GTTCACCACCAGCGCGTCCTGCACCACCTGTGAGGCACCGGGCAGCGTCGAGCCGACCGACGTGTTCCCGTACACCGTCACTCGATACGTCCCCGGGTACACCAGGCCCGTGAAGGTCGCAGGGCTGCCCATGCACGGAATCGCGTGCGTGAAGGTGTAGCCCCGCGTCGTCTCGGTGAAGACGACGAAACCGCGCGGAGACGTTGAGCAGCTCGTCGCCGTCGGCACCGTCCCGTTCTGCGTCACCGTCCCACTCACCGTGAACGTCCGCACGTCGAAGCTGAGCCCCTGCACGTTGCCGCCCACGCACACCCCGCTGGCGTCACACGTGAAGCCCGACGGGCAGCTCACCGCGCAGCTGGCGCCACACACGTTGGGAGTGCCGCCGCCGCCGCAGGTCTGCCCCGCCACGGTGCACGGCCCGCACGGCAACATCGACCCGCACCCGTCGGGGATGTCGCCGCAGTTCTTCCCCTGCGCCGCGCAGGTCGTCGGCATGCACGCTGGGCGACCGCACACGTTGGCCGTTCCGCCGCCGCCGCACGTCTCTCCGGCCGTCATGCACGTTCCGCAGGGCAGCATGGTCCCGCACCCGTCGGGGATGCTGCCGCAGTTCTTCCCTTGCGCCAGGCACGTCGTCGCCGTGCAGCTCCCGCGACCACACACGTTCGGCGCCCCGCCGCCGCCACACGTCTCTCCGGCCGTCATGCACGTTCCGCAGGGCAGCATGCCGCCGCAGCCGTCGGGAATGGAGCCGCAGTTCTTCCCCTGCGCGGCGCAGGTCGTCGGCGTGCACGCCCCTCGGCCACAGACGTTGGCCGTCCCGCCGCCGCCGCACGTCTCACCCGCCACCGCGCACGTCCCGCAGCTCAACACGCTGCTGCAGCCATCGCTGAGCTGCCCACAGTTCTTCCCTTGGGCGAGGCAGGTGGTCGGCGTGCAGCTCCCCGCACCGCAGACGTTGGGGGTCCCGCCCGCGCCACAGGACGAGCCTGCGGCGCAGTCACCGCAGCTCAGCGTGCCGCCACAGCCGTCCGCCACCTGCCCGCAGTCCTTCCCCAGCCGCGCGCAGGTCGTCGGCGTACAGGTCGGCAGCGACAGGCAGCTGCCCAGCGAGCACGTGCTGCCGAGCGGACACGCCTGGCACGCGCCGCCCGCAGTCCCACACGTCAACGACGAGTTCTCTCGGCAAACGCCCTGCTCACAACACCCGGAAGGGCAGGTCGACGGGCCGCAGGGTGCTTCGGTGAGGCCACAGGCGAGGAGCGCCAGCGACAACGACGCAGCGAGGAGAGCGAAGGCGCGCATGTGCCAAGCAGTACACCCAGCGCGTCCGCCGTGTGCAATGACTTGTCCGACACCATCGACGCTGAGGTGGGCCTTCAGCTCCGCGGCGCCTGCCAGCCCACCAACTCCACGCGCCCTTCTCGGTGGAGGCGCACCGAGGCCGTGGTCCACTCGGTCTTGTCGTACTGGCTGGCGTAGTCGTGGTCGAACCCGTACTCGAGCTGCACCGTGGCCGACCCGTCGGCGTGAAGCACCGCGCCTGAGAACTGCAACGTCTCGTCCTGGCTGGGGCCCGGGCGCCTCGGCTGCACCTCACACACGGCAGCGAACACGCGCTGCTCGAAGTCCGCACGCAGACCTGCGGGGCGAGGCGCTCTCCAGACGAAGCGGGGCGGGTCAGACATGGGCCCCGACGGTACCGTGACGCCTCGCACCTCGCCTCATGCGGTGGAGCGTCGGAGGCGCTACCGTCCCTCGGAATGAACCACCCACTGCCCACCGCCGCCGCGGAGTTGCTCAGCGCCGGTCTGACCGCCGCGCAGCTCGCCGAGGCCCTGAACGTTCCAGTGCCCCAAGCCACGACGTGGCGAGACGAGTACGTCGCGGCTCGCCTCGCCGCGCGGCGACGTCGTCGTCGGGCGTTCGCGGCGGGGGTTGGAGTCGCCACGGTCCTGACGCTCGTGGTGGGGCGACAGGCCTTCAGCGTCGGCAGCTGCAGCCAGACCCTGCCCTTTGGCCTCGTCACGCTCTGCGCCGACGAGCCCGCGGTGGCCAGCGAGGTGAACGGGAACTTCGGCCTGCTGGCCAGCTGGCTCAACGACAAGGTGGGCCCGCGCACGAGCGCGACGCTGACGACGAGCCGCATCGAAGGCAGCACGCAGCTCGTGGTGAACACCACGTCCGGCGCGGGCATGCAGCTGGGCGGGCCGCTGCTGGTGAGTGGCTCGGTGCGCCTGGGAGACGACTCGGCGGCGTGCACCGCAGGCTCGCTGGGCGCCCTGCGCTCGCGGGCGACGGGCCTCGAGCGCTGCAACGGCGCGAGCTGGGCGAAGGTGGGCCCGGGCGGCACCGAGCTGGTGTCCTGCCTGACGCTGCGCACCGCCAACCCCTCGCTGCCCGACGGGCACTACGTGCTCAAAGCGGCCGGGTACCAGTTCAGCGCGGACTGCGACATGGCGCGGGGCGGCTGGACGATGATTCAGGCCCACGCGGCGGCCGAGCGGACCGTCGAAGGGTTGGCGGTCAGCAGCTTCGGCGGCATCTCCTTGCCCGCGGCGGCAGTCCGAGCGCTGGCGCGCGCGGCGACCCAGGTACGCATCGACTCGCCGACTGGCGCCGTCGCGTCGTCGAGCAACGGCTCGGCGATCGTCGCGCTGCGCGGCTTGATGGCCATGCAGGAGAACGGCAGCAGCTGGACCCTGCTGAGCGGCACCTTCGACCGCAACGTGCTCAACGTCGGGTGCGGCACGTCGCAGCGCTACCCGGACACCTACCACGCGTGCGGCAACAGCGGCGGCCTCCACATCTCCGGCGACATCCACTCACTGACGAACTCGACCAACAGCGACATCAACTTCTGGGTGCGGTGAAGCGGACGCCGTGTGCACCGTCATTCTCAGCAGCCGGCAGCACCCGCGCTGGCCGCTCATCGTCGCGGCCAACCGAGACGAGCTCACCGCGCGGCCCGCGCAAGGCCTGTCGGTGTGGCCGGGCACCGACGTGGTGGCGCCCAAAGACCTCCAGGCCGGCGGGACGTGGCTGGGGCTCAACGGGCGCGGCCACTTCGTGGGCGTGACGAACCGCTTCATGGCGCCGCGGCACCCCGAGCGGCGATCTCGCGGGGCGCTCGTCGTGGAGGCGCTGGCCGAAGCGAACGCCCAGGCCTTGGCGCGCGCGGTCGAGCGCGTCGACGCGACGACGTTCAATGCCTGCCACCTCCTGTCGGCCGACGCGCAGGACGTCTGGAGCCACGCGTTCATCGACGACCGCCGCGTGTCGAGCCGGCTGGGGCCGGGGCTGCACGTGGTGACAGAGCGCAGCTACGCCGAAGCGCCGGCGCCCAGAGAAGCGCTCGTGCGTGAAGCCTGGACCGCCCTGCCGCTCGACGGCGACGGGCTGCCGACCGTCGAGGGTGTCCGCGCGCTCTTGTCGCTGCAGCGGTCGGGCGACCCGACGGCGAACGTGTGCGTGGAGCTGCCGGAGTTCGGCTACGGCACGCGCTCGTCGTTTCTCCTCTTCCTGGGCGCCAGGCCAGAGGACACGCGCGTGTACGAGACGGAGGGGCGTCCGGACCGCACGGCCTTCGTCGAGCGCACGGCGCTGTGGCGGACGTTGAGGGGCTAGCAGGGGCCTCTTTACTGACCTGCGGGAGCGGCGGGCGGCTGCCGCCCCGACCGAACACGCCCCCGGCTACCACCCGTGCCGCAGCCCGATGAACGCTCCGACGAAGAAGCCCGCGCGCTGCGCCGTTCCCCACGGGCCGTCTGACGAGCGCCCGCCCACGACGCTCAGGCTGAACAGCTTGTGGCTCACCTCCACGTCGCCCCACACCCGCCCCCAGTCCGACGAGATGAAGGGCACGTAGTGGGCGTTGAAGGCCACGCGCGTGCGCGGGTCGTCCACCACCGTCAGCGACAGCGTCGGCCCGACCCCGAACAAGAACGCGTTCGCGACGGGCTGCCCCACCGTCGTCCAGTCGACGAAGCGAGCTTCCCCAGCGACGCCAAAGCCGAACGGCCCGACGAAGTAGCGCGCGCTGATCAGCCCTTCGACGTTGAACAGCGGGCTCGCGGCGACCGCCGCCCACCCGCGCGCGAGCAGCCGCAGCTCGAAGCCGTTCGCCAGGCCCTTGAGCGGCGCCGTCCCCCAGAACCCCAGGTGCCCGCTCACCTGCGCGCCAGGAGAGAAGCCACCGGACGACGCCGTGCCGTACAGCGAGTGCCACCCGGCGCCGACCTGCACGGCGATGGAGCCCTTCGCGCGCTCATCCGAATCATCGATGACGAGCGTGTCGCTCTCGTGCTTCGCGTCCACCAGCTCCTGCTGTGCTGCCGCCACCGCGCGCGTCGCCGCGTCGAGCTCCACCTTGGCTTCGGCCGCCTGCTGGCCCGTCGGGTTCGCCTCGGCGATTCGCTGGAAGCTGCGCGTCGCCGCCTCGTGCGCCGCCTGCGCGCCGGCGAGCTTGGCCTGAGCGTCCTCCACGAGGCTCACCTTGCGCTTGCGCAGCGCTGCCTTCTTCAGCTCCCGCTGCTGGACGAGCTTGGCGTCCTCCGCGGCGCGCGCTTCGGCTTCGGACTTGGCCTTGCGCTCCTGCGCCTCACGCTCGGCCACGGCGCGCATGCGCTGGGCTTCTTCTTCCGCCTTCTGCGCCTGCGCCTGCTCTTCTTCGTAGCGCTTGGCGGCCTCCTCTCGTTCCTTGGTGGCCTGCGCCACGGCCTGCTTGGCCGCCTGCGCGCGCTGGGCTTCCTGCTCGAGCGCCGCCTGGGCCTCCTGGCGCGCCTTGGCCGCGGCTTCGGCGAGGCGCTGCGCGTCGACCGCCGCTTCCTTCTCGCGCTTGGCGCGCTCCTCGGCGCTCAGCTTGGCCAGCGCGGCCTCCTCGGTCAGCCGCCGGCTCGCCTCCTGGGCCAGGCGCTCACGCTCGACCTGC
>JALHOS010000498.1 GCA_022842905.1 Myxococcaceae bacterium | reverse complement strand
CGTGCGTGGCGACCTCGTGCGCGGCGACCTCGTGCGCGGCGACCTCGTGCGCGGCGACCTCGTGCGTGGCGACCTCGTGCGTGGCGACCTCGTGCGTGGCGACCTCGTGCGTGGCGACCTCGTGCGTGGCGACCTCGTGCGTGGCGACCTCGTGCGTGGCGACCTCGTGCGTCCCGCCCCTCTGGAGGCAACAGCGGTCACTCAGCAGACACCACCGACCGCCCCCCGTCCCAATTCGCCGCTCTGCGGAGACGACCGTGTCGCGACGTGCTCGTGCGCCCGCCGGACTCCTCGACAAAGCACGCGCCGCCGCGAGGGCCGTACCGGGCGAGAGCCTCGTGGTGCGCGCGGTCTTCGCCTCGCGGAGGTCGTGCGGAGGAGCCGTCCCGTGCGCTCCCGCAGCTGGCCAACCGCAGCTGGTCGCTCGAAGTGCCGCGGGCGACCCGCCCAGGCACACCTTCCCCTGTGAGCCGTCCTCGCTCGACCTCGCAGGCCGGCGTCGACTCCTCAATCGCTCGGGGAGCCGCGCTCTGCATCGACCCCCTCACCCACGAACAGGATGAACGGCGAGGCGCCATGACACGACAATGGCGAGCCTTTCGGCCGGCTGCGCTACGAGCTTCACCGCCATGGCAGCACCCGAGAACGCCTCCGCGCTGACCCCCAAGCTCACGGCGAGGGAGCTGCTCGCACAGCTGCCGCGGGCGCTGCGCCTGGTCTGGGCAGCCGACGGCAAGGGCGCGCTGGGCTTGGTCGCCCTCACGCTCCTCCAAGCGACGCTGCCTGCCGCCATGGCGTGGGTGGGCAAGCTCATCATCGACGCGCTGGTGCAGGCTTCGAAGACGCCGTCGGAGGCCGCCCGTGCGCAGGTCCTCACCTATGTCAGCTGGGAGCTGGGCCTGGCGCTCGCGGCGCTCATCCTCGGGCGCGCCCAGGCGTACGTCCGCGAGGTGCTCCGCGTGCGCCTGGGCAACCTCATCAACGAGCGCATCATCGAGAAGGCGCTCACCCTCGAGCTCGCGCACTTCGAAGACTCCACCACCTACGACTTGATGCAGAACGCCCGGCGCGAAGCGTCGAGCCGGCCGCTGTCGCTCGCCATGGCCGGCGTCACCGTGGCGAAGAACCTCGTCATGCTCCTGTCCTTCGCCGGCTTGCTCTGGAGCGTGGCGTGGTGGTCGGTGGTGGTGCTCCTCTTCGCCGCGGTGCCTTCCTTCTTCGCCGAGACGAAGCTGTCGTCCAAGGCGTTCCGCCTCTACTCCTGGCGCGCGCCCGAAGGCCGAAAGCTGGCCTACCTCGAGTGGCTGCTCACCCGCGACCTCGCGGCGAAGGAAGTGAAGCTCTTCGGGCTGGGGCCCTTGGTGCAAGGCCGCTACCGCGCGCTGTTCGCCAAGTTCCTCGGCGAAGACCGAGCGCTCGCGCGAACACGGCTGTTGTGGGGCACCGTGCTGGGCCTGCTCTCCGCCGGCGCCTTCTACGCCTGCTACTGGGCCGTCGCGGACAAGGCCGCCCGCGCGGAGATCTCCGTCGGCGACTTGACGCTCTCGCTCGCGGCGTTCCGGCAGGGCCAGGCGGCCTTCGAAGCCGTGCTCTCGGCGGTCGCGGGGCTCTACGAAGACGCGCTCTTCATGTCGAACCTCGATCGCTTCCTGACGCTGCCGACGAAGGGCGAAGCGGCGCGAGTCAGCCCGCCGCTGTCCCTCCCGAGCGGGCCGCAGCCCATCGAGTTCAAGGGCGTTTCGTTCCGCTACCCGGGGAAGGACGGCTTCGCGCTGCGCGACGTGAACCTGACGCTCCGGCCGGGCGAGAAGCTGGCCCTCGTCGGCGAGAACGGCGCCGGCAAGTCGACGCTCGTGAAGCTGCTGCTGCGGCTGTACGAGCCGACGGAAGGTCAGGTGCTCTACGGCGGCGTCGACGTGCGGGACGTGGACGTGGCGGAGCTGCGCAAGCGCTTCGGCGCCGTGTTCCAGGACTTCGTGCGCTACCAGTTCACCGCCGGCGAAAACGTGGGGCTCGGTGAGCCGAGCAAGCTCGAGGACACGGCGGCGGTGCGCGCGGCGGCGGAGGCCGGCGGCGCGGCGGACGTCATCGCCACGCTGCCCAAGGGCTACGAGACGGTGCTCGGCGTGTGGTTCGAAAAGGCCCAGGAGTTGTCCGGCGGGCAGTGGCAGAAGCTGGCCGTGTCCCGCGCCTTCATGCGCGACGCGCAGGTGCTCGTGCTCGACGAGCCGACGGCGGCCATCGACGCTGAAGCCGAGGTCGCGCTGTTCGAGCGCTTCAAGAAGCTCGCGCAGGAGCGCAGCGCCATCATCATCAGCCACCGCTTCTCGACGGTGCGCATGGCCGACCGCATCGCCGTGCTCGAAGGAGGGAAGGTGACGGAGCTGGGCGCCCACGAGGAGCTCGTGGCCAAGGGCGGCCGCTACGCGAAGCTGTTCGCGCTGCAGGCGCAGGGGTACCGGTGAGGAGCTCGCCGCAGCAGGCGCTCAGGGGGCTTTCGGCTTGGCTCCCGCTCGAAACGCCTCGCCCGCCTTCGGCTTGACGCCCTTGACGGCGAGCTCCGCGATGGGGCTCTCTGCCAGCGCGTCGACCTTCGCTGGATCTCGCGCGACGAACGCGGTGTCCGACGCGGTCTTCGACCCGCCCGCCGCGACCCCGGCCCACGGCCCGCCCCAGCGCCCGTACACCGGGCTCTTGCACTGCACGCTCCCCTGCCACGCGTACCGAATCGCGTAGCGCGCCTGGAAGTTGTTGAAGGCCGCGGCCCGCGCGCCCTGTTCGAGCGCCTTCCCGTCGCTCAGGAACTCACGCCCACCGACGATCGGCTTGGCGGCGCGAAACACCAGGTCCTCGGCCAGCGACGTCTTGTCGTACCGCGCGTGCAGCCGGGTCAGCACGAACTGCCGCTCCGGCTTCCACTTGTCGTCTTCCTCCACCTTCGTCGGCAGCACGTCCGCCCCGAGCGTCGCGAAGTCCTGCGGCGACAGCGGCGTCGTCGGGCACGGATCGCAGCTGCTCGCCTGCCACGCGTACTCCGTCACCACCGCGTTCGGGTTCTTCGCCAGCGTGCGGTCGAACAGCGACACGTAGAAGTACGGGAACTCACTCTTCGCCGACGGCGCCAGGTCGATGTTCGTCGGAATCGTCACGTTCGGCAGGTTGGCCACCTCGTAGCGCTGGTTCCGCGCCAGCACCTGGACGATCAGATCCTGCTTGTCCTTCGCGTTGATGAGCCCCAGCCGCACCGGTAGCTCGAACTTCTCGCTGTCGTAGTGGAAGCGCAGCGGCGACAGCGTGGCCTTCCCGTTCTCGAAGGTGACCTTCTTCGCGTTCACCTTGGCGACGAAGAACTTCATGCCCGCCTGCACGTACGGCCGGAGCAGCGGCGCGGCGCCCTTGGGGATCTTGTACTTGTTCTGGCCGAGCCACTGCGCGAGGGCCAGCGCGTCCTTCGCGGACAGAATGACGATCTCGTACTCACCGACCTCGAACTGCGCCTCGACCTTCACCGCGGCGCCGCCTGGCTTGCCGCCGCCCTTGCGCGAACGCTCGGAGCCGCCTTCGTCGAAGCTCGTGATGACCGGCTCGACGTAGCAGGGGTCGACTTCCCAGTACTCCACCAGCCGAGGCGCCGAGAGCGTGTCGATGCGCCGGAACACATCCTTCGGCAGCGTCTTGACCTGCTCCTTCATCAGCACCACCGGCACCGGCACCACCATGGCGAAGTCTTCCGGCGGGCCCTGGTAGCTGTTCTCCATGGACAGCACCGTCCTGGTGCCTTCCCGCATGAGCACCACCTGCGTGGCGTTGTTGAACAGCTCTGCGCCGGCGCCCGCCACGTAGAAGCCGCAGAACGCGTGCGCCGCGAGCGGGCCGAGCGTCAGCGCCGCGAAGATCAGTCGAGCCATGAGTTGGGTCCCCGGAGGTTGCGGAAGGCCAGCGCCGCGCACCCTGCACTGCCACGGGCCCAGCGCCAAGATCGCCGAGCCTGAATCGGTCCGCAGGGGTCGGCGACATTTCGCCGGCGAGTTTCTGGCCGGTGTGCGCCTTTGCCCCTAAGGTGCCGCCGCTCCTCACAGGTCGTCTGGGGGAGTCAGTTTCACTGGAATCTTGCCGAGTCACGGTACTCGGGGGATACTTCGCGCGCCGTACTTCGGGGCCGGCGAAGCACACTTGGAGCGACATGAAACGAGCACTTGCGTTGTTGGGGGCGGTCTTGGCCGTTGGCTGTGGACCGGTCGAGTTCAAGATCGGTGAGAAGGAAGGCGTGCCGACGGCGAAGGGAACCGTCGACATTCCCCTGGGTACGTTCACCTGCGGTCAGCCGATCCAGGCCGACAAGTACACCATCACCACGCGGGTCATCACCGGTGGGTGTGAGCTGACGTTCAACGAGACCGTCTCGCTGCTGACGGCAGAGGACTACAAGAAGATCCCCGCGTTCGACTCGGCCGGCACCACGGCGCTGGTCAAGCGCGTGGAGCTCGAGGTCCGCAAGCTCGCCTTCTCCGACGCGGTCAGCATGATGGCGCTGGACCCCGCCACGCAGGTGCTCGACGCGAGCCTGTCGGTCAACGGCCAGTTCGTGGTCGACAAGAGCAAGCTCGCCTCGCTGCCGACGACGGTGACGCTCGCCGGTGACGCGCTCAAGCCGGTGAAGGACGCGATCGACGGCCGCAAGCCGGTCAGCATTCTCGTGCAGGCGCTGGTCTCGATTCCGAACATGCCCACGCCGCCCGCGAAGCTGCGCGTGGCCTACGAAGTTCAGCCCACCATCGTCATCGGGACGGGCGGCTCGGGCACTGGCGGCAGCGGCGGCTCGGCCGGTACGGGTGGCACTGCGGGCACGGGTGGCACTGCGGGCACGGGTGGCACTGCGGGCACGGGTGGCACTGCGGGCGCGGGTGGCACTGCGGGCGCGGGTGGCACTGCGGGCGCGGGTGGCA
>JALHOS010000497.1 GCA_022842905.1 Myxococcaceae bacterium | reverse complement strand
GGGGTCGCGGCGGCGGCGGCGCTCGCCTGGCTGCGGCGCAGCGTGGGCGCGGCGTCGGAGCGCGCCTCGCTGCGGTTCGTCGCCGACGGCGGAGTCGTGGCGACACCCGGGAGCGCGTTCGGAGCTTCACGGCAGCGGGGGCGCTCGACCGACTGCGGAGGCGCGCCGCGCGGCTCGCAGCGGACTCGTCACCGACCGCGAGCCGGCGCGACGCCCGCAGGAACGCCAGGGAATCAGCGCGCCAAAGACCGTCGCGCGCTCACCGCCCCACCTTCGCCCGAAGTTTGCTGCGGTCCACCGACCGCTTCGTCGACGCTGCCGCGGTACGGACTGCCTTGGCCAGCGCCGCCCCTCGACTCAGCGCGACGAGCGCGGCCGCGCTGGGCGGTGCGGCGCGTTCAACGGGGGCACTTCGGCGCTTCGGTGCGCCGCGCTTGGGGGACTGCGTCCGCTTCGTAGCCACGAGCCCTCACTCCTTCCCGGACAGCTTCGTCCAGGTCTCGGAGTTGTGCGCGCTCGACTTGATCAGCTCGTACATGAGTTCGCCTTCACCGAGCGCCCCCTTGTTCTTCACGATGGAGTCGACCAGTCCGAGCATGCGCTGATTCGAGGCGGCCAGCGCGTCGATGAGGTCCTGCCGCTCCGTGGGCGAGGCGTCGACGCGCATGTCTGCGAGCGCCGCGTCGACCGCCTTGGCGGCATGCTCCGGGGTGGCGCCTTGGGCGAATTGCTCGCGGAGGTCGGCCAGCAGCCCTTCGTCGTCGGCGCTGGCGAACTTCACCACCAAGTCGAGCTGCTCGTCCTTGGTCAGCTTCTGGACGTCGGTCTGGGCGAACGAGCCCACCTCGAGGTGCTTGGCGTAGGCGGGCAGCTGCTCGGTGATCTTCGCGGCGGCCGCGTGCTGGCGGCTGAACGCGTCGTTCCACAGTCGGAGCTTGGGCGTCGTCCCCTGCTCTCCCTTGGCGGCGCGCGCAGCGAGGGTCTTCGACAGCGCGCCCAAGCCGTCGTCCACGGCGATGGCCTGCTTGAAGGCTTCGATCCTGGCGGCCTTGTCGCTCTTCACGTCCTTTGCTGTCCACGACGTCGCCGGGGCCGGTGCCCCCGCGGCAGGCTCGCCCGCGCTGGGCTCCGTCGGGCGCGGCGCGGCGAGCGGAGCGGGAACGTTCGAGAGTCGGGAGGTGGCGGCGGGAATCGTCACGGGTACGGACCTTTCGGAGTGTTGCGTCGAGCACGTCGGACCAACGGGGCTGGAGCCAAGCAGCCGCCGACTTCGTCCGCCACGCCGCAGCGAGTGACGCTCGAGCTTGCCAGCCAGAGGCATCTTGACTTCGTGAGCAGCCGCCGCTCGCGCAGAGCGCGGCCCTGCCCGCGTGGACTTGACCTCGCCCTCACCGCCGCGCGAGAGAACGGTGTGCCCACCGACCGCCCGACCGACGAGCTGACCCGCCGTGACACGCTCCTCGCCGCCGCCGGCACCGTCGCCGCGGGCTGCACCGACACGAAGAAGCCGGCGCCGACCTCGACCGCCGGCGCCGACGTCGTGCTCCACACCGAGCCGCTGGGCATGCCCTGGCGCACGGTGGATCCGTTCCTGTTCTGCGTGCACCACGACGACGCGTACCCCAAGGCCAATGGCGCGCTCGGGCCGGCCGCGTCACTCGAAGGCCGCGAGCTGGGCTCGGACTTCGCCGGGAAGGACGGCTGGCGCATGTACCACGGGCTGCGCGTGCCCGGCTTTCCGCAGCACCCGCACCGCGGCTTCGAGACCGTCACCGTCGTGCGCCGCGGTCTGGTCGACCACTCCGACTCTCTCGGCGCCACGGCGCGTTACGGCGAGGGCGACGTGCAGTGGCTCACCGCGGGCCGCGGCATTCTCCACGCGGAGATGTTCCCGCTGCGCTCCCAGGCCCAAGCCAACCCGCTCGAGCTCTTTCAGATTTGGCTCAACCTGCCGAAGGCCGACAAGTTCGCCGACCCTCACTTCTCCATGTTGTGGAGCCCGGCGCTGCCCAGGCTCGAGCAGCAGGACGCCGCCGGACGCCAGGTGAAGCTCACGGTCGTCGCCGGGCAGCTGTTCGGCGCGCGGCCGCCGCCCCCGCCGCCCAAGTCCTGGGCCAGCCGGCCGGACTCGCAGGTCGCGATCGCCACGCTCGCGCTCGCGCCCGGCGCGCAGCTGTCCATTCCTCCGGCGCCCGGCACCAACCGCTCCCTGTACTTCTTCCGCGGGCAGCAGCTCGAGCTCGGCTCGCGCGGCGTGAAGGTCGGCCACTCGTTCCAGGTCCGCACCGACGTGGCGACGAGCCTGCGCAACGGTGACGCGCCTGCGGAGCTGCTCGTGCTCCAGGGCCGCCCCATCGGCGAGCCCGTCGTGCACCACGGGCCCTTCGTCATGAACTCCCGCGAGGACATCGCCCAGACGATTCAGGACTACCGCATGACCGGCTTCGGCGGCTGGCCGTGGCACGACGCGGAGCCGGTGCACGCCGCCGACAAGCCCCGCTTCGCGCGCCACGCCGACGGCCGGGAAGAAGGCCCGGCGTAAGGCGTAGTGCGGCTTTACATTGTGCGGAACGCGACGGATTTGGGCCGTCCGTGTCCCTGTCATTGAAGCAACTGAAAGCGAACGGACGCCGGGGTTTTCTGGGGGCAGAAACCCCCTGTGCGACGAACGCGGAAACATCCGACGGGCGTCTGGCTGGGGGCAGTCAGACGCCCTTCGACTTTTCGAACGCCGCTCGGGGAAGGACGGCGACTACGGCTGCTGGAGCGCCAGCTCGAGCTCGCGCGCGAACTTCTTGAGCGCGGGGGCCGCTGCCGTCTTGACGTGGTGCGCCAGCGGCATGGTCTGCACGCCGGAATACTCCTTGGGGAAGTACTGCTCGGGCGCGGTCAGGTCGACGCGCACGGGCCCAGCGTCGGGGTTGATGCGGCGGACCCACTCGTCCGCGAGCAACGGCTCGGTGTCGATCGACGGGTCGACGACGCGGAACTCCACCTGCTCGCCGTTGCGCACCATGACGACGGGGGCGACGTGGTAGCGCCACTTCACCCCTTCGGGGAACACCTCGTTGGCGGCGCGCAGGTTGCCGACGGCGAAGATCTTGGCGCTGTTGTAGCCCTTGTCGGCGAGCAGCTTGTCGATGACGTGGGCCCGGGCGTAGCAGCCGTCCTTGATGTACTGAATCGGCAGGGCCGGCAGTCCGCCCAGCGCCTTCTTGAGCTCGGCGTTGGGCGTCTCCACCAGGTCGTCCATGAGCTTGGACAGCTCGGCGAGCGTGGGGATCTTCCCCAACGGGACTGACTCCACGTCGAGCGTCGCGTGCACGCCCAGCTTGCCTTTGAGCGCGTCCACGGCGGCGTTCCACGAGGGGCCGCTGACGTGGGCGTGGCGGTCTTCCCAGCGCCAGGTCTGCCCGCCGTCGACGGATCGGCCGTGCGCCAGCTCCACCCCGTCCTGGAAGATGTCGACCGCGCGCTTCTTGCCTTGTTCGTCGTGCACGACGTCGACCCCGGGCAGCACGCCCTTGGCCAGGGTCGGGCTCGTAAAGCCGTCCTGCCGCTGCCGCGCGACGGCGCGCACCTGGGTCGGCGGCAGCGTCACCTTGGGCGGATCCCACTTGGACAACGCGCCAGGTTTCGACGCGAGGGCGGACAGCTTCGCCTTGAGCTCGGGGAGCGGGGCAGACATGGGTGCCCTGGTTGTCGGCGAGCCGAAGCGCGCGAAACGCGTGCCGTTCGTCAGCGTCCTTGCGCTTCCTCACGCTCTGAGCGGCTGAGAAGGGCGCGACGCGGGCCAAGTGGCCCTCGTTCGGCGCGCACGTCCAACTACGGCGCCGAAGCCAACGCCGCGTCCATGGTGCGCAGCGCGAGCATCGCGTCCGGCGGCATCGTCGGCCGCAGCCGGGCGGCCGTGGCACGCAGCGCGGCGTCGTCCGGCGCGGTGTGGTGCTTGCACCGCGCCACCAACCACTCGGCCCGACCGAGCGCTTCGTCCGAAAGCTGCTGCTTGCGCAGCCGCGCCAGCAGCGGCTCGCCGGCGGCGCAGGCTTCGTCCCAGCGGCCCAGCTCCAGGAGCGCCTCCTGTTCCTTCTGGGCCAGGAAGAGCCTGATGGCGTCGTCGGGGCCGCGGGCGGTGATGCGGAGCAGACCTTCCCGAGCAGACGCGAGGGCGACGTCATAGCGGGCGGCGTCCAGCGCCAGCTCGGCCGCGTTGATGAGGGTGTTGACGACGCGGTGGTGGCCGTCGCCGTACAAGCCGCGCTTGAGGGCGAGCTCTTCTTCGTACAGCGCGAAGGCCTCGTCGAAGTGGCGGGCGCGGGTCAGCGTGACCGCCAGGGCGCTGCGACCGCGAATGGTGACCGGGTGCGTCTTGCCCAGCGACTCGAGCAGCTCGGTCGCCCCACGTTTGGCCACGTCCAGCGCTTGCTGCGTGTCGCCCACCGCCGCGAGCGCCTGCCCCAGCTCGCAGCGCAGCGCCGACGCGTCAGCCGACGCACCTCGCCCGAGCGCTTCGTGGAGCTCGAGCGCGGCGCGGCGGTGCACGGCGGCGTCCCGAGCGTAGCCGCGGACATCAGCCAGCTCGGCAAGCGCGGACAACAGCTCCGCCCGCTCGGAGGAACGGTCGAGCGGCGGCCGGGCCGCGAGGCCTTCGGCCATGGCCTGCCAGGCCGTCGCCGTCGCGTACTGCGAGGCGAGCAGCCCTTCGTTTCGGGTGGCCAGCGTGGCGGCCACCAGGGCGAGGGCCGAGGCGTTGGACGACAGCGCGAGCCGAGCGGCTTCCAACAACAAGGCCCGCGCAGCGTCGGCCTGGCCCTGCGCCATGGCCTGACGGCCACACTGCGCGGCCATGGCCGCCGCGAGGGGGGCAAAGCCGAGCGCCCGGGCCTTGGGCAGCGCTTCGTCACAGCGGCGGGCGGCGTCGGCGTCCAGGCCGGCGGTGACCTCGGCCAGCAGCGCGTCGAGCTGGCCGTC
>JALHOS010000496.1 GCA_022842905.1 Myxococcaceae bacterium | reverse complement strand
TCGATCACGCGGCGCTCTCGGTCGGCCTCAAGGAGATCATCGGCGACGTGATCGCCGTGGCCGAAGCGGATCGCATCGAAGCGTACGCGCTCGACGAAGGAGAGCTCGAAGGCGCGCTGGACAAGCTGCGCACCGAGCTGGGCGAGGCGGAGCTGCGCGAGTTCCTCGCTCGCCACGAAGCGACGCTGGACGACGTCGCGGTGGTGCTCAAGCGACGGCTGCGCGCGACGAAAGTGTGGGACGGGCGGCTTCGGCTCAAGGCCCGCGTCAGCGACGCCGAGGTCCGGCGCTTCCAGGCCGAGCACCCCGAAGCCCAGCACGCCACCTTCGAGGCGGTGCAGAAGCTCCTCTACGCGCAGCGCTACGAGCAGCTCAAGGACGTGGAGCTCAAGTCCGCGCGCAGACAGCACGACGTGCGGCTCTTGGGCGGGTTCGAGGCGCGCCCGACGGAGGCCAAGCAGTGAGCGAGCTGTCGCTGCGCCGCATGACGCTGGACGATCTCGCCGACGTCATGGCGATTCAGACCGGCGCCTTCAGCAACCCGTGGACGCCGGACATGGTGAAGAAGGAGCTCTCCCAGGACTGGTCCACCGTGCTCCTGGCCGAGCGGCCGGGCGAAGGGCGCCCGAAGGTCCTGGGCTTCGTCGTCTTCTGGCTGGTCCATGATGAGGTGCACCTGCTCAACGTGGCCGTGCACCCCGACGCCCGCCGCCAGGGCATTGGCCGGGCGCTCATGGACGCGGTGGTGGCGCACGGGCGACGGCACCGCTGCCTCACGGTGACGCTCGAGGTCCGGCGCTCCAACGCCCCCGCGCAGGCGCTCTACGACCGCTTCGGCTTCCGGCGCGTCGGCCTGCGCCCGGCGTATTACGGCGACAACCGGGAGGACGCGGTCATCATGACGGCGGACCTCGGCGCTCCCGGTGCTTGACACTCCGAAGGGGAGCGTGTACGCGGGCGCCCCTTTTCATTGACCGAAGGAAGCAATGCCAACGATTAACCAGCTGATCCGAAAAGGCCGCGAGGCGCTCCGCTTCAAGTCGAAGAGCCCGGCCATGAAGAGCTGCCCTCAGAAGCGCGGCGTCTGCACTCGCGTGTACACGACCACGCCGAAGAAGCCGAACTCGGCGCTCCGCAAGGTGGCCCGCGTGCGGCTCACCAACGGCATCGAAGTGACGTCGTACATTCCGGGCGTCGGCCACAACCTCCAGGAGCATTCGGTGGTGCTGATCCGTGGCGGCCGTGTGAAGGACCTCCCGGGCGTTCGCTACCACATCATCCGCGGCACGTTGGACTCCGTCGGCGTGCAGGGCCGCAAGCAGGGTCGGTCCAAGTACGGCGCCAAGCGGCCCCAGTAATCTTCTTCTTCAAGCGAGAACGCCATGCCTCGTCGTCGAGTACCCCAACGCCGCAAGATCAACCCGGATCCGAAGTTCCAAGACCGGCTGGTCGCCAAGTTCGTCAACAACCTCATGCGCCGCGGGAAGATGTCCGTGGCAGAGAAGATCACCTACGGCGCCTTCGCGATCCTCGAGGAGCGCACCAAGGAAGAGCCGCTCAAGGTGTTCAAGCGCGCGCTCGACAACGTCAAGCCGACGCTGGAAGTGAAGAGCCGCCGCGTCGGTGGCGCCACGTACCAGGTGCCCGTCGAGGTCCGTCAGGACCGCCGCGTCGCGCTGGCGATGCGCTGGATCATTCTCTACGGCAAGCAGCGCGGCGAGAAGACGATGATGGAGAAGCTCGCGGGCGAGCTGATGGACGCCGCCAACAACCGCGGCAACGCCGTCAAGAAGCGCGAAGACACCCACAAGATGGCCGAGGCCAACAAGGCCTTCTCGCACTACCGCTGGTGAGCTTCAGCCGAACCCTTGCGCCACTGCTGGTGGCCAGGGCGGAGCGCTCGCAGCCGAACGCCGCACCTTTCCGACTTGGAGGGTGCGGTTTTTTCTTGTCCACAAACCCCTGACTGCCCGAAGAGGCCACGCTCATGGCTCGCGACTACCCGCTGGAGCGCTACCGGAACATCGGGATCATGGCGCACATCGACGCCGGCAAGACGACGACGACGGAGCGCATTCTCTTCTACACGGGCGCCATTCACCGCATGGGTGAGGTGCACGAGGGCAACACGACGACGGACTGGATGCCGCAGGAGCGAGAGCGCGGCATCACGATCACCTCCGCGGCGATCACCGCGTTCTGGACCCGCAACGAGCAGAAGCACCGCATCAACATCATCGACACGCCGGGCCACGTGGACTTCACGATCGAGGTCGAGCGCAGCCTGCGCGTGCTCGACGGCGCGGTGGCGGTGTTCGACGGCGTCAACGGCGTGGAGCCGCAGTCGGAGACGGTCTGGCACCAGGCGGACAAGCACAAGGTGCCGCGCATCTGCTTCATCAACAAGATGGATCGCGTCGGCGCCGACTTCGACATGTCGGTGGAGTCCCTGCGCTCGCGGCTGGGGGCGACGCCGGTCGTGCTGCAGCTGCCCTTGGGTAAGGAAGACCAGTTCAAGGGCGTGATCGACCTGCTCGCCATGAAGGCGCTGGTGTTCAGCGACGCGGCGCAGGGCAGCACGTACGAGGCGGTCGACATTCCCGCGGACTCGCTGGAGCTCGCGCAGGCCGCGCGCAGCAAGCTGGTGGAGCAGATCGCCGAGCTCGACGACGCGCTGATGGAGCGCTACCTCGAGAACGAAGGCAAAGATCTGACCCCCGCACAGCTCCGCGCCGCGCTGCGCAAGGGCTGCATCGCGCTCAAGGTGTTCCCCGTGTTGTGCGGCTCCGCGTACCGGCACAAGGGCGTGCAGCCGCTGCTCGACGCGATCGTCGACTACCTGCCGTCGCCCATCGACATCCCTCCGGTGCATGGGAAGGACAACAAGGGCGAAGACGTGGTGCGCGAGACGAAGGACGACGCGCCGTTCTCGGCGCTGGCGTTCAAGATCATGACCGAGGCGTACGGCACGCTGACGTTCATTCGCGTGTACTCGGGCAAGCTCGAGGCCGGCACCGCGGTGTGGAATACGTCGAAGAAGAAGCGCGAGCGGGTTGGGCGCCTGGTGCAGATGCGGGCCGAGAAGCGCGACGAGCTGGCCGAGTGTTACGCGGGTGACATCTGCGCGATCGTCGGGCTGAAGAACGTGACCACCGGCGACACGCTGTGCGTCGAGTCCCACCAAGTGCTGCTGGAGAAGATCGACTTCCCCGAGCCGGTGATCAACCTCGCGCTCGAGCCGAAGAGCACCGAGGACCAGGACAAGCTGGTCAAGGGGCTGGCGAGCCTGTCGGTGGAAGACCCCAGCTTCCGCGTGAAGACGGACGAGGAGACGGGGCAGCTGATCATCGCCGGCATGGGCGAGCTGCACCTGGAGATCATCGTCGACCGGCTCAAGCGCGAGCACAAAGTCGAGGCCAACGTCGGCAAGCCGCAGGTGGCGTACCGCGAGACGATCACGCGGACCGCCGAGGCCGAGGGCAAGTACATCAAGCAGGCGGGCGGGAAGGGGCAGTACGGCCACGTGAAGCTCCGCGTGTCGCCGAACGCGCCGGGCAAGGGCTTCGAGTTCGTCAACTCCATCGCCGGCGGGGTGATCCCCAAGGAGTTCATTCCCGCGGTGAAGTCCGGCGTCGAAGGCGCTCAATCGCGAGGGATTCTGGCGGGCTTCCCGTTGGTCGACGTGAAGGCCGAGGCGTACGACGGCAGCTTCCACGACGTGGACTCGGACGAGATCAGCTTTCAGATCGCCGCGTCGATGGCGTTCCAAGACGCGTGCAAGGCGGCCGAGCCGGTGCTGCTCGAGCCGATCATGGCCTGCGAGATCGTCGTGCCCGCGGAGTACATGGGCAGCGTGATCGGCGACGTCAACCAGCGCCGCGGCACGGTGAAGGGCATGGGTCAGCGAGGGCCTGCGCAGGTGATCGACGCCGAGGTCCCGCTCGCGCAGATGTTCGGCTACGTCGACGCGCTGCGGACGCTGACGCAGGGCCGCGGCAACTACACGATGCAGTTCGGCAGCTACGCGGCGATCCCGCCGAACATCGCCGCCGAGCTGCTCAAGCGCGTGCGCGGGTACTGAAGGGGTTCACTTGGGCCCCGAGGCCCAAGCTCGACGCGCGGCCGGCGCGGGGCGATCAGTGCGGCAGCTCCGCGGTGATTCCGCCCAACATCGCCGCTGAGCTGCTCGAGCGCGTGCGCGGGGGCTAAGGCGCTTCACGCGGCGGCCACGGCTCAGGCGCTGCCGCGCAAGCTCGACGCGCGACCGGCGCGGGGCGATCAGTGCGGCAGCTCCGCGGTGATTCCGCCCAACATCGCCGCTGAGCTGCTCGAGCGCGTGCGCGGGGCCTTGAGCGCTTCACGCGGCTCCCTAGGCTGAAGCTCGACGCGCGGCCGGCGCGGGGCGATCAGTTCGGCAGCTCCGCGGTGTTTCCGCCACCATCGCCGTTGAGCTGCTCGAGTGCGCGTTGCGGGGCCTTGAGCGCTTCATGCGGCGGCCACGGCTCGAGCGCCGCCGCGGAGCTCGACGCGCGGCCCGCCCGCCTGCCCTCACACCGCCCGTGAACGCGAAGCAGTGCTCCGAGGAGGACTCCACGCGCCCGCGCGCGGCCCGTCCGGACGGTGAGCCGCGCTTTCCGAGCGCGGCACGAAGTTGACGCGCCGACGCACCACGGTACCGTCGCTTCGTCCTGCTACCGGTCCGTTGCGACCGGGACGCGCCGCCCAACGAAGAGGAAGCCCATGCGCGATTCGCACAAGCTCAAGGAGAAGTTCGAGCTCTCGCTAGAGAGCAGCCAGATCGTCACCATGGCCGTCGCGGGCCTGGTGGTCTTGGGCGGCGTCTTCGTGCTCGGCGTCGTCGTCGGCAAGAAGCTCGCCGGTGAGCCCGCGCCCCAAGCCCAGCAGCAGGACCTCCTCACGGCGCTGGACGAGAAAACCAAGTCGCTCGAAGCCAAGCCCGACGCCTCGTTG
>JALHOS010000495.1 GCA_022842905.1 Myxococcaceae bacterium | reverse complement strand
CGCCCGGGCCTTGAAGCGTTCGATGAAGGCGATCTCCTTCTTGAGCATGGCCTGCTGCCGCTCGTAGGTCGCCTGCTGCTGCACCTCGGCCTGGCTCTTCTGCTTCTCGTAGAAGTCGTAGTTGCCCGAGTAGGTGGTCAGCTCGCCGCCGTCGATCTCCAAGATGCGGTTGCACACGCGGTTGATGAACTCGCGATCGTGCGACGTCATGAGCAGCGCGCCGTCGTACTGCTTGAGGAAACCCTCGAGCCAAATGAGGGACTCGAGGTCCAGGTGGTTGCTCGGCTCGTCGAGCAGCATGCCGTCCGGCTTCATCAGGAGAATACGCGCCAGCGCCACGCGCATCTTCCAGCCGCCCGACAGCTTGCCCACGTCGTCGTCCACCACCACCTCGCGAAAGCCCAGGCCCGCGAGAATCTCCCGCGCGCGGCCTTCCAGCGCGTAGCCGCCCAGGCTGTCGAAGCGGGCCTGCACGTCGCCGAAGCGCTCCACGAGCTGGTCGAGCTCGTCGGCCCGCGCGGGGTCCGCCATGGCGTGTTCGATTTCCTTGAGCTCCTTGGCCACCGCCGACACCGGGCCGGCGCCGTCGAGGGTCGCCTCGAGCACCGACTGGCCGCGCATGTCGCCGACGTCCTGCCGGAAGTAGCCCAGCGTCACGCCGCGATCGACGGACACGCTGCCCTCGTCCGGCGCCTCTTCTTTCATGATGTAGCGGAACAGCGTCGACTTGCCGGAGCCGTTGGGCCCGACCAGGCCCACCTTCTCCCCTTTGTGAATGGCGGCCGACGCGCCGATGAAGAGGACCTGCTTGCCGTGCTGCGAGCCAATGTTGTCCAGCCGAATCATGAGGCGGACGGCCTTCGCACGCCCGCGCCCTGCTGAGCAAGCTCACTGCACGACAGGCAGGCAGTTCCTCCGTCGACGCTCGGTTACAGCGCGCCGCCGGTCAGCACCCGCCGGGCCACGGTGGTCGCGACCTGGCGCACCACCGGGTTCTTCGCGAGCTTCTTGAGCGCTTCCCAGGCCCGCTTCATCAGGCCGGGCTTCTTGGCCGGCTCCACGGCGACCGGCTCCGGGCTGGCCGGAGCGAGCGGCGCTTCACGCTTGGCGACGGGGGACGGCTCGAACGAGTCGACTGGCTGCGCGGCCTGCGACACGGCGGGCACCGGCGGAGCGGGCGGGGCCGTCGGGGGCGCGAGGGGAGCGGCGATGACGGGACGAGCGACGGCGGCGAGCGTGGACATGGGGGGCTTTCGAAGTGGCGGGTGGGGAAGACAAGGCGATTGTCGTGTCCCTCCGCGCCCAGCCTCCGCGCGGGCCTGAGGAGCCGCTTTACGACTGCTGTGCCTGACGACAGCGCCGCGCCCCCAGACGCGCCTGGTGAGGCGAATGTTCGCCGCGTGGCGAGTCACCCCCTGGGGCTTCGGTGTGGCGGGCCAGGAATGGCGCTGCTCCGGCGCGCCTTGCCCCGCCTGTGCCAACGCTCCCGGCACCTCGGTTCCTCTTCGGCAGCCGCGGGCGGCTGGCTCGTCGCCGCCTCCCGAGCCCCGCCTCGTCACCCGCCGATGCGCTTCGGAATCTGCACGTCGACTGGGCCGCCCGGGAACACCGGCGCCTTGTTCCCCACCGAGAACTGAATGAACGCGTCGAACACCTGCACCTTGCGCTCTTCGGTGTCCACCAGCGCGAACCAGGGCAGCACGAGAATCCCCAGGCCCATGAGCGGCATGGTGATGCCGGCGACGATGCCGAGGATCCGCTCGCGCAGGTACGTCGAGGCGACCACCGCCATGTCGGCGACGCGCACCACCGTGCCGCGGAAGTCCCGGTCCACGCTCAGGCCCCAGCCGGACATGAGGAAGACGTAGTCCACCTTCGCGTCCACCAGCCGCTGCTTGAGCCCGTGCAGCGAGGCGACGAAGACGTCGTCGGCCAAAGGCGCTGGGTTCGGCGCGGCGCTCGAGGCCACGAAGGACGGCGGCTTGGACTGCAGGTCGACGTCATGCAGCGAGACGAGCTGCAGCTGGGCGTTGTTGAACAACGTCGGCAGGTACGACGTGGGCAGCGCAGGCTCCGCGGTACCCCAGGGGGTCGCGCTGAGCACCGCGACCCGAGCGCCCTTGGGCACCGTCTCCACGCGGCTGCGGTACACCGTGGCGCAGCCGCTGCTCGTGAGGGTCAACACCGACAGCGACAACAAGAAGAAGCGCTTCATGGCGGCCTTTCGTCGAGTGGTGAAACGACCGCGCGCCCTTTGCCATGGCTCGTCACGGTGCGCCACGGCGCCGCGCTCGGCTCGTGCTAGCAGCGCGGCTCCCTCTCGCACGTACGAGGTCGACGTCATGGCGCTGGTGTCCGAGACGACGGTGAAGTGCCCTGCCTGTGGCGCAGCGCAGCGCTTTCGCCTGGTGATGAGCGTCGACGCGCTCAAAGACGCCGCCGAGCTCGGCGCGCTGCGGGAGGGCACGCTGAACCTGTTCACCTGCCCGTGCGGGAAGAGCGCGCAGCTGGCGGGCAGGCTCGTCTTCACCGATTCGGCGCGGGGCTTCTTCTGTCAGGTGTGCCCCGGCGGCGCGCAGCAGGTGGACGAGGCCAAGGCCGCCTTCGCCCAGGCGCGGCTGTCCGGCACGCAGCGCGTCGTCCCCACGCTCAACGCGCTGGTGGAGAAGCTCAAGGTGCTCGACGCCGGCCTGGTGGACTGGGCGGTGGAGCTCACCAAGACGCTGCTGCTCGCCTCGCTGGGCCCCGACGCGCTCAACCGCGTGCTGCTGTTCGACGGGCTCGAGCCGGGGAACGCCACGCTGCGCTGGCTGCTCTTCGACGAAGCCGGGCAGCGGCCACAGCTCGTCCACAGCCCGCTCGACGCGTACACCCGCGGGCTCGAGGCCTGGAGGCCCTTCGAGCCCACCGGCGAGGTGCTGGTCGATCGCCGCTGGGCGGTGGAGACGATGGCGAAGGTCGTCGCTCCGGCCGGGTAGGGCCGCGGCGCACTCGACGGGCAAGGGCTTGGACCAGCGGGAGTGCGGCGCGAATCCGGCGCCTCGCTCTTCGACGATCCTCTTCGACGGGTCGCTCTCGAGGACGTAGGCCGCGTGCGCGGTGCGGCAGCCCTCGTTCGTGCGCGGCAAATTCGGGGGGGCGCGAGGTGAATGCGGAGCAGGGCCGAGTTCGGTCGAGGCCGGAGCCGCAGACGCCGAGGGACAGCTGGGTCAGAGCCGCCTCTGGCGGCAACGTGCGAGAGGCGAGGAAGAAGCCCAATTCCCGTGCTCGACAAGGGGACGTGACGGATCGGCGGCCACGGTCCAATAGAGGAGGTATGCGCTCCTTGCTGGTCCCTGTCGTCCTGGTCTTGCTGTTCGTTCGCGCGGTGCTCTGGCTCCTGTTCGTCCCGCTCAGTCGCCTCCTGCTGAAGGCCTCACATGGGCTCGGACCAGCGCGGCTCCCCTTCCTCATCGTCTGCGCGCCGGTGTGGCTCCCCGCCCTGCTCCTGGACCGACGTCCGGGCCGCTCGCTGGACGGCGACTTCGTGCGGCCGACGTTCTCGCTGCCCTACGCGTTTGCGCGGGGGCCCTGGCGGCCGTCGGCGGAGCAGGGCGCCCGCTTCGCGCAGCTCGAGGTCGGCGAGGGAGACGACGTGTCGACGCTGCAGATCAGCACGAGCCCGCCGATCGACGTGCTGCGGCGGAGCGACCCCATGCTCGCGCGCGCCATCGACGAGTCGCTGGAGGAGCCGGCGCTCGAGAGCGGCATGCGGTGGACCGGCGTGCGGATCCGCACCAACTTCTTCGCCCCGGGGCCGCTGACGGCCTTCTATTTCGTGTGGAAGGTCGACGCGCCCGACGAGCTGTGCGTGCAGCTGACCTTCACCGGGTGCGAGGCCCACGAGGCGCTGGCCGACGAGTTCGCCAGCTCTGCGCTGCCGGAGCTTCCCGCGGCGCCGGACGAAGAGCTGCGCGAGACGGCCGTCAGCGAAGAGTCGGCGCAGCCGGCGAGCTGAGGCGCGGCGCGGGGCGGCGGCTGGCGCCCCGCAAGCGCTCGGGCACCACCACCGAGGAGGAGTGCATGAGCCACGTACGGAATGACGAGCGCACGCGCGCATGGGACAGGGTGCTCACCAACCCGGGCGACCTGGCCGCGCGCAGGGTGCTGGCGGATCTGCTCAGCGAAGAGGACGACTGCCGCGGCGAGCTGCTGGCGCTCGGCCTGCAGGCGAAGCTGAGCGCGCCGCAGCGTGCACGGCTCAAGGCGCTGTCGATGCTGGAGCTCGTGCAGGAGCCGTCTGACTTCGCGCTCGTCTGGGGCTATGGCCACAGATGCCGTACGTGACGACGGCCAGCTCCTTCCACCCGGGGACGCGCCCCAGCTCGTCGTGGGAAGACATGTGGCACGCGACCGTGCTCCCGACCGTCTTCGCCCAGGCCGAGTCGGCCGACGTGGTTCGCGACGCCGGCGTGAGGACGCTCGCTGCCGAAGCGCTGCCCCTCATGGGCCTGGGCTTCCCGGACGACGGGCGCCTTCTGGACGTCCGCCAAGAAGGGAGCGCCGCCTTGTGGCTCACCACCGGCTGAGCAGCCGCGCCGCGCGCCGCAGCTGCGGCTGCTCGAGCTCGAGCGACTGCCACAGCGCGCGCACCGCCGCCCGGCGACCCTCGAGGCTGGACGCGTCGTCAGCGCGGTCAGGTAGGCCGTAGAGCGCCCGGGTCACCTCGAGCAGCGGGGTGGCCCAGGCGTACGCCCGCAGCTGGGCCACCTCACGCACGCGCGCGTCTTCGAGCGCCCAGGGGAGGAAATCGAGCGTGACGTGCCGCGCGGCGTTGAGCCTCGCTCCGTTCGGGTCCGCCGCGGCCGTCGCCTCGAGCCAGGCCGGCGACTGCACTGCCGGGGGAATCTGCGCGGGGTCCGGCCAGGTCCGACGGAGCTGCGCGGCGAGCCGGCGCCACGCAGGCCACAGGGCGCGCGCCGGCCGGCGCCCCCAGCCGAGTG
>JALHOS010000494.1 GCA_022842905.1 Myxococcaceae bacterium | reverse complement strand
CCGACTCCGGCCGGGCGTCGCCGCCGCCGCTGGGGGGGGCCGAGGGAGGCTCCACTGGCCGCAGCGCCAGGCGCAAGAGCACGTCGCGATCGAAGGTCAGCGGCGTGCTGAGTGCTTCGAAGCCGTCGGCGCTGGCCGTCAAGGTGTGCGGCAGCGCGTCTTTGGGGGCCGAGCCCATGTAGGGGTTCGGCACCGGCGCGCCGTCGAGCAGCAGGGTGGCGGTCGAAGGCTCGACGGCGACCTGCAGCGACACCGTCTGGGGCGCGGCGGGGGCCGGGGCCTGCGCCTTGGGGAGCGGTGCGGGGACCGGCTCTTCGCGCTGGCGGGTGGCGAAGAAGCCGACGAGCCCGAGCACCAACAGGGCGGCGATGGCGCCACCGACGTACAGGCCAACGGGCTTGGGCGGCGCGGCGGAGAGCGCGAAGTCTCGCGGGGCCTGCGGCGCGGGCCGCTTCGGCTCGGCGGTCCCCACATCACCCGGCTGCGAGGGGGCGGCGTCGCCGGAGGTGTCGGGAATCGTCTTCGCCGGCACCATGCCCGGCGTGTAGCCGCTCGACGCCTTGGCCGGCGACATGGGCGTGCCTTCGATCTTCGGCAGCTCCGCGCCCGCCTCTGGTGCGGCTGCGGGCGTCGCTTGGGCTTCGGCCTTGCCGGCGCCGGACGGCGTGACGACGGCGAAGCTCGAGGGGCCTTGGCGAGGGGTGCCGGTGGCGGTCCCCGTGCCGCTGTTGCCTCCGAGGCTCTGGCTGGCGCGTTCGAGTGACGGGAGCGCGGCGGTGGAGGCCGCGGACGCGCTGGACTGCAGCTGCTGGTCGATGATGCCGCGGATCCGCTTGCGGTCTTCAGCCACCAGCGGGTTGACGAAGGCGGCGATCTCCTCGGTGGAGATGGGGCCGCCGGTCGCGCTCAGGTAGAAGTCGAGCGCTTCCTTGAATTCCTGCGCGGAGCCGGTGCGCTTCTCGCGGTCGGGGAGCAGCGCGCGCGCGCAGATTTCCTCGAGCATGGGGTCGACCTTCGCTTCTTCGATGTCGGGCACCTGCCCCATGACGAGCCGCGACGACATGACGGCGGGGGTGAGGTCACCCCAGAAGGACCGGCGCAGAATCGTCTCCGCCAGAATGATGCCCGCCGAGAACACGTCGGCCCGGGCGTCGACGGCCTCACCGCGCGCCTGCTCCGGCGCCATGTAGGCCAGCTTGCCGCGGTAGAAGCCCACCTGCGTCATGGTCCGGCTGTCGGCCGCCTTGGCGATGCCGAAGTCGAGCACCTTGGTGACGCCCTGCAGCGTGACGATGATGTTGTGCGGCGTGAGGTCCCGGTGGACGACGCGCAGCGGTGCGCCGTCGAAGTCCGTCAGCGTGTGTGCGTAGTGCAGCCCCGACAGCGCTTGGGCGAGGATCTGCACCATCATGCGCAGCGGCACGCCGCCCTGCGCCGCGGCCCGACGCACCAGCCGGTGCAGCGGAGGCCCTTCCAAGTACTCCATGACGATGTACTGGCGATCGCCGGCCTCACCGACCTCGAGCGTCTGCACCACGTTGGGGTGCGACAGCCGCGCGGACAGGCGCGCTTCGTCGAGGAACATCTGCCGGAGCGCCGGGTCTTCGGTCGCGTGCGCGAGCTTCACGACCAGCAGCTTCTGGAAGCCCCCCATGCCCCCGGCGCTGGCCAGGTACACGTCGGCCATGCCTCCACGCCCAAGCTCAGCGAGCAGTCGGTACTTGCCTACTTCCATTGAAATGACTCCCCAGCGACAGCCATCGCCGGAATCGCGGTCTCCCGTTCCCCGCTGCGTGCGAGGCGGACCGAAGCTAGCACGCCTGAGCGCCGAACCGGTGCGCGGACTCGACGGTGCGTGCGGCGCCCTTCACCACCGTCGCGCTCGCCCCAAGTAGGCCGCGAAGTCCGGCCAGACCTGGGTCAGCACCTGGGGGCCGGCTTCGCCGAACACCCCGACCACGTCGATCGGCAACGATTCCTGTCCGAGCTGCTCCAAGCACCACGCGCGCAGCGCCTCGGCCAAGGCCCGCTGGTTTCCACCCAAGGGGCGTAGCTTGTCGACGGTCAAGTAGCCGAGCGCTTCAGTCCAGCGGCTGGCTCGAGCGTGTTGGATCGCGTGGGCCACCGTCACGAGCGGCGCGGCGTCCAAGCCCAGCCGCTTCACTTCGGCCTGCAGGCCGGCGAGGCGGTCGGCGTCGTCCTGCAGCGCGGCGATGAGGAGCAAGGTGGGCACCGCGACGATTCGCAGCGCCTTGCCCTGGCGCGACGCGCTCGCCTTGTCGATTTCATCGCGCCCCTCCGTCAGCCGCCACAACAGGAACAGCGCGACCCCGCGGTTGTAGGACGGGAGCGGGTTGAGCCAGAGCTGCTTCCGCGCGGCCTCGAACGTGGCCAGCGCTTCGACGACCCGCCCTTCGTGGAGCTGCGAAAGCCCCCGGTTGTTGAGCTGCGCGCCACCCTGGGCGCGGCGCACGAACAGCAGCGTGAGCCCCGCGGTGGCAGCCAACATCACCCACGACCAGGGTTCGAAAAGCATCGGCCGAGGGAGCCTAGCGCTCGCCTCGGCCGACGTGGTGTCCCGCAGCTCGTCTGCTTACGGAGGCGAGTTGTTCATCGTGACGTCGTCGACGGCCTGGCCCTTGTAGTCGGCGGCGAAGTCGACGATGGCCTTCCACGTCGCCGCCAGCGTCTTGCGCTCGGCCGCCGACAGGTCGTTGTTGTCGTTCTTGTCCGCCCGGGTCGCGGCCTTCACCGCGTCAGCCAGCGCCTTGTTCAGCTGCGCGATGGTGGGGTTCTCCGTGTCGTACCGCTTCACCGCGTACCGGTAGACGCGGTCGAGCGCGGCGTCCATGGAGGCGCCGTCTCCGTGCGCTTCGATGAAGGACTTCACGTCGGCCCGCGACACCTTGCCGTTGTCGTCGTTGTTCTCGTCAGCCCGTCTCAGCAGCCCGGACAGCAGCTGCACACCCGAACGCACCGCATCGATCTTCACGCCTGCCATGGTCTTCCTCTCCGTGGTTTGACTGCCTCGTGTCACTTCGACTTCGGTTCAAAGCCCCGGTGCTTCCGCCGGAACTTGTTCTGCAAAGCAGCGCACCAAGGCCGCGAGCGCTGCGGGGTCGCCTTCGATCGCCAAGCGCTTGAGGCGAAACGCTTTGGGCACGTCGAGCGTGCCTTCGACCAGCCAGCCCAGCGCCTGCGGCGTGATGCCAATGGTGAGGACTGGAAACGGCGGTGTCCCGGGGCGAATGCAGACGGCCCCGGCGAGGCTCGTCAGGTGCCACGTCGGCGGGTTGGCGCCAGGCACGAAGAAGGCGACGTCGCCCCCGACCGGAAGGAAGGCCTTGGGGTTGGCGCCCAGCGCCTGCTCGAGCCGGCCGAACGCGGCGGCTACAGCGGCTTGGTCGACTGGCGCTCCGGTCGGCATTGCGGGGCGGGACCTTGGACGCGGTGGCGACCGATCGCAAGTCACGACTCCGTCCCGGTGAAGCTTCGAGGAACGACCGAGTTGACCGCCGTCTACGGCCACAGCTACGCGCGTCGCGGTCCATGGCGCGCCCGCAGGTCAGCGTGGTGATGACGGTGCACGACGGCGCGGCGTTCCTCGAGCGCGCGGTGTCCAGCATTCGTCGGCAGCACCTGGAGCGGTGGGAGCTCGTAGTGGTCGACGACGCGTCGACCGACGAGACGCCAGCCGTCCTCGCGCAGCTCGCGCGCTCCGAGCGGCGACTGGTGGTCGAACGCCTGCCGCGGAACGTCGGGTCTGCGGCGGCGGCGAACGCAGGCCTGGCCCTCGCTCGCGGCGACGTCATCGCCCGGCTCGACGCCGACGACGAGGCGGACCCCCGGCGGCTGGGGCTTCAGGTGGCGTTGCTGGAAGCGCGGCCCGACGTGGACGTCGTCGGCAGCGCCTGCCGGGTCGTCGACGAGGCGGGGGGGCTGCGCTGGACGCAGGCCGTGCCCCAGGGGCCGGTGGCGATCGCGCTGCGCTGTGCGGTGAGCCCGCCCTTCGTGCACTCGTCCGTCGCGTGGCGGCGCTCGGCGCAGCTCTCGTACGAGCCGTCGTTTCGCGTCGGTCTCGACGCGGAGCTGTGGGCGCGCGTGACGCCGAACCTGCGCTGCGAGAACGTGGCCGAGCCGCTCGTCGACTACCGCGTGTGGCCCGGCAGCGTCACCGCGCGCAGGCCAGACGAGCAGCGCCGCGCTCACGACCTGGTGTGCGGCAGTGTTCTGCGGCGGCTGTTGGAGCGCGACGTATCGGCGGCGCAGCTCGCCGCGTTTCGCGCGTGGGTGCGCCGAGAGGACGCGCGCGGGCTCGCCGTGACGGAAGTCGGTGCGCTCGTCGACGAGCTGGTTGCCTGGGCGCGGCGCGGTGGGCTCGCGGAGCACGAAGCCCGTCGGGTGCTTCAGGCGCCGGTCAACGCGCTCGGTCAACCCGGGCACGTCGCTCCGCGCTGAAGCGGGCGCGTGAGCCGCTTCACGCTGGCACGCGGCGAGAGTCCTGCGCGTGGATAGTGGTGAGCGACCTCTCTGCCGAGCCGGCGTGTCTTCGCTGGGCCTTTCGCACGCAGTGATGTGTGCACGTTCGGGAGGGGCGCGCGTCTGTGTGTGCGCCCTCGGGGAGCCGCTCGCCCGCAGCGACACACACGCTCGGTCGCCAGGCGAGGGGGCTTCGCGGGACCTTGCGCCCGCGACGTTGGCGGCACGCACGCTCGGTCCACCCGGCAGCTGCCTGTGCGCTCTGGCGGTGCGCCCTCGGGGAGCCGGTCGTCCGCAGCGACACACAGGCTCGGTCACCAGGCGAAGGGCGTTGCGCCGGCACCGAGCGTCCGCGACGGCTGGCGACACGCACCTTCCGTCTTCTCCCGAGCGACCTTCAGCCAGCACCGTGCGCCCTTGGCGAGCCGCGACACACACGCTCGGTCGCCAGGCGAAGGGCGTTGCGCCGGAACTGAGCGCCCGCGACGGCTGGCGACACGCACCTTCCGTCTTCTCCCGAGCG
>JALHOS010000493.1 GCA_022842905.1 Myxococcaceae bacterium | reverse complement strand
GGCACCGGCGTCGGCGGCAGGGGCGCGGGCTCCACGGTAACCGGCGTCGGCACTGGCGGTTGGGCGGCTGCCACGGGCGCGACGAGCGGCTGTGGCGGCGCGGGCACGGTCGACGTCGGCACCCTCGGCGTCGGAGGCGGCTGCGAGGGCTCCACCGCGAGCGGCGTTGACCTGCTCAGCAGCACGACCCCAGCGGCGGCCCCGGCGAGCACCACTGCCCCGGCCAGCCACAGCCGTCGCGACGTTTCGCTCTCGGGTCGATCCGGCGGTGCCGCGCGAATGGCGACGAGCCGCTGCCGGACCTCTTCGGCCGACGCAGGGCGCGCGTCCGGCTCCTTGGCCATGAGCTGCCGAATCAACGCGTCGAGCGCCTTCGGCACGAGCGGGTTCTTCGCCCGCGCCGACGGCACCGGCTCGGACAGGTGCAGCATGAGCGTGTCCATGGGCGTGGGCCCGACGAAGGGCAGCGCACAGGTCAACATTTCGTACGCGATGACCCCCAGGGAATAGAGGTCGGTGCGCGGCGACACCGGCAGGCTGCGGGCCTGCTCCGGCGACATGTAGTTCGGCGTCCCGGCGATGGTGCCCGCCGCGGTCTTCTCGGCGTCGGAGAGCTCCACTGCGCGCTTGGCCAGCCCGAAGTCGAGCAGCTTGAGGAAGCGCCCGCCGTCGGCCTGCTTGCACACGAAGACGTTCGAAGGCTTGAGGTCGCGGTGCACGACGTTGGCTTTGTGCGCGGCGGCCAGGGGCGCGCAGATGTCGACGAGCAGGCCCAGCGCGTCGTCCACCTCGAGCGGCTTGCCGGCGCGCAGCAGGGTGTCCAGCCCCACGCCGTCCAGGTACTCCATGATGATGTACGGGCGCCCGTCGGGCAGCCGGCCCAGCCCGAAGATGTCGATGATGTTCCGGTGGCCGATGGAGTTGACCGCCTCGGCTTCGGCCACCAGCCGGCGCACGTGCGACTCGTCGTTGGCGATGTGCGGCTTGAGCACCTTGATGGCGACCCGCTTCTTGATGACGGGCTGCACGCCCCGGTACACGACGCCCATGGCGCCTTCACCGACGGGCGCTTGGATCTCGTACTCACCCAGCTGGGTGCCGACGAGGGGGTCGCTCAACAACAGGGGGACGGCGGTGGTCATGTGCGGCGCGCGGGCACTGTAGACGCTATGAGGTCGTCCCTGCATGCGCTCCCTGCTCATCTTCTCCTGTCTGTTGTCCGTGCTCGCCCACGCCGCGCCGCCCGCGAAGAAGCAGTCCTCGTCGCTCGCGGCCAGCATCGACATTCCGTTCCAGCGCTTCGTGCTCGACAACGGGCTGACGCTCGTCGTCCACGAAGACCACAAGGCGCCGATCGTCGCGGTGAACGTCTGGTACCACGTGGGCGCCAAAGACGAGGCGTTCGGCAAGTCCGGCTTCGCGCACCTCTTCGAACACTTGATGTTCAACGGCTCGGAGCACTTCAACACCGACTACTTCAAGGCGCTGGGCGCCATGGGCGCGACGGATCTGAACGGCACGACGGATCGCGATCGCACCAACTACTTCCAGACGGTCCCCACCAGCGGGCTGGACCGGGTCCTCTTCCTCGAGTCGGACCGCATGGGGCACCTGCTCGGCGTCATCGACCAGCCTCGGCTCGACGAGCAGCGCGGCGTCGTCCAGAACGAGAAGCGCCAGGGGGAAAACCAGCCCTACGGCCAGGTGTTCAACGAAGCCAACAAGGTGCTCTTCCCGTCGCACCACCCGTACGCGTTCCCGCGGGGCACCGTCATCGGCAGCATGGAGGACTTGGAAGCCGCGTCGCTCAAGGACGTGCAGGAGTGGTTTCGCACCTGGTACGGCCCGAACAACGCCACGCTCGTCATCGCCGGTGACGTGGACCCCAAGGCCGTCCTCGAGAAAGTGACGAAGTACTTCGGCCACATTCCCGCCTCCAAGCCGGTGGTGAAGCTCGGGCCCTGGGTGCCCAAGCTCGAGGAGCCGGTCACCAAGGTCATCGAAGATCGCGTGCCGCAGACGCGCCTGTACCGCTTCTGGGTGGTGCCCGAGCGCACGAACGCCGCGCACGACTACCTCGACATGGCGGCCGACGTGTTCATGAACGGCAAGACGAGCCGGCTCTTCAAGCGGCTGGTCTACACCGAGCAGCTGTGCACCGACGTCGGCGGCGGCGTGTGGAGCGGGGAGATCGCCAGCCAGTTCATTCTGAGCGCGTCGGTGAAGCCCGGCGTGGACCCGGCGGCGGTGGTGAAGGTGCTCGACGAGGAGTTCGCCAAGTTCATGAAGGACGGGCCCACCGCCGACGAGCTCGGGCGTCTCAAGACGCGGCAGCTGGCGGGCTTCGTGCGCGGGCTCGAGCGCATCGGCGGGTTCGGCGGCAAGTCCGACGTGCTGGCGGACAGCCAGGTGTACGGCGGGCGCCCCGACGCCTGGAAGGACAGCCTCGCGCGGCTCGAAGCGGCCACGCCCAAGGAAGTGCACCAGGCGTTCAAGGACTGGCTGTCGGCGCCGGCGCTGTCGCTGACGGTGCAGCCCTTCGGCACGTTCAAGAACGCGGCGGCGGGTGTGGATCGCAAGAAGCTGCCGGACCTGGGCGCGGCGCCCGCCGTCGCCTTCCCCGCGCTCGAGCGCGCCACGCTCAAGAACGGGCTCAAGGTCGTGCTGGCGCGACGTCCCGGCCTGCCGCTGGTGGATCTGCGCCTGCGCTTCGACGTCGGCACGAGCGGCGACACCAAGGACACCGCCGGCCTCGCGACGCTGGCGATGAACCTCCTCGACGAAGGCACGAAGACGAAGACGCCCATCGCGCTCGCCGAAGAGCTCGAGAAGCTCGGCGCGGGCTTGGGCTCCGGCGCGGACCTGGACACCAGCGCGCTGACCGTCAACTCGCTCAAGGCCACCTTCCCGCAGGCGCTCGCGCTGCTCGCCGAGGTGCTGCTCACGCCCAAGCTCGACCCCAAGGACTTCACCCGCCTCCAACAGCAGCAGCTCGCCGGCATCAAGCAGGAGAAGAACAGCCCGGGCGGCATGGCCACGCGCTTGGCGCCGCGCCTCTACTTCGGCGATGGCCACCCGTACGCGCTGCCCATGAGCGGCAGCGGCTTCGAGTCCACCGTGGGCAAGCTCACGCTGGCCGACGTCCAGGCGTGGCTGGCGAAGAGCCTCAAGCCGGGCTCGGCGACGGTGGTGGTGGTGGGCGACCTGTCGCTCGACGAGTTGGTCGCGCTGCTCGAGAAGCAGCTGGGCGGCTGGGCCGCGGGGACGGCAGCCAAGCTCGACGTGCCGACGGTGGCCCTGTCCGACAAGCCCCAGGTGTGGCTCATCGACCGGCCGGGCAGCCTGCAGACCGTCATTGCCGTGGGGCACCTGGCGCCGCCGACCAACAACCCCGACGAGCTGGCGATCGAAGGGTTCAACAAGGTGCTGGGCGGCGACTTCAACAGCCGGCTCAACATGAACCTGCGTGAGGACAAACACTGGAGCTACGGCGTGCGCTCGAGCCTGACGAACGCGAAGGGGCAGCGGGCCTTCGTCGTCTTCGCGCCCGTGCAGACGGACAAGACGAAGGAGAGCCTGGTGGAGCTCAAGAAGGAGCTGACGGACTACGTGGGGAGCAAGCCCACCACGGCCGAGGAGTTCGAGCGCATTCAGGCAGACCGCGTGCTCAAGCTGCCCGGGCAGTGGGAGACGTCCGGCGCCGTGCAGGGCGCGCTGGCGTACCTGCTCAACTACGGGCTGCCGGACACGTACTTCCAGACGTACGCCGACGCGGTGCGCGGGTTGAAGAAAGAGCAGCTCGACGCCGCGGCGAAGAAGGTGCTCAAGCCGCAGAGCCTGGTCTGGGTGGTGGTGGGGGACCGCGCGAAGGTGGAGCAGGGCGTGGCGGAGCTGAAGCTCGGTGAGCTCAAGTTCGCCGACGCCGACGGCGCGCCGGTGAAGTGACTTGCGGGGGGGCTGCTCCGTGTCGAGCCGCCCCACGAAGAACGAGTGCCACAGAAGTCCTGACTCGCGATTAGCGTGCGGCGGCCATGCGCTGCGCTCGTCTCGTCGTCGGGGTCCTCCTCGCTTCCGTCTCGGCCTGTAACCGTTCCCTCGAATTGCCCGGTCCCCCGCAGGCCGCGCCGCCGGGGACGCTGCAGGGCGTCGCCGTCTATGCCGTGCCCGGACGGGCGCTGCCACAACCAGCCAAGGGAGCCCTCGTCACGCTGCGGCGCAGCGGCGTCGAGGTGCGCTGCGACGAAGAGGGCCGCTTCGTGGTGCCGGGCATCACCGGGCCCGAAGGTGACGTGCTCTTTCGCTTCGACTCGGACGGCGACGGGCGCTTCGACCGGCAGCGCCTGCTCTCCCTCGCGACGGTGGGCGCCGCGCGCGGGCAGGACCGGCAGCTGGGCAACGTGCTGTTGGGCAGGAACGCCAACGTGACAGGGCGCGCCGTGCGCAGCGAGCGTGCGGACGAGCGCAGCGGGCACGCCGGCACCGCCGTCTTCGTGCCCGAAGCGCCGTACCTGACGTCGACCTTCGACGACGGGACGTTCTCGCTGACGGAGCTGCCCCCCGGTGTCGTCACGCTGGCCGTGTTTCGCGCGGGCTACCGCCCGGAGCAGCAGACGCTGGAGCTGCGCGAGGGTGAAGAGTTGGCCGTGCGAGAGCTGAGGCTGGTCGCCGACCCGACGATGAACGCGCTGGCCAACGTGACGGGCGCGGTGCTCCTCGATGACGGGCGGACGCCCGCGGAGGGCGTGCGGGTGCTCGCGGCGAGCCCGCAGACGCTCGAGCGCACGAGCACCGGGGCCGACGGCCGCTTCGAGCTGCGCGGGCTGACGCCGGGCGTGTGGACGGTGGGCTTCGAGTCGCAGGGTCGCGCGACGCTCGTGCTCGAGAACGTGCTGTTCGTGCCTGGGGACAACGTGCTGCCGCGGGTGCGGTTAGCCGCGGGGACGTCGGTGCCGTTCGACGCCGGGCTCGGCGGAGCGGGTGGTGTTGGCGGCGCGGGTGGCGGCGCGGGTGGCAGCGCGG
>JALHOS010000492.1 GCA_022842905.1 Myxococcaceae bacterium | reverse complement strand
GCGGGCCGATGGTGTCGCGGCGTGGCCGCGGGCCGGTGGTGTCGCGGCGCGGCCGCGGGGCGGCGGTGTCGAGCGACACGCGGCCGTGCGACTCACTCGTGGCCGCATGCCATGGGCTCGGACCTCATGGTGCACGAGGCGAGCGTTCGGTGACGACGAGCAGGAGCGCGCGTTTGAGACGCGACACTCGACGGGCCGTGAGGCTTGTCGCCTGCCGACGGGTCCTGCTCACGCGCTCGAGGCCACCGTTCTGCGAGGGGCACGCCGCGGGCGTGGACGCGAAGCCTCTTCCCTGCTCACGGCTCGTTCACGCCACCGTCCGCCAGCGACACGCCACGGCACAACGCGGCCAGCGGGGCGAGGTCCGCAAGCGCCGCGAACTCCGTCGACGCGCAGCGCACGGAGCCGCGCCCCACCCGCTTGACCCCGACGAACCCGCGGGCGACCGCGCCGGCGTCGTTGCTCACGTCGTACGTGAAGCCCACGAAGCCGTCGGCGGCGAGCGGCTCGAGCGCCTGGGCGCGCGCCTGGCTGAGCGCCTGCTCGACGACGCTGGCCGGCGGCAGTGGATCCGCCGAAGGCTCGAGCGCGCCGACGACGCGGCCAGGGGGGCCGACGGCCAGGCCCGCTCCTTCGGTGGCGGCGGTCCAGCCCGTGGGGAGCGGCACGCGCAGCGCGTTGCGTGCGGGCGCTTCCGGAGGTGGCCTCTTGCAGCCCGGACCCAGCGCGAGCAGCGCCGCGGCCAGCAGCGGCGCGCGGCGGCGACTCACTTGGGGCTTCCGGGCATGGGCGGCGGCGCCTTGGGCGAGTTGGCGTTCTCCATCTTCGACGTGCCTTCGAAGATGACGCCCTTCTCCATCGTCATCGCCGGCGTCTCGATGGTGCCTCGCACGCGTGCGGGCGGGTGCATTTCGACGAGCGTCGTGGCCTTGATGGTGCCTTCGACCGTGCCGTTGACGATGACGTGCCCCGCGACGATGTCGGCGGTCACCTTCGCGCTCTCGCCGATGACGAGGAGGTCCTTCGTGACGATGTGCCCCGTGTACTTTCCGTCGATGCGGACCTGCCCTTCGAAGGACAGCTTCCCCTCGAATTCGCTGCCCTTGCCGAGCAAGGTGTGAAGCTCTCCGCCGCCTTTGACTGACACGCTGGGCTCTCGCTTTCCGTCGATGGGCTGATTCTTGTCTGCGCCGAACAGTGCCACTGGTGGTCTCCGAGGACTGCCGTGAACAACGCGGCGTCGGCTCTTACCGCAAAGCTCTGGGGAGCGATCGGTGAAGTTCGTGCGCAGGGGCGGTGGGGCCGCGGCGCGGGCGGGCCGCCAGGGTGATTCGCGCCTCGCGCGGCGCCTTCCCTCGTGAGCGCTCGCGGTGCGCGATTGGAGGCGGCCGGGCGCTCGGCTGCTCGGCGCGTGGAATAAGTGGCGCTGCGTGCCGAACGCCGGGTAGGCGCGAGAGGTGCGGCCACGAAGGCGCGGATCAGGCCGCCAGGGTGACTCGAGCGGCGCGGGTCGCCCTCCCTCGTGAGCGCTGCGGCGCCCGTTTGGAGTCGCTCGGCTGCTCGGCTACTCGGCGGA
The DNA here is from genome assembly GCA_022842905.1 of Myxococcaceae bacterium. Classification (GTDB taxonomy): domain Bacteria; phylum Myxococcota; class Myxococcia; order Myxococcales; family Myxococcaceae; genus JALHOS01. The sequence continues at coordinate 3,478 of JALHOS010000492.1, read as the reverse complement.
GAGGAAGACGAGGCGTTACGCGCCGAACGCCTGGCGGGCGCGAGCGGCGGCCTCGAAGGCGCGGAGCTGGCCGCCAGAGTGATTCGCGCGTCGCGCGGCGCCCTTCCTCGTGAGCTCGCGGCGCGCGATTGGAGGCGCCCGGGCGCGAGCGGCGCCCGACCCCGTGACCGCTCGATGCGCACTCGGGAAGGCGCTCTGCGGACAGGCGTCGTATCGCCGGGTCCGCGCAGAGGCCGGAGCTGTGCGCCGAACGCCTGGAGGAGGCCACTGGCAATGAGCGCGCTGGCAGAGCGCTCGCGCACGGGCGGTCTGCCTGCACGTCGGCTGGCGATGGCGTGGAGCGTGACTCGAGAGCTCAGCGCGCCGGACGTGGGTGGCGGAGCGTCCCACGACCGAAAGGCGGGGCAGCGCATTCCTGCGTCTGGGTCCGGACCCCCGGGCTCACCAAGAAAGAGTCCACAGAACTCTCTGACCAGCTTCTGTCAACCCACCTCACACGCCGAGCTTTCTCTACTTTTTGATGAGCCCGGTGATGCGGTCGAGGTCTTCGTAGCTGAAGAACTCAATCTCGAGCCGGCCCTTCCCCTGCCCTCGCTCCACCAACCGCACCTTCGTCCCGAGCCGGCGTTGCAGGTCCTCGACGAGCCGCCGGGCCTCCGGACTGGCCTTCGCGGCCTCCCTCGGCTTACGCGCCGGGCCACCCTTCTGGGCCTTGGCACGCGCCTCCGCCTCGCGGACGGTGAGCTTCTCGGTGACGACCGCCCGGGCCAGCGCCACCATGTCCGCCGCGCGCGGCAGCGAGACGATGGCGCGGGCGTGGCCCATGTCGAGATCGCCCTCGATGAGCAGCTGCTTCACCTCGTTGGGCAGCAGGAGCAGCCGCAGCGCGTTGGCGACCGTCGACCGGTCTTTTCCCACGCGGTCAGCCACCTGCTCCTGGGTCCACCGCCGCTCCTCGACCAGCCGCTTGTACGCCTCGGCCTCCTCGAGCGGGTTTAGGTCGGCGCGCTGAATGTTCTCGACCAGCGCCAGCTCGTACGCCTCGGCGTCCGTCGCTTCGCGAACGATTGCGGGTATTTCGAGCAGCCCCGCGCGCTGCGCCGCCCGCCAACGCCGCTCCCCGGCGATGAGGCGGTACCCTCCCTTGGCTTCCTTCCGGACCAACACCGGCTGCAGCACGCCTTGGTTCCGCAGCGACTCGGCGAGCTCTTCCAGCGCCGAGGCGTCGAAGTCTTTCCGCGGGTTGGCGCGATCGGGGTGAATCTGCTCCACCGGCAGCCGCAGCACCCCCGCGGTGGCGACCGGTTGGGGCCCCCGCGCGTCGGCCAGCAGTGCGCCGAGCCCGCGGCCGAGGGCGGGCTTGCGGTTCGCTTGGGGAACAACCTTCACGATTCCAGGCATGGGCTCCTCGCTCCTCTTTCTCTACCGCGCCGCCTGCAGCTGCCGCTGAGCGCGCCGTTCACGCTTGAGGACCTCCTGGGCCAGCCCCAGGTACGCCTCACAGCCTTTCGACCGAATGTCGTACAGCAGCACGGGCTTGCCGAAGCTCGGGCTCTCGGCCAGGCGCACGTTGCGGGGCACGACCGTGTCGAAGACGAGCTTGGGGAACACCCGCCGGACCTCGTCCGCGACCTGGTGGGAGATGTTGGCCCGCTGGTCGAACATGGTCAGCACGATGCCGAGGACTTGGAGCTGAGGGTTGAGGCCCTGCTGGACGACCTCCACCGTGGACAGCAGCTGCGCCAGGCCTTCCATGGCGTAGTACTCACACTGGAGCGGAATCACGACCGCGTCGGCGGCGGCCAGCGCGTTCAGGGTCAGCAGCCCCAGCGACGGCGGGCAGTCGATGAGCACCAGGTCGTAGTTGGGCAACAGGGGCGCCAGGGCCCGCTGCAGCCGGAACTCCCGCGCGTCCAGGTTCACCAGCTCCACCTCGGCGCCGGTGAGGTCCGGGGTGGCAGGCACCACGTCCAAGTACTTGAGCTCCGTGGGCTGCACGAGCTCCACCATGGGCCGGCCGGAGACGAGCGCGTCGTACACGCTCCCGGTCAGCGCGGCGCGATCGACCCCCAGGCCCGAGCCAGCGTTGCCTTGCGGGTCGAGGTCGACCAACAGCGTGCGCCGCTCGGCCGCCGCCAAGCTCGCCCCAAGGTTGATGGCGGTCGTGGTCTTCCCCACCCCGCCCTTTTGATTCGAAACGCAGAGAACTCGTGCCATTGCGCCAGGCTGCATAGCAGACCGGGCTGACACCGTACCGGCCTGTTTCACGTGGAACGTGCGGGGACGCCGAAGGTCGCCACCGCCCGGCGCTCCTTCGAGCGGGGCAGCTCGTAGCGCCGGCAGTGCTGGAGCGGGCAGCCGGTACGGTCACCCACGTCGGCCAGCACCTCGTCCGGCGGCGCGACGCCCAACATCGCGACCACCCTGCCCTCTGGGCGCACGTAGTGCTTCGCGAGCCGAACCCACCCTTCCACCTCGGTGAACGCCCGGGCGATGGCCAGGTCAACCAGCGGGAGTTGCTCGGCCCCTCGGTCCCCAGCGGCGTGCACCTGGACCGCACGCACCCGCCCGACCAACCCCAGCTTCACGATGGCGTTCTTCATGAACGCCACCTTCTTTCCCACCGCCTCGACGAGCGTCACCTCAAGGCCGGGGAGCGCGAGCGCCAGCGGCAGCCCCGGCAGCCCCGCACCCGCGCCGACGTCGAGGACGCTCGTGACGCCCTGCACTTCTGGCAGCGCCAGCAGCGAATCGACCAGGTGCTTCTCGACGACCTCGTCCGGCCGAGTGATGGCGGTGAGGTTCACCTTGGCGTTCCAGCGCAGCAGCTCCTCGGCGTAGCGCCACAGCGCGTCAACGACGGGCGGCGGTTGCCCCACCTTGCCCTGTTCCAACAGCTCCGTCAGCAGCGCGCGCGGGTCCATGGTCGGCGCGGCGCTTAGCAGAAACGGGCGGTGTTTCACGTGGAACAGGGGCCCCTTTCCCACAGCGTCAAGGCGGCCTCGACGGGGCTCAAAGGCCTGTAAACCGGCCTGGGCGGCGTTGCGGGCAGACTCTCCACACGTTTTCCACAGCCCCCCTCTTCGCCCGCTCGCGTCACGCGCTGCGGCGCAGGTGAATGACCAGGAGCGTGATGGCTGCGGGGGTAATGCCCGGCAGCTGCTTGGCGTGTCCCACCGTCGGCGGGCGGTGCTTGCCGAGCTTCTCCTGGGCTTCCTTCGAGAGGCCCTTCACGGCGGCGAAGTCGAGGTCGGCCGGGACCGCCCAGGTGTCGTGGGCTTCGTGATGCCGCGACAGCGCCTTCTGGGCCTGGGCGATGTAGCCGGCGTACTTCGCCTGGGTCTCCACCTCGTCCACGACGTCGTCGGGCAGCGTCGGGGCGGCGCCGGCCCCGGCCGTCGCGGACCGCCAGTCGTGGGCGGGCTGGCGCAGCAAGGCGAGCTGGCCGGTGCGCCCGAGCCGAGCCAGCTCGGCGTCG
>JALHOS010000491.1 GCA_022842905.1 Myxococcaceae bacterium | reverse complement strand
GCGTGGGGGTCGCCCGCGCGTACGCGCTCGGGCTGCGAGGGGCGTGGCGCGTTGACGGCGCGCGGGCTCGCCGGCGTCCGGGGCAGGACGCGCTCGGTGCGCACGTCGCGGTCTCGCCAGACGATGACGAGCACCACGCACAACGCCACCAGCACCACCATCGTCAACGCCAGCGCTACCCAGACCATGACGGCCCAAGCTAGCCAAGCGCCGCGCCCAAAAGAAGTCAGGCAGCCGGCCGCGCAGCAGCGTGGGTGATGCCACCGTCCAGCGTCAGCGGAACGCGGTGTCCGCCACCCACTTCGTCAGCACCGGCGCAGGGAGCAGCCCTGTCTTTCGGCTCACTTCGCGGCCGCCCTTGAACACGACGAAGGTGGGAATGCCGCTGATGCCCAGGCCCGACAGCACCTGCGGGGCCGTGTCGGCGTTGAGCTTGAGCACGGCCAACTGCCCGGCGTGCGCCCGGCCCAGCGCGTCGATGATGGGGCCGGCCACGCGGCACGGCCCACACCACGGCGCCCAGAAGTCCACGAGCACCGGCACCGGAGCGCCCGCGACCGTCTTGTCGAAGGCTTCCGCGGTGACGTCCTGCGGCGCGCCGCTCGTGTCCAGGCTCGCCTTGCAGCGCCCGCAGATTGGCGCTGCGCCCGCCGGCGAAGCGCCGACGCGGTTGAAGGTTCCACACTGTGCGCAGCGGTGCATGCTTCTGCGCTAACGCAGCGTGGCATGGCCACAAGAGCGGGCCGGGCCGTTCAGTGAGGCCCCGGACGCGCCCGTTACGCGACTTCGAACAACGCCGCCGCGCCCATGCCTCCGCCGATGCACATGGACACCACGCCGTACTTCCCGCCGCGGCGCTTGAGCTCGCGCAGCAGCGTGCCGACCATGCGCGTGCCCGACACGCCCAGCGGGTGACCGAGCGCAATGGCGCCGCCGTTCGGGTTGAGCTTGGCCGCGTCGATGCCGAGCTCCCGCACGCAGTACGCCGCCTGCGCGCCGAACGCTTCGTTGACCTCGAACACGTCGATGTCCTTCACCGTGAGCTTGTTGCGCTCGAGCAGCTTGCGGATCGCCGGCACCGGGCCAATACCCATGATGTCCGGCGGCACGCCCGCCACCACGAAGTCCACGAAGCTGCCCAGCGGCTTGATGCCCAGCGCCTTGGCTTTCGCCTCGCTCATGACCACCGCCGCCGCCGCGCCGTCCGTCAGCGGCGACGCGTTGCCGGCCGTCACCGTGCCCTTGGCGTCGAAGGCGGGCTTGAGCTTGCCCAGGCCCTCGAGCGTCGTCTCCGGCCGGAGGATCGTGTCGTTGTCGAGCACCATGTCCTTGGCCTGGCCGGTCTCGTCGAAGTAGCGGACCGGCATGGGGGCGATCTCGTCCTTGAACAGCCCCTTCTCCCGCGCGGCCGCGGCCTTCTGCTGCGACGACGCGGCGAGCTTGTCCTGGTCCTCCCTGGCCACGCCGAAGCGCGCGGCGACCTTCTCCGCCGTCGCGCCCATGGTCGTGTACACCTCGGGGAACTTGTCCATGGCCTCGGGGTTGGCCGACACCTTGTTCCCGCCCATGGGCACCATGGTCATGGTTTCGGTGCCGCCGGCGATGGCGACGTCGTACTGGCCGGTCTGAATCGCCTGCGCCACCTGGGCGATCGACTGCAGGCCCGACGCGCAGAACCGGTTGATGGTCATGGCTGGGACGCTGTCCGGCAGGCCCGCCATGAGCCCGGCGATGCGCGCCACGTTCATGCCCTGCTCACCTTCGGGCATGGCGCAGCCGAGCACCACGTCGCCGATGTCTTCCTTCTTGAGCCCCGGCACGCGATCCATCGCCGCCTTGATGACGTGCGCGGCCATGGTGTCGGGGCGCGTGTCCTTCAGCTCGCCTTTGTGCGCTCGCGTGAAGCCCGTACGCGCGGTCGAAGCGATGACGACTTTCTGAGTCATGGGTTCGTTCCTTTTTCCGAGTTTTTCCAGGTTCGATTCAGGTGTGAGTGAGTCGGTAGCGCTCGGCCTTTAGTTTCGCAGCGGCTTGTTCTTCTCGAGCATGTGGAGGATGCGGGCCTGGGTCTTCGGCTCGCCGCACAGCGAGAGGAAGGCCTCGAGCTCGAGGTCGAGCAGCCGCTGCTCGGTGACGGGCGTGGTCGCCGACGTATCGCCGCCGGTCAGCACCGTCGCCAGCTTCTTGCCGATCAGCCGGTCGTGCTCGCTGATCTGGTGGTTGTTGACCATGTCGTACAGCTGCATGTCGACGGTGGCCGCGCCGCTCTTCCCGGGCAGGAAGAACGTCGCCATGCGAGGCGGCGTGAAGCCCGCGTCGGCCATGCCCAGGCAGCGGGCCTTGGCGTCGGCCAGCTGGTGGTCGCGGTTCATGCTGATGCCGGCGTCGTGCGCGAGGAAGCCGGCTTCCTTGCCTTCTTCGGCGCTGGTGGCGACCTTCGCCGTGCCGATGCTCAGGAACGCCTTCTTCACGAACGGGAAGGGGTCGAAGTCCTTGCTGCCCGCGTGCGGTCCGAAGAGGTTGCGCAACAGCCCCAGGTTGCCCGCGCCGCCGGGAATGAGGCCCACGCCGACCTCCACCAGGCCGATGTACGTCTCCGCGGCGGCCTGCTGCGCGTTGGCGCCCATGGTGACTTCGCAGCCGCCGCCGAACGTGTAGCCGAAGGGCGCCGCCACCACCGGCACGCTCGAGTAGCGCATGCGCTGGTTGGCGTCCTGGAAGCCGCGAATGAGCTTCTTGATGTCGTCCCAGGCGCCGTCGTTGATCGCCATGAGCAGCATCATGATGTTGGCGCCGGCGCTGAAGTGCTGGCCGTCGTTGCCGATGACGATGCCGCGGTAGCTCTTCTCGGCCAGGTCCACCGTCTGGTGCATCAGCTCGATGATGTTGGTGTCGATGCTGTTCATCTTCGAGTGGAACTCGAGCTGCAGCACGCCGTCGCCCATGTCCCAGAGCGTCGCGCTGTCGTTGACCAGGAGCGCCCGACCGGCGCGCTCGAGCGCCTTGACCGTCAGCTGCCGCCCCACGTTGGGGACGAACTGCGCCGACTTGCTCTTGACGTCCCAGTACGTGTCGAACTTGCCCTGCTGGCCGTAGAAGCTGGTGCGGCCGGCGGCGAGCATTTCCTCGACCCAGGGCGCCACGGCGATGCCCAGCGCCTTCATGCGCTCGACGCCCTTCTGCACGCCGTACACGTCCCAGACCTCGAAGGGCCCCATGTCCCACGCGAAGCCCCAGCGCATCGCGCGGTCCACGTTGACGACGTCGTCGGCGATCTCCCCCAGGCGGCGCGACGCGTAGGCCAGCGTGTCGAGCGTCACCTGCTCGGCGAACTTGCTGGCCTTGTCGCTGCCCAGGAGCACCGCCTTGAGCTTCTCTTCGAGCGTCTCCGCGTCCTTCGCGTTGCCCAGCGACTCGAAGCGCACCTTGTTCTGCGCGCGGTACTCCATGGTCTTCAGGTCGAGGACGAGGATTTCTTTCTCGCCGGAGCCGCCCTTGTTCTTCTTGTAGAAGCCCGAGCCCGACTTGTCGCCCAGCACGCCCTTGTCGATCATGGCCACCAGCCAGGACGGCGGCTTGAACGTCTCGCGGCACTCGTCCTGCGTCAGCGAGTCGTAGCAGTTCTGCGTGACGTGCTTGAACGTGTCCAAGCCGACCAGGTCCGCGGTGCGGAAGACGGCGGACGACGGGCGGCCCATGGCGGGGCCGAAGATCTTGTCGACCTCTTCGATGGTGCAGCCGTGCGTGTCCATCAGCTGCAGCGTCCGCATCATCCCGTAGGTGCCGATGCGGTTGGCGATGAAGTTGGTCGTGTCCTTCCCGTAGACGATGCCCTTGCCCAGCACGCGCTCGCCGAACTCGTGCACCGCGGCCAGCACCGCCTCGTCGGTGTGCTCACCGGCGACCAGCTCGAGCAGCTTCATGTAGCGCACGGGGTTGAAGAAGTGCGTCACCAGGAAGCGGCGCTTGAAGTCCGCGCTGCGGCCTTCGGTCATGCCCTTGATGCTCATGCCCGACGTGTTGGAGCTGACGATGGTGGTCGGCTTGACCAGCGGCTCGAGCTTGGCGAACAGCGCGTTCTTGAGCTTGAGGTCTTCCTTGATGACCTCGACCACCCAGTCGCACTCGCCCACGCGCTTGAGATCGTCGTCGAAGTTCCCCACCTCGATGAGCCCCAGCGCCTTCTCCGTCATCAGCGGAGCGGGCTTGAGCTTCTTCAAGTTGGCCAGCGCGGAGAGGGCGAACTTGTTGCGGAACGCCTTGCTGTCCGTCTTCTCTCCCTCGGCGGCCTTGGGCGGAACGATGTCCAGCAGCAGCACGGGGATTCCGGCGTTGGCCAGGTGTGCGGCGATGCCGCTCCCCATCACGCCAGCGCCCAGGACGGCGACCTTGCGAATGCGAAAGCTCATGTCTGACTCCCAAAACGAAGAGTGAATGCAGCGGCCGCAAGGCATAGCGCAGCGCGGCAGAGCGCGCCCCAGAATCGTGGGTGCGGCTGGCCAAACGAACGAGCGCCGCGACCCTTGGTGGAGGGACCGCGGCGCTCGAGGCCCTTCGTCAGCGAAGGACGAGAGGCGAACTTCAGAACGTGACGTTGATGGTCGCGCTGCCGACGGTGACACACCCGGCGTCGGGCACCGGCGCGTCGACGCTCGAGCTGAAGTCCCACTCGACGAACGTGACGTTGGTCAGCGTCGCCGTGAACGTGCCGGCGTCGGCGCGGGTCGCGGCGGTCACGTTCATGGTCCCGCTCTGCGCGAAGTAGCCCGTGCACATGGACACGTTGCCCGTGGTGTCGGGGCAGCTCGAGTCGAAGTACGCGCACAGGGCGCAGGTGCTGTACTTGTCGGTGTTGCTGAACGTGTACGTCGCAGGAATCGTGGGAGGCGTCGTGCCGATCCACCAGACCTCACCCGCGACGTGGTCGAAGGGCGCGCTGCCCGGGGCGTACAGCCCGCCGGCCGTCACCGGACCCGACGAGTCGTAGAAGCCGTGCGGCGTGCCGCCGCTGGGGAAGGTCGCGATGACCCGGCAGCCGCCCGTGCCGCCGGTGCCCGCCGTGCCGCCGGTGCCCGCCGTGCCGCC
>JALHOS010000490.1 GCA_022842905.1 Myxococcaceae bacterium | reverse complement strand
CGCCGCCTCCGCCGGCCATGGCGGCGGCCTTCATCGGCGTGGTGCTCGCCGCGAGCCTGGCGCGGGGCAAGGCGCGGTGGCTCGCGCTCGGGGCCCCCGGGCTCATCGTCGTGCATGCGCTCACGCTCGGCGCCGCGACCACGCGAACGGAGGTGACCTTCCTCGCCGTGGGCCACGGCGACGCGATCGTGATCTCCTCGGCGGGGCGGCACGCCCTCATCGACGGCGGCGGCGTGCCCGGCGGGCTCGACACCGGCCAGCGCTACGTCCTGCCCTTCCTCCGGGCCCGGGGCATTCGCGCGTTCGAGCTCGCGGTGCTCTCCCATGCACACCCGGACCACGCGCTCGGCTTGGCGTCAACGCTCCTCGAGGTGCCTACGAAGCGGCTCTGGCTTCCCCGAGGGACGAAGAGCCTGGGCCTGGTGGACGACGTCGAAGACGCGGCGCAGGGCGCGCTCGTGGAGCGAGTGGGCGTCGGCACCCCGCCGCTTCGGCTGGGCGACGTCACGATCGAGGTGCTCGGCCCGACGGACGCCATGGCGGCCGAGGACAACGAGTCGGAGAACGACCGCTCGGTGGTGCTCCGCGTGCGGCATGGCGCGGTGAGCTTCCTCTTCACCGGCGACATCGAAGCGGCGGCCGAGGCGGCGGTCCGACTCGAAGAGCCCGTCACCGTGCTCAAGGCGCCGCACCACGGGTCGCGGACGTCGTCGACGCCAGGCTTCGTGTCGGCGGCCAGGCCCGGCTTCGTCGTGTACTCGGCGGCGAGGAAGAGCCGGCACGGCTTCCCACACCCCGAGGTCGTCGAGCGCTACGAGGCGGCCGGCGCGCGCGCCTTCCGCACGGGGCACGACGGGGCGATCACCTTCGAGAGTGACGGTCGCCGGGTGCTGCCGCGCCCGTTCCTTCGATGAGGCTGGCCGTGCGAACGGCCGAGGCCTCGGTTAGCACCTGCGCCATGCCTGCCTCGCCCGTCCTCGGTACTCGGTCCCTCGGCTTCCCGTGGAGCACGGTGGATCCCTTCCTGTTCTGCGTTCACCACCGTGACGCCTACCCCAAGGGCAACGAGGAGATGGGGCCCGCCGCGTCCCTCGCCGGCCGCGCGCTGGGCCAGGACTTCGACGGGAGAGACGGCTGGAACATGTACCACGGGCACACGGTGCCGGGCTTTCCCCAGCACCCGCACCGCGGCTTCGAGACCGTCACCATCGCCCGGCAGGGCTTCATCGATCACTCCGACTCGCTGGGCGCCACCGCGCGCTTCGGCAAGGGCGACGTGCAGTGGATGACCGCCGGCCGCGGCGTCGTGCACTGCGAGATGTTCCCGCTGCTCGAGCGCACCCAGGACAACCCCGCCGAGCTGTTTCAGATCTGGCTCAACCTGCCCAAGGCCAACAAGCTCGTGGAGCCGCACTTCACGATGTTGTGGAGCGAGACGATCCCCAAGCACACGTTCAAGGACGCCGCCGGTCGCAGCGTCTTCGTGACGCAGGTCTGCGGATCCCTCGGAGGTGTGGCCTCACCCAAGCCACCTCCCAGCTCGTGGGCGGCGGCCGCGGAGAACGAGGTGGCGATCTGGCCCATCGTCTTCGAACCCGGCGCCAAGTGGACCCTGCCGGCGGCGGCAGGCCCCGACATCAAGCGCACGTTGTACTTCTTCGAAGGGCCGGCGCTCCACGTCGGTGGCCAGCGCTTCGAGCGGCACTGCGGCATCGAGCTGAACGCCGCCGTCCCCGCGGAGCTCGAGGCGGGCGACGGGCCGACGGAGGCGCTGCTGCTGCAGGGCCGCGCCATCGCCGAGCCGGTCGCGCAGTACGGGCCGTTCGTCATGAACACCCCGCAGGAGATCCGCCAGGCCTTCCTCGACTACCAGCGCACCGAGTTCGGCGGCTGGCCGTGGCGGTCGGACGACCCGGTGCACCCGCGGGCGCAGGGCCGCTTCGCCAAGCACGTCGACGGCCGGCACGAGACGCCCCCGAGCCGGTGACGAGACAGCCCCGCGTCAGCCGAACTCGGCGACGCGGGCGCCGAACAGCCGGTTGACGGACTCGAGCAGCTCGTCGCTGACCTGCACCTTGAGCTGGGTGCTCATGAGCGCTTCGGCTTCACCCGGCAGGTGGAGCGCCACCGCGACCGGCGTCGCGCCCGCGTACTTCTTGGCCAGCTCGTGGAGCTTCGCCAGGCGCTCCTCGGTGGCCATGTCGACGTGGAGCTTGAGCTCCAGCCGCTTGACCCGCTTCTCGCGGACCTCCTTGAGCGACTGAATCGACTCGACGATCAGCTCGGCGACGGGGTTCTCCTCGTCGCGGTTGTTCACCTGCACCGTGCCGGTCACCAAGATCGGATCGTCACTCTTGAGCAGCGGCTCCCAGTGTTCGAACCCGGGCTTGGGGCCCGCCTTGCCCCACTTGCCGGTCTTCGGGTCCATGACCGAGCGGCTGCCGTCCTTGCCGGGGAAGCAGACGAGCTCCACCGAGCCGGACAGATCTTCAAGCGTCACCCACGCCATGCGCTTGCCGGTCTTCGTCGGGCGTTCGCGCAGCGCGGCGACGATGCCGGCCACCGTCACCTTGTCGTCCTTGCGGGCGCGCTGAATCGCCGAGACCGGCCGCGCGTAGCGCTTGAGCTCCTTCTGGTACTGATCGAGCGGGTGCCCCGACACGTAGAAGCCCAAGGACTCCTTCTCGTAGGACAGGCGCTCCTTCTCGATCCACTCCTCGACGGCGACGTAGTCACCGCCAGCCGTGGCCGCCGGCTTCCCCGCGTCGAACATGCCGAACAGGCTCGACTGACCGGTGGCGAGATCGCGCTGGGTCGACGCGCCCCGCTCGCTGGCCCGCTCGATCGTCTCGAAGAGCTGCCGCCGCGGTCGCTTCTCGAAGTCGAACGCGCCGGCCTTCACCAGTGCCTCGAGCACCTTCTTGTTCACCCGCTTGCCGTCGACGCGCTCGCAGAAGTCGAACAGCGACTTGAACGGACCGGCCGCGCGCACCTCGAGGATCGCTTCGATCGCCGACTCGCCGACTCCCTTGATGGCGCCGAGCCCGAAGCGAATCTTCCCTTCGACCACACCGAACGCGAGGTCCGACTCGTTCACGCCCGGCGGCAGCACCTCGATGCCGGCGTCACGGGCGCGGGCGATGTACGCGACCACCTTGTCGGTGTTGTCCTTCTCCGACGTCAGCAGCGCCGCCATGAACTCCACCGGGTAGTGGGCCTTGAGCCACGCGGTGTGAATGGTGACCAGCCCGTACGCGGCCGAGTGCGACTTGTTGAACCCGTACTGGGCGAACTTCTCCATCAAGTCGAAGACGCCGCTGGCGATCTTCTCGTCGACGCTGAGCTTGCGGGCGCCGTCCAAGAACAACGCGCGCTGCTTGGCCATCTCCTCGGCCTTCTTCTTGCCCATGGCGCGGCGGAGGAGATCGGCGCCGCCCAGCGAGTACCCGCCCAGGACCTGGGCGATCTGCATCACCTGCTCCTGGTAGACGATGACGCCGTACGTGTCCTTGAGCACCGGCTCGAGCGTGGGGTGCGGGAACGTCACCTTGTCGCGGCCGTGCTTCCGGTCGATGTAGACGTCCACCATGGTGCGGCCGTCTTCGAGCTTCTGGTCGAGCGGGCCTGGGCGGTAGAGCGCGCCGGCTGCGATCACGTCTTCGAAGCACGACGGCTTCATCTTCATCACCATTTCGGTGAAGCCGCTGGACTCCATCTGAAACACGCCGGCGGTGTCCCCCGCGCTGATCAGCTCGAAGGTCTGGCGATCGTCCAGCGGGATCCGCTCGCGCACCAGCTGCTGATCCGCCGGGAGCTTGCGGTTGATGAGATTGATCGCGTTCTGAATGACGGTGAGCGTCTTGAGACCGAGGAAGTCGAACTTCACCAGCCCGGCGGCTTCGACTTCGTCCTTGGCGAACTGGGTGACCAGGTACTTCTCGCCGGGCGGTTGGTAGACGGGGACGAACTCCCACAGCGGCTTGTCCGCGATGACGACGCCTGCCGCGTGCATGCCCGCTTGGCGGTTGAGCCCCTCGAGCGCCATGCCCACCTCGAGCACGTCCTTGGTGGTGATCGGCTTGCCGTCGACCTCGGCCAGCTGCTGCGGGTTGTCCACCATGTCCTTGAGCCGCGGCTCGCCGGCGATCTCCTTCTCGGGGTCGCCGAAGATCGCCTGCTTGAGCGTGATGCCGAGGATCTCTGGCACGAGCTTGGCGATGCGATCGCCTTCGGAGAACGGCAGGCCGTACACGCGGCACACGTCGCGGAGCACGCTCTTGGCCTTGAGCGCGCCGAAGGTGATGATCTGGCCGACGTTGCTCGCGCCGTACTTGCCTTCGACGTAGCGAATCACCTCGTCGCGCCGGTCCTGGCAGAAGTCGACGTCGAAGTCCGGCATCGACACGCGCTCGGGGTTCAAGAAGCGCTCGAACAGCAGGTTGTACGGAATGGGGTCGAGATCGGTGATGCGCAGCACGTACGCGACGATGCTGCCGGCGCCGGAGCCACGGCCGGGGCCCACCGGGATCCCGTTCCGCTTCGCCCAGTTGATGAAGTCCTGGACGATGAGGAAGTACCCGGAGAACCCCATCTTCTGAATGACGCCGACCTCGAGATCGAGCCGCGCGCGGTAAGCCGCTTCGTCCACCGGGTACGGCAGCTCGCGAATGCGCTCCTTGAGGCCCTGCTGAGCCAGCTCGGTCAGGAACGAGTCGGCGGTGTGGCCGGCTGGCACCTGGAAGCTGGGCAGCATGGGCTTGGCCAGCAGGTTGATCTCCTCACACATGGAGGCGATCCGCATGGTGTTGTCGACGGCCTCGGGGACGTCGCTGAAGTAGCTGCGGATCTCGTCCGGCGCGGCGATGTACAGCTTGTCCGTCGAGTGCCGCATGCGCTTGGCGTCGTTGAGCGTGCGCCCGGACGCGATGCACATGAGCAGCTCGTGCGCGCGCGCGTCTTCTTTCTTCACGTAGTGCGCGTCGGCGGTGGCCACCAGCGGGATGTCGAGGTCCCGCGAGAGCTGCTTGAGGTTGGTGTTCGCCTTCTCCTGCTCCTCCATGCCGTTCCACTGGATCTCGAGGAAGAAGTGGCCGGGGTCGAAGATGTCTTTGTATTCCTGCGCGGC
>JALHOS010000489.1:1555-5127 GCA_022842905.1 Myxococcaceae bacterium | reverse complement strand
GCGCCGCGCCGCGCGCGTCACCTTCGGTCTCCTTCACGTCACCTTGCTCGGCCCAGCACAGCGCGGCCACCGGCGTGCCGTGCGCGAGCTGCTCGGCCTTGGCCAGCGCCTCGTTCGCCCGTGCGCGCCGGGCTTCGGTGCGCAGCACGCGGGACGCCACCAAGAAGTGTTCGGCCGAGCTGACCTGGAGCGTCTGGGCCAGCTCGCTGGCGGTGTCGAGCAAGGCGCGGGCGCCGGCGGCGTCGTTGATCACCAGCGCGTTGCCGACGGCGCGCGCGAGCAGCTCGACGCGACCCTTCGCCGCTTCGGCGCTCTGCCCGTGCGTCTCGAGCAGCCCCAGCGCGTCTGCCCAGCCGCCGAGCGCGTGCATCAGATCGCGGGGGCTGCGCCGGGCCATGGCGTCTTCGGCGGACGCTTTCCACGCCTGGATCGCGCGAACCCCGTCGTGCCCTTGGGCGAGCAGCGCCGCCAGCCGGGCGATGTCCGGGCGCTCTCCCGACGCCTTGGCGCCCTCGGCGAGCGTCGTGGCGATCCGCAGCGCGAAGGCGGGGCGCGCGTGATCGTCCAGCGCGATCGCCATGGCCGCGTGCCGGTGAGACGCCACCGTCCAGCGCCGCGAGCCGGCCTGGCGCACGAGCCGGTGCGCGACCAGTCGCTGGAAGACGCTCGGCGGCGCGTCCGGGCAGACCTTCTTCAAGAAGCCGCTGTCCACCGGCTCCTGCGCGAGCGCCATGCAGGCCAGCACCCGCACCAGCCGGTAGCCTTCGGTGATGAGGCGCGCCGCCGCGAGCTGGCGGTCGTCCCAGTACGGAAGCTCGCCGTCGCCGCTGGGCTGGCCCAGCCGCCCCTTCGCGTCGAGCCAGGCGACCCAGTCCGCGAGCACCCCCGGCAGGCCGCGGCTCGAGCGGGTGAGGTGATCGAGCAGCGTCGCGTCGACCTCGAGCCCGTGCATGGTCGCGAGGTACGTCTTGACCTGTTCCTGGCCGAACGTGGGCACGTCGATCGTCGGCAGGCCGGTCAGCCGCTCCGCGGCGGTGTCGTGATCGGTGAAGCCCACGGTCAGCTCGCCCATGCCGGGCCGCGTGCACAGCTCGCGCAGCGCCTCGACGCTGGCCGCGTCCATTTGCTCGACCCCGTCGAAGATCAACACCGTCCGCCGACCGACGGCGCCCGCAGCCATGACCGCGCGCAGCGAGTGCACCGCCTGCTTCGCCGTGAACGCCGCCGGGGTGTGACGACCCAGGGCGATCACCAGCGCCGCTTCTCGCTCCGACGGCGTCACCTTGAGCTTGCCCAGCGCCGTGGCCAGCTGCTCGTGCCGCTGCTCCAAAGTCACGCCGCACAGCTGGCAGATGATCTCCGACAGCGCGGCGAAGGGGCTCCCGCGCAGCAACGGTGCCCCCGCCGCCTGCGCCACCAAGAGGCTCTGCTTACGCGCGCGCGTCGCCAGCTCGTTGGCCAGGCTCGTCCGCCCACACCCCGAAGGCCCCACGAGCAGGACCGGGGCGACGACCCCTTGCGCCAGGCTCGCCAGCCGCTTGTCCAGCGACTGCAGCACGCTCTCACGGTGGATCAGCGTCGGCGGCTTGGCCTGCGGCGCGCGGCGATCGCCCAGCTCGATCGCGTCGGGGTCGACTCCAGACGCGTCCTTGCGTTCGAACAGCTCACCCAAGCCCGCGATGACGGCGCGCGAGGCCACGACCGCGCCCGCGGGCACTCGGGCGATCCACGCCCGCGCTCGGCGCAGCACGTCGCCGCTCGCCGGCCCCCCTTCGAGCCGGGTGATCCGCCCCTGCGTCACCACCGCGCGTAGGCGAGCGCTGGTCGACTCCATCGCGCCTTCGATGCGCTCCCGCGCCAGGCTCGCCGCCATGGCCGCGGCGCGAGGCGGCGTTCCCCGGAACAGGAAACTGAAACCGTCTTCGTCCGCGTTCTCGAGCGCCGCGCCCCACTCAGCCATCGTCTCGAGCAGGATCGTGGCGGCCACGATCCACCCTTCGGAGCGCGCGTCGGCCCGCAGGATCTCCGTCTGCACCACCTGCGCGGCGTCGAGCTCGTGGGGAAGCGCTTCCTTCGCCTTGAGCAGCGCGTCCAACTTGGGCGCGGCCAGGGTGATGCCCAGGCTCGCCAGGTGGAGCGCCAACGCGCTGGGCGGGGCGACGGCCGCGGGCTTGGCGGCAGCACCAGCCCCGGCCTTGCTCACCGGCGGCGCGGCGTTCATCGAGAAGAAGTCGTCGGCGGCGGCGACCGGCGGCGAGGCGGGCTTCGCCACCGGCAGAGGGTTCGGCTGCGGCAGCGGGGTGTTGCTCCAAGGATCAGGCTGGGCCGGCACCGGGGCCTGCTGCTCGACGGGCGTGGGGGCCGCGTTGGCTTCGATCGCGGCTTCGAGCGCCTTGCGCAGCTCGTCGGCCGATTGGAAGCGCTTGTCCGGTTCCTTCTCGAGCGCCTTGAGCACCACCTGCGTCAGCGCGCGCTGCGACTTGAGGGCGGGCTGCCACTGCTCGAGCGGCTGCGGGCGCTCGGTCAGCTGCATCGCCACGACGCGGTGCAGGCTCTCCGACCGGAACGGCGGCCGCCCGGTCAGCAGCTCGTAGGCCACGCAGCCCATGGCGTAGATGTCGGTCCGCGCGTCGAGCGAGCCGGCCAGCGCCTGCTCCGGGGCGAGGTAGGCCGGCGTGCCCACCACCATGCCCTGCTGCGTGACGCTGCCCGCTTGCGGCGTGTTGTCCGCGATGCGGGCGATGCCGAAGTCGAGGATCTTCGCGAGCTCCGCGCCGTCGCGCCGCCGCCCCAAGATGATGTTGGGGGGCTTTAAGTCGCGGTGGATGACCCCCATCGCGTGGGCTTCGGCGAGCCCGTCGAGCACCTGCGAGAGCACCGCCACCGCGCGGGCCGGAGGCATGGGCCCTTCGCGCTCGAGCAGGCTGTCCAGCGTCGTCCCTTCCACGTACTCCATGGCGAGGAACGGAGCGCCGTTCGTGATCCGCCCGAAGTCGAACACCCGCACCACGTGGGGGCTCTCGAGTTTGCTGACCAGCTCCGCTTCGCGCTGGAAGCGGGCCCACATTTCCTGGTCCTTCGCAAAGATCGATCGCAGCAGCTTGAGCGCCACCGAGCGCTTCAGGAAGACGTGCGTCGCCCGGTAGACGTCGCCCATGCCGCCGCTGGCCACGAACGCTTCGATCTGAAAGCGGCCGTCGAGCAGCACGCCGGGCTCGAGCCGCGTGTCCTGCGGAATGAGCGCCGTCGCCATGGGCGCCGCGGAGATGCCGGACGGCGTGGACAGCTGCGGCAGCGGGGCGGTGCCCAGCGCGTCCGAGAGCGGCAGGGGGGCGGTCGGGAGGGCCCCGCCGGGAAGCGGCGCCGTCGCCTGCGCTTGCGCCTGCGCCTTCTTGATCTGCGTGGTGTCGCTGACGTCCACGGCGAACGCCCACATTTGATCCGCCAGCGCGCCGAGGTCCGCGAGCGCCGCGTCTTCGAAGCGAACGTTCACGCCGGCACGGCCGGAGCTGTCCGTCTCCACGCTGTCGATCACGCCGCGCGCGTCGGCCAGCGCGACGGCGGCGATCGAG
>JALHOS010000489.1:0-1545 GCA_022842905.1 Myxococcaceae bacterium | reverse complement strand
ACGACGATCGCCTGGCCGATCGCCGCGCGCCCGTCGAACGGGACGAAGGTGGGCCCCTTGCCGATCACCGACTCCCACGCGAGCTGGAAGTCCTGCGCCATCTCGTACGTGAGCTGGCCACGCAGCGCTTGGTCGCTCGGGGAAGACGTCATGATCCGGGGCATGTGTCTAGCACCGACGGTGTGGGGCTGAGCGGGGCGAACGAACCCGACCGGCGGGACGCCACGGCGCCAAGTGTCAAGGACGAAGCGAGACGATCTCCCCGCGCCAGGCGCGGTACTCCAGCGCGTCGTTGGCTACGAGCGGCAGCACCGTGGCTCGCCCTGGGGCGGTGCGCCGAGGAATGCCGTTCAAGGTGAACTCGGCTGGGTGCTGCACCACCAGGCTCGGGCAGAGGCTGGGCAGGCACACGATCGCGCCCTCGGCGCGCTGCACCGGTCCGTGCGGTTCGCCGCGCCAGACGACGAAGCGCTGGCCGGGGTCCGTCGGGAGCGGCCGCGGCGTGGCGCCGGGCTCCAGCAACCCCAGCGGCGTCTCCTCGTTGATTCTCAGCTCGCTGAGCTGACGACCGGGCTGGCGTCCCAGGCGTCGTTCCCACCGCTCGCCACGGCCCCGCGGGACGTTGTGCACGGTGAGCCGCTCGAGCCATGGGAAGGCCGCGCGGGCGAGCGCCGAGTGCAGGCTCTCGAGCGCGTCGCCGCGGTGGCTCAGGACCACGTCCAGCGAGCGCGTCAGGTGAAGCACCGCCAGCGGCGCGAGCTGCGGCAACAGCTCGAGGTTGGTGCGAACCGTCAGCGCGACGGCCAGCCCGCTCTCCCAGTGCACGTCCACCGAGCCGTCCTCGAGCAGCCAGGGGAGCTCCCCGAGCCAGTCCTCTGCCGGAGCCGCGCCCGCGAGACTCCGCGCGCGCTCCAGGTGCGCGCCCAAGGGATGTTCAGCCTCCAGCAGGCCGTCGCGCAGCACGTCGAGCGAGGCCAAGTGCACGCTCGCCCTTTTCGCCGCGACGCAGACCGGGAGCGTGGGCCAGGAGATCTCGTCAGGCGAGTCGACCCGGCGCACCACGAGCTCACCGCCGGGCCCGGTCCACACCGTGGCGCGGCGTCCGAACGTCTCTTCTCGCCCAGGGCCCTCGAGCCGCAGGCCAGCTCCAACTGCCCGCAGCCTGAACGTCGCCACCGCGTCTGGCACGTGAAGGTCAGCCTCGGCTGGCCCGACGACGAAGTCGGTCGCTTCCAACGGAACGCGCTCACAGGCTCGGGGTGGGCGGCCCTCGAGCGTCGCGCCGACAGGCACGCGGATGAGCTCGAGCCACACCTAACGGGCCCACCCGACGGGAAGGGTCCACAGCTTGCGCGTGGGCAGGTGCAGACCCACGACGCGGCCGCTGCTCGCGGCGGCGCACAGCCAGTCTTCACACCAGCGCACGCTGACGCGCGTGGCGCTCGGGAAGAACCACGTCGTCAGCGGCGAAGCCTCCGCGGTCCGGAGCAGGCGCACCTCCACGCCGGCCTCGTGCCGGAGCGGCACGGCCACGAGCTCCCCGCG
>JALHOS010000488.1 GCA_022842905.1 Myxococcaceae bacterium | reverse complement strand
GCTTCGAAGCGCTTCGACCTCGGCGGCCTCCCGTGCGTCCACGGCGGCCTGCGCGGCACGCAGCGCCGCCTCGCGCACTTCGGCCTGGAGCGCCAGCCGTTCCTCCGCCGTCTCCCGCTCCTGCCGCGCGTCAGCGGCCAAGCGCTGCAGCGCCTCGGCTTCGCTGCGGGCCCGCTCTGCTTCGGCGTCGGCGACGGCGCGCGCGGCGACGGCGGCTGCTGCGGCCGCCTGCGCGGTCGCTGCCGCTTCTCTGGCCTGCTGCGTCGTCACCTCGGCGGCCTGGCGAGACACGAGCGCCAGGTCCGCGCGCCGCGTGGCTTCCTGAGCGCTGACTTGGAGCCGCTTGGCTTCGGCCTGGGCAGCGGCCTTCTGCTGCGCCGCCGCCTCGCGCTGCACCTTGGCGCTGGCCTTGAGGCTCAGCAGGCGCTCCGCCCTGAGGGCCCCCTCCTTGGTGGCGCGCGCCGCGAGGACTTCGGCAGACGGCGGCGCCGCACGACACCGCGTGGCCGCGGCCGTCACCCAGACGACGTAGCGCTGGTACTCGTCGACGAGGGCCGCCCGCCGCTCGCTGCGACGCACCGCGGCCTTCTCGAGGGCGGCGAGCGCGCCGACGCTCCGCGCACACGCGCCCGGCAGCAGCTTCGGCGAGGCCCCCCAGAGGCGGCTCACCGCGAAGGACTCTCCCGCGTACGCCGTGTCCAGGTCCTTCAGGTAGGCCGCTTCGTCGAGCGCCAGCTCCTGCGCCGCGTCTGCCTGAAGCGCGGTGACACACTGCTCGAAGGCCGCGCCGCAGCTCGCCGCGTCGGTCGCGCAGGCGGTCCGAGCCGGCGCCAAGCTCTTGACGAGCGCCGCGTCACGCCCGGCGGCGTCGACGAGCGCAGCGAGGGGGTGCACCGCAGGAGAAGGACACGGGCCGCTCTGAGCGAGCAGCGCAGCGAGGAGGGGCGCGAGCATGGCGCCACAGCAAACGGCCGAACCTGGCGAGAGGACAAGGCAGAAGACGACAGGCGCACACGGGCTGGAAACGACCGTCGGCGCCACAGCGGCGTTCCGGCGTCAACTTCGCCTGCCCCGAGGCCGTCGACTGACGGCGGACAGTTACAAGAAGCGCGGGAAGGGCTACCGTTGACCTCGCCGCTCGGTCGTTCCTGTCGTGATGTGAAGAATTCGCAGTGCGAAGGCCCCCCAGGGAGCGTTACGCCTTTTTCACCAGAGCCACGCCGTGCCCAAGCTCCTCCTCGTCGAAGACTCGCCGACCGCCCGCAACTTGGTGCGAGTGTTCCTCATGGGGGTCCCGGCGGAGATCGTCGAAGCGGGCACCGCGGAGCAAGCGTTGGCGATGCTGGACGACCCGCAGATTGAGGTCGTCGTGTCGGACCACCAGCTGCCCGGCATGGAAGGGCTCGACCTGGTCCGGCTGATCCGCAACGACGCGCGACCCAACGTCGCGAAGATCGGCGTGGTGCTGCTCACCAGCGAGGCCATCGAGAGCGACGCGTACCGCAGCGGCGTCGACGCCTTCATCAAGAAGCCGGTGAAGGACTCGTCCTTGCGCGACGCGGTGATGCGGCTGCTCAGCAAGCCCACGGCCAGTTCGGATTCGGGGTTGCGCAAGAAGCCCTAAGCGGTAAAGCCCCACCCTCAACGCGCCGTACCGCAAGGGGACTCTCCCGCCATGGCCACTCGACTCTCCTGGCTCCTCGCCCTGTCCGTGCTCGCGCTGCCGTTGTCCGGCTGCGAGAAGAAGAAAGACACGGGCTCGGGCGCGAGCGCCGACGCGAAGACGCAGGCCGTCAAGGCACCGGAGGTCAAGCCGGCCGACGTGAAGCCGACGGACACCAAGACCGCCGCGGACACCATTCTCATCGGCGAGGTCGGCTCGCTGACCGGCAGCGAGGCGGCGTTCGGCATCTCCACGCGCAACGGCATCGAGCTGGCCCTCGAAGAGGTGAACGCGGCCGGCGGTGTGAAGGGCAAGAAGGTCGAGGTGCGGGTGTACGACGACATGTCGAAGCCCGAAGAGGCGGCGAGCGCGGCGACGCGGCTCATCACCCAGGACAAGGTGCTGGCGATTCTGGGCGAGGTCGCGTCGAGCAACTCGCTGGCCATGGCGCCCAAGGCGCAGGAAGCCAAGGTGCCCATGATCAGCCCTTCGTCCACCAACGAGAAGGTGACGGCGGTCGGCGACTACATCTTCCGCACCTGCTTCATCGACCCGTTCCAGGGCTCGGTGATGGCGAAGTACGCGAAGGAAGAGCTCAAGTTCACCAAGGTGGCGATCCTCACCGACACCAAGAGCGCGTACTCGGACGGGCTGACGCAGGTGTTCAAGAAGCGCTTCGCGGAGCTGGGCGGCACCATCGTCGCGGTCGAGGCGTACGGCAAAGGTGACACCGACTTCCGCGCGCAGCTGACCAACCTGAAGAAGGTGAAGCCCGAAGGGCTCTACGTGCCCGGCTACTATCAGGACGTGGCGCTCATCGCCGAGCAGGCCAAGGAGCTGGGCCTCAAGACGACGATGATGGGCGGCGACGGCTGGGACTCGGCGAAGCTGTTCGAGCTGGGCGGGGCGGCGGTGGAAGGCGCTTACGTGTCCAACCACTACGCGGCGGACGACCCGAGCCCCAAGGTGCAGGACTTCATCAAGCGCTACTCGGCGAAGTTCGGCGCCGTGCCCGACTCGCTGGCGGCCTTGGGCTACGACGCGGCGAACATGCTCGTCGAGGCCATGAAGCGGTCCGACGAGCTGTCCGGGCCGAAGCTGCGCGACGCCATTGCCCAGACGAAGGACTTCCAGGGCGTGGCCGGCACCATCACGCTGGACGAGAACCGCAACCCGGTGAAGCCCGCCGTGGTGCTGAAGGTCGACGGCGGCAAGTTCAAGTACGTGGCCACCGTCGCGCCGTAAGCGCGGGCGACGCCCCAGGCCGCACTCGACGCATGTACAAGTTCCTCCAGCACGTCATCAACGGGCTGTCCGCGGGCACCATCTACGCGTTGGTCGCCCTCGGCTACACCATGGTCTACGGCGTGCTGAAGCTGATCAACTTCGCGCACGGCGACGTGATGATGGTGGGCGTCTACGTCGGCTACGCGGTCGCCTTCCTGCTGGGGCGCGAGACGGCGACGACGGTGCCGGGGGCGCTGCTCGTCTTCGCGGTGGCCATGAGCGCGTGTGCGGCGCTGGGCTTTCTCATCGAGCGCTTCGCGTACCGGCCGCTGCGCGAGAAGCCGCGGCTGACGAGCCTCATCACCGCCATCGGCATCAGCTTCGCGCTGTCCTACGGGTTCCAGCTCGACTGGGCGGTGCAGGACTGGACGATTCTCCCCGGCGCGGCGGCGCGGCGTTTTCCGCAGATCATCGAGCCCAAGGAATGGCTCGTGCTGGGCGACTCGGACGTCATCATCTGGAACTGGCAGGTCATCTCCTTTGGCGTGGCGGTGGGGCTCATGACGCTGCTCCAGCTGCTCGTCTTCAAGACGAAGTTCGGCAAGGCGATGCGGGCGGTGTCCCACGACCACCGCGTCGCGGGCCTGCTCGGCATTCCGGTGGACCGCGTCATCGCCGGCACGTTCATGCTCGGCAGCGCGCTCGCGGCGGGCGCCGGCATTCTCTACGCGGTGAAGGACAAGTCGGTGCAGCCGCTGATGGGCATGTTCGTCGGCCTCAAGGCCTTCGTCGCGGCCGTCATCGGCGGCATCGGCAACCTCCCCGGGGCGGTGGTGGGCGCGCTCTTGCTGGGCCTGTGTGAAGAGTTCGTCGTCGGGTACACGGCGTCGAGCTGGCGCGACGCGGTGGCCTTCGGCTTCCTCATCGCCGTGCTGCTCGTGCGCCCAGCCGGGCTGTTCGGCAAGTTCCAGCCGGAGAAGGTCTAAGGCGAAGGCCAGGAGAGGCACGCACCATGAAGCGGCTCATCGTCCTGCTCGGCGGGCTTGGAGTGCTGGCGGTCGCCGCCGGCGTCGGCGGCTTCCTCTGGCTCGAAGGACTGGTGTCCACGCCGGCCAACCCCGAGGGCGCCGACGTCACCTTCGCGGTGCCCAAGGGCGCGACGGCCCGCGGGCTGGGTCAGCCGCTCATCGACGCGGGGCTGGTGAAGAGCCCGCTGGCCTGGCGGTACTTCTTGTGGAAGCGCGGCGGCCTGAACGCGAAGGCGGGCAAGCACGTCGTGTCCGGCAAGCTGACGTTGGACGCGCTGGCCAAGGCGCTCGAGGCCGCGCCGCTGGTGGAAGACGAGCCGTTCATCGTCGTCGAAGGCTGGCGCCTCAGAGACACCGACAAGGCGCTGGCCGAGAAGGGCTGGGCGAGGCCGGGTGACTACGTGAAGGCCGCGTCCCGGCCTGACAGCTACAAAGCCCCCTTCGCGCTGCCGACGACGACGCTGGAAGGCTACCTGTACCCCGAGACGTACCGCTTCCCCGTCGGCGGGTTCACGGTGGAGGCGCTGGTGCAGAAGCAGCTCGACACCTTCGCCGAGCGCTTCTGGGTGCCGCAGCAAGGCGCCATCGCCCAGAGCGGGCGCACCCTGGAGCAGCTCGTCATCATGGCCAGCCTGCTCGAGCGCGAAGAGCCCACGCCCCGCCAGCGCGCCACCGTGGCCGGCATTCTCTGGAAGCGCTTCGACAAGAAGACGCCGCTCGGCGTGGACGCGACGAGTCGCTACGAGCTGGAAGAGTGGAATGACCGCAAGGCCTTCTTGAAGAAGCTGCGCGACGAGAACGACCCTTGGAACACGCGCACGCGTGCGGGGCTGCCTCCGGGGCCGCTGGGCGCGACGACGCTCGACTCGCTGCACGCGGCGCTCAACCCCGAGAAGAACCCGTACTGGTACTACCTGCACGACTCGAACAAGCAGCTGCACCCGTCGAAGAATGCCGAGGAGCACGAGGCGCTGCGGGCCAAGTACAACGTGTACTGACGCCGAGAAGGCCGGGCCCGGGTGCGACGATTTGTCGCATTCCGCGTGCTCCGCGCAGGAGCTTCAAGCGCTCCCATGAATCTCCGACTCCTGATGACGCTCCTGGCTACGGGCGCCCTCGCCTGCGGCGGCGACCACGCGCATGACGCCGCCATCGACGCGGGCGGCGGCGACCACGCGCACGCCGCCTCCACCGACGCGGGCGGCGGCGCCGACGGTGGGAACGCCGACGCGGGCGGCGG
>JALHOS010000487.1 GCA_022842905.1 Myxococcaceae bacterium | reverse complement strand
CTCCCGCCCACGCCCGTCGCCACCGTGAACGTCGCGGTCACGGCCTTGGGCCCCGCGTGCGCAGGCCAGCTGCAGCGCAGGCCGGTGCAGTCGCCGCTCCACCCGACGAACGTCGACCCTGGGTCGGCCATGGCCACCAGCACCACCGCGCTGCCGTGCTCGTAGGTCGCGCTCTGCGTGGAGCACGCTGAATCACAGTCGACGCCCACCGGCGCCGAGACGACCCACCCGCTTCCGCTGCCTGCCTTCGTCACGCTGACCGGGGAGCGTTTTCGCTCGAACCGCGCGGTGACGGCCTGCGCCGTCGTCACGTTCTGCAGCACGCAGTCGCCCGCGTCCGCCACACAACCGCCGCTCCAGCCTGCGAACGTCGAGTCGGTGGCAGGACTCGCCCGCAACACCACCCCGTCGCCGTAGCGGACCTGCTGACTGCACCCGCCGTCGCACACCAGGCCGCCGTCGCCGCTGCTGAGCGTGCCCGCGCCCGACCCAGCCGTCAGCACGCTCACCCCCAACCGCTTGAGGTCGAAGGTCGCCGCGACCGTGACGAGGCCTGCGGGAACGACGCACACGCCCAGGCCGCTGCAGCCGCCACCGTCCCAGCCGCGGAACTCCGAAGACGCCGCGGCCGTCGCCACCAGCGTGGGGAAGTCTCGCGTCAGCGCGACGCCCCCGGGTGGCACGTTGACAGTGCCGGTGCCGTCGCCCGCGAGGACGAGCGCGAGCTTCGTCCGCGTCAGCTCGAACGCGCCCACGTCGCAGTGCAGCGGGGCCAGCACGCGCGGCACGCCGCGTTGGTCCACAGGCTCCGCACAGACGCCCGAGTCTGCGGCAGCGCCTGTCGCTGACAACGCCAGGGTGAAGGTGGGGCCGCCGTTGTCAGCGAGCGGCCCGCTCAGCAGCCCGGCTCGCGCCCCGCCGTCGACGAAACGGTCCGGGAGCCCCGCGTCATTGGCGCCCAACGCAAAAGCGCACGCCCCGATGCTGCCCGCCACGACGTTGCCCGAGGTGGTGAACCGCGCGCCGAGCCCCATCGTGCCGTCGTCGCTCGCTTCGCACGCGGGGCCCACGATGAGCGTGTTCGACAGCGTCGACTCCGGAGCGCTCGCCAGGAAGCCGTCGGCGGGCGACGCGAAGCGCTCGCCCCGGGCGTAGAGGGCGACGGCCACACCGCCGGAGATGGTGGTGCTGCGCAGGGTGAGGCGCCCGTCGAGGTTGAAGATGGCGCTCCCCAGCCCCTGCGCGCCGACCGTGACGGCCTGGTTGTCGGCGAAGGTGGTGTTCGTCGCCGTCACTGTTCCACCGTGGATGAAGACGGCGCCGCCCAGGCCCGCGCCGTTCCCGCCGACACCGACGCCCGACGTGCCCACGCCGGGGATCGTGAAGTTGGCCGACTTCCCCGGCGCGGCTCCAAAGCCTGGCGCGCCGGTGGGGCAGTTCACGCCGAAGCTGGTGCAGCCGCCCCCACCAGCGCCAAAGCCTCCACGGCTGCCCACCGCGCCGCCACCGCCGAAGCCGCCGGGGCCGATGGCGCCGCCTCCTCCGAACGGCGCCTCAAAGTTGAGTAAGCCGGTCCCGCTCAGGATGGCGCCGCCGCCGGCGCCGAAGAAGCCCGCCGAGCCGGGCCCGTCGGTCCACGGGGAAGACAGGCTGGACCCGCCGCCACGCTTCGTCGTCCCGCCGCCCGTGGGCGCGCCCAGCTGCATCAGAAAGATCGTGACGCCATCGCCCAAGGCTCCCGCGGGAAAGTAGGTGCCGTTGCCGACGAAGCCGCCGCCGCCCGAAGCGTTGAAGGCCGGTCGGGTCCCCAAGATTGAGAGCTGGGCCGAGCCACCGAGCCCCGCCCCGCTGCTCCAGGTGTCGAGGAACGCCTGCGTCGGCACGGTCGTCGGCACGTCCATGCTCTGGCCGCCTTGCGCGCGGTTCCCCGTGAAGGTGGTGTTGGCGAGGACGAGCTCACCCTGCACGAGCACGGCGCCGCCGAGCCCCGCGCCAGCCCCGCCGCGGTCCGAGCTGCCACCGGTCGCACGGCCACCCGCGAGCGTGAGGTTGCGCAGCGTGAGCCTTCCGGGGCACGGGTAGCGCGTGCAGGACGTTGGCGCTCCCGGGGGCGGAGGAAAGACACCCCCGTCGTTGTCCATCACCGGAATGCTGCCGGCGACGGTGAAGAACCGGAAGTTGGGCACGCCCAGCGCGTCGAGGCGCCGAATCGTCGCGCCGTTCCCTTCGATGGTGGTGTCGCTGACGATGAGCGGGAACGCGTTGGGCCCCATCCAGAAGAAGAGCGTCTCGGCGTCGTACGGCGTCTCGTTTGGGTCGGTCGACGGCGGGGGCTCGCTCTTCCGCGGCCAGTCGTCGACCAGGTACTCACAGCCGGGCGCCAGCCGGACGACGCCGCCGGGACCCCAGCCGTGGTTGGTCGACACCGGTGTGAGGCCCGCGCCGGCGTCGAGCGTGCCGGCGTCGGGGGCGGTGTTGAGGCGCTTGAGCGCGGCGAGCAGGCCCGCGGTGTCGCCGACCCCCGCGGTGCAGCCCACGGAGAGGTCCAGCGGTTGCGCCGCGGCAAGACCAGAGGTGGCGAGACAGAGAGCGAGGAGGGCGCGGCGCATGGGGGCGCCGTCATGACCTTCAGGGGCTTTGAAAGCAATGGGACGAAGCCGCCAGGTGCGCTCCAAGTTTCGGGTCAGGTGCGGAAGCGCTCACGTGAGCGCGGCCAGCAGAGTTGACGCTTCACCCGCGTCGTGGTCGGCGCGGCCGTGGCCCTGAGCGTCGCCCTGCTCTACGTTCGCCCCCGTCCGGCGTAGGCCGCCTTCAGCGCCTTCACGTCGAGCTTGTCCATCTTCAACATCGCCTCCATCGCGCGCTGTGCACCCGCCCGGTCCTTGCCCCCCAGACACTCCCCGAGGGCGCGCGGCACGACCTGCCAGCAAAGTCCCCAGCGGTCCTTCAGCCACCCGCAGCGTTGGTACGCACCGCCCGCGCCGAGCGCCTTCCAGAAGTAGTCGACTTCCTTCTGGTCCTTGCAGTCGATCAGGAACGACACGGCCTCGGTGAACTTGAACTGCGGCCCGCCGTTGAGCGCGTGGAAGCGCTGGCCCTCGAGTTCGAAGGTCACCGACATCGGCGAAGCGCTGAGGACCTTCGAGCCCTTCTTGAAGATGGAAACGTAAGTGCGCGCGGCCTCCTCCGCCGTGCCGTCGAACCAGAGGAACGGGGTGACGCGAGGGGACTGGATAGGCATGGGTCTTCAGCTCCTTGTCGGGGGTGGGTGCGGCAGAGTGCTCGCGAAGGGCCTTCATCGGGCTTTCCTCCTCGAGCGGGGGGACTGGAAGGCGTTCAGGCGCGCAGCCCAGATGCGAGCGTACGCGTCCATCCACTGCGCGGCCTTGGTGAACGGGGCCAACTGCAGCCGCCGGGGTCCGCGGCGGTTCTCTTCGTCTCGCACCACGAGACCGGCGTCCTCCAGCACGCCCAGGTGCTTCGAGATGGCGGGCTGGCTCATGTCGTAGGGCTCGGCGAGCTCGGTCACCGTCCGCGGTCCGAGGGTCAGCTGCTCGAGGATCGAACGCCGCGTCGGGTCGGCCAGCGCCGCCAGCGTCCGGCTGAGCTCGTCGGCAGGAATTCTCGGTGCGCCGTTCATAACCGTTTGGTTATGTACATGTTCGTCAACTCGGAGGCAATGGCCGCGGCCCCATCACGGGCGTCGACAGCGAGC
Source organism: Myxococcaceae bacterium (assembly GCA_022842905.1). Lineage (GTDB taxonomy): Bacteria > Myxococcota > Myxococcia > Myxococcales > Myxococcaceae > JALHOS01. The sequence goes on along the minus strand of JALHOS010000487.1, from coordinate 1,449 downwards.
CCGACGCCCCGTGCCACCGAAGGCCCGAGGGGCGTGTCAGCTCTTGGTTTGCGCAGTCCAACTCCGTCCAACAGATTCAGGGCGACCGTTCGGAAGGAAGTGCCGCCAGCTGTGCTCCAAGTTTCGGGTCAGGTGCGGAAGCGCTCACTTGAACTTCGCTCCCGGAAACACTCCCGCACCTGAGCCTGGTGTCTGTCTGCCCCCAGCCAGACACCTGGCGGCCCAACACGCGAGGCTCAAACGGCCGCCCCGCGCAACCCGCGGTATTCCCAACGGCACTGCCCCCAGCGCCGCCGTCCGCAGGCTCTTGTGAGTCGCTTCAGTGAAGGAGACACGGGCCTGCGCGGAGTGGATCAGCCGCCAGTTCGTTTCGTCTGCTTACAAAGCGTGAGCGGCCGCGTGGTGCGTGGCCCAGCCCTTTGGTACGCGCGGCCCACCCATGACCGCCTGCCCGAGCGACGAAGAGCTGACCGCGCTGGTCGAAGGGACGCTGACGGCCGCCGAGCGGGAAGCCATGCAGGCCCACGTCGCCGACTGCCTCGAGTGTGGGCAGCTCGTCGCGATTCGGCTCAAGGCGCACCTGAGCACCCAAGCGGCTCCGGTGGTCGCCGCGCCGACCGACGCGAAGCCCGCCGACGCGCTCCCCAGCCTGGGCGATCGGTACGACGTGCAGCGCTCGCTCGGCCGCGGCGCCATGGGGCAGGTGTTCGCCGCCTACGACAAGACGCTCGAGCGGGTGGTCGCGCTCAAGTGGCTGCGCGCGAGCGGGCCTGCCGGGGCTCAGAGCGCACGGCACGGGCAGGCGCGCGCCGAAGCGAAGGCGCTGGCCAAGGTCGGACACCCCAACGTCGTGCACGTGTACGACGTGCTCGAGCTCGACGGCGAAGACGTCATCGCCATGGAATACGTCGAGGGCCTCACGCTGCGCGAGTGGCTTACCGCGCAGCCTCGGAGCGCGGCGCAGATCTGCGCGCGCTTCGTCGAGTGCGCCGCTGGGCTGGGCGCCGCGCATGCCGCGGGCCTCGTGCACCGCGACTTCAAGCCGGACAACGTGCTGCTCGGGAAGGACGACGTGGCGCGCGTCGTCGACTTCGGCCTTTCGAAGGACACCGGGCAGCACGACGCGCGGCTCGACGGCGCCGACGGCCTCACCACCGTCGGCAGCGCAGGCACGCCGCGCTACATGGCGCCGGAAGTCCTCCGCGGGCAGCCGGCGGACGCGCGCAGCGACCAGTTCTCGTGGGGCATCGCCCTGTACGAAGCGCTGACTGGAGAGCAGCCGTTTCCCAGCGGAGATCTCCCCGCCCGCGCCGCTGCCATGGAGCGGCAGGCCTTCACGGCGTCGGAGCGCTTTGCGGCCCTCGCTCGCCCCCTGCCTCAAACGTTGCGCCGCGCGCTCGAGCCCCAGCGCGCCGCGCGCTTCGAGTCCATGGAGGCCGCCGCCGGGGC
>JALHOS010000486.1 GCA_022842905.1 Myxococcaceae bacterium | reverse complement strand
CGAGCGGGGTGAGGAGCGCCGCCAGCCACGACGGGCTCGGCTCCCGAGCCTGCGCCAAGTGAGCGCCGACGCGCCGTGCCAGGCCGGCCGGCATGGGAGGCACTTCGGGCAGCGCGGCGAGCACCCCACGGGCGGCCTGAACGTCGGCGAGGGCCTGCGCGCAGCGCTCGCAGGAAGTGAGGTGACTGTGCGCTTCGGCACGGGCCTGCTCGTCGGTCGAGCCTTCTGCCCAGGCCCACAGCGCGTCGTGCGAGAGGTGACTCATGGCGCCGGCTCCTCGTGGGTCAGCGCCTTCACCGCTTCGGTGAAGTCCTGGCGCGCTCGGTTGAGTCGCGAGCGGACGGTGTTCGCCGGCGCGTCGACGAGCTCGGCGATCTCCTCGGGCTTGAGGCCCAAGAGGTCGTGGTACACGAAGACCGCCGCTTTGTCGGCAGACAGGCGGGCCAGCGCGAGTCGCGTCAGCCGCTCCGCCTGCCGCACCTTCGCCGCGTGCTCGGGGTCCTGGTGCTCCGGCGTCGGCGCTTCGGGCACCGCGTCGGTCAGCTCTTCAGGGCGCCGCCGCTTGCTGCGCAGGTGCATGAGCCCCACGTTCATGCACACGCGGTGCAGGAACGTCGTCACCTTCGCGTCGCCGCGGTACGACGTGAGCGCGCGCAGCAGCTGCACGTACGCGTCCTGCACCAAGTCCTCGAGGTCGGGGGAACGGCCCACCACCCGGAACAGCACCTTCCAGGCTTGGGCGCGCGTCTGCTCGTAGAGCTCCGTGAAGGCGCGCACTTCCCCGTCCCGCGCGCGCAGCGCCAACGACCGAAGGGGGTCAGCCACGGCGAGGGAGGTGTGCATCGCAATGGCCCAGGAAGTGGCCGTCATGCGCCCGGTGAGGTGCCGCAGACCAGCGCGGCGATCCACCTGGCGTGCGGCGGGCCCAAACGCCCGGAATCAGAAGCGTCAGTCGACGAAGAAGTCCGGGGTCGGCGGGGTGTTCGGGTCGACCTGGTACTTGGCGAAGTCGGTGACGCCGCGGCTGCGCAAGAAGTCCTCGTCGACGAAGAAGTTCCCGGTGCAGTCCTTGCCCTGCGTGAGTATGGCGTGCGCCGCATCGGCCATGATGTCCGGCGTGCGCGACGCCTTCATCAGCTCGTCGCCGCCGAGCATGTTCACCGCGGCGGTGGCGATCGTCGTGCGCGGCCAGAGCGCGTTCACCGCCACCTGACCCTTGAACTCCTCGGCCATGCCCAGCACGCACATGGACATGCCGAACTTGGCCATGGTGTACGCGACGTGCGTGCCGAACCAGTGCGGCTTCATGTTCAAGGGCGGAGAGAGGTTGAGAATGTGCGGCGCGCGCTTGGACTGGAGCAGGTGCGGCAGGCAGGTCTGGCTGACCAGGAACGTGCCCCGCGTGTTCACGTGGTGCATCAAGTCGTAGCGCTTCATCGGCGTCTCGAGCGTGCCGGTCAGGCTGATGGCGCTCGCGTTGTTCACGCACACGTCCAGCCCGCCGAACGTCTTCACGGTCAGCGCGACCGCCGCCTGCACCTGCTCTTCGCTGCGAATGTCGCACATGATCGGCAGCGCCTTGCCGCCGGCGGCTTCGATGGCCTTGGCTGCGGTGAAGATGGTGCCCTCCAGCTTGGGGTGCGGCTCCGTCGTCTTCGCGGCGATGGCGACGTTCGCGCCGTCCTTCGCGGCCCGCAGGGCAATGGCCAGGCCGATACCGCGGCTCGCACCGGTGATGAACAGCGTCGCTCCAGTCAGGGTCGTCATGGGGCCGCGCTTGTAGCGGCAAAGCGCCAAGCCACGCCAGGCGAGAGGGCTTTGGCTACACTCGCTCGCGTGTCCGCGCGGCGTCTCAGCTGGCTGGGGTGGCTCCTCGCGCTGCTGAGCTGCGCCGAGCCCACCACGCCCTTCACGCTCAGCGGGGTGTCGCCCGACGTCGTCCAGACCGAGCTGGGCGCGACGCTCTTCGTCGTCGGCACGGGGTTTCGGCCGCTGCTGACCTTCGACTTCGACCGCCCCGACGCGTCGGTCGTGGTCGACGAGTTCGTGGTGAGCCTGTCCGACGGTCGCGGGAGCATTCGCCTGCCTGGTGCCACGCGGCTCGACGAGCGGCGCCTGACCGTCGACGCTCCGCGGGGCCTTCCTGTGGGCGACTACGACGTCGTCGTCGTCGATCCCCACGGGGCCACCGCGACGCTCGTGGGAGGCCTCCGCGTCAGCGCGTGTGGCGCCGCGTGCGTGGCGGACGCGGGCCGTGACGCGGGAGGTGCCGATGCAGCCGGCTTCGATTCCGGCGCTCCCGACGCCGGGGGGACCGATGCGGGGCTCGGGGACGCTGGGCCGTCGGATGCGGGTCCCCCTGACGCAGGAGACGACGCCGGCAGCCCGGACGCTGGCACCGACGCTGGCAGTGACGGCGGCAGTGACGGCGGCACCGACGCCGGCGCGTTCGACGCGGGCTGCTCGGCGCTCACCTACGCCGACGATGACGGTGACGGCGTCGGCCGAGCCGGGACCCAAGCCATGGTCTGCGGTCCGGGCCGCGCTCCAACCGGGGACGACTGCGACGACGCCGACGAGGCGACGTTCCCGGACGCTGGCGAGGTGTGCAACGGCGTCGACGACGACTGCGATGGGCAGCTTGACGAAGGCGTGTGCGCCCAGCCGCTGGCCTGGCTCGTCCTCGATGCGGGCACGACGGACGACCTGCGCTACGTGTCGAGCTGGTCGGCGGGCGCCGCGACCGTCGCGTCGGCCACCCGCCTCTTTCGGGTCGGCCCCGCGGGCTCGGACGAGCTCGTTCAGGCCTGCCCGTCGACCGTGGTGGGCCTGAGCGCGGTCTCTTCGGGGAGCGCCTACCTCGCTGGCGCCACCGGGGGCGTCACGCACGCCTACGAAATTCTCCCGGCTGAGCCGCGCTGTCGCCAGCTCGTCGCCGTCGGCAGTACGCTCCACGTCTTCCGGTTGCTCCGCGGGCAGCAAGCCGGGGCCGGCGTCGACGACGACGGGCGGCTCAGCACCTGGCCCCGAACGGGCAACTTCCGTCGCTTCCCCGGCAGCGCCCTTCCGGGGAGCGTCACCTTGAGCTCGCTGAGCGGCAGCGGGCTCAGCCAGCTCCATGCAGTCGGGTGGTCCGACGTCGGCTCGGTCTTGTCCCCGCGCGTGTACCGCTGGGCAGGCGGTCCGGCCATGTGGGCCGACGAGCTCGTGCAGAACCTGCCGGGCGCACCTCCCGTCGCGCTGCGCGACGTCGTCAGCTTTTCGGACGACCGCGCCGTGGCCGTGGGGGACGATGGCACGCTCTTCGACAAGCGCGACGGCGGGTGGAGGCTGGCCTTCACCAACCCCGACGCAGGCCACTTTCAAGGCGTGCACGGCTTCAGCCGCCGCCGGGTGTACGTCGCCTCGTCCAAGGGCCAGGTCTTCCGGTGGAACGGCCAGCGTCTGGACCTGCTCCACACGCTCGACGGCGGCCCGGACCTGCGCGCGCTCCACGGCGTCAGCGAAGACGCGCTGTGGGTCGTCGGCGCGCGCGGCTACGTGGCGACCTGGCGCTGACGCGTCCTCAGAACGGCTCGTCGCGCAGCGGGTGCTGGCCCGGCTTGGGCAAGTCGTAGTGCCACCACTCCATGCGGTTCTTGGTGAAGCCCTGCGCTTCCATCGCGCTGCGCAGCAGCTCGCGGTGGGCACGCGACTGTGGCGTGCCTCCGTCGTAGCCGTGGTGCGCGGCCTTCGTGAAGTCGTCGTAGGGGGTCGGCATCTCCACGTCGCCCCCGTCGAGCGTCACCAGCCCCAGGTCGATCGCCCCGCCACGGCTGTGGTTGCTGCCCTTGCGGGGATCCGCCACGTAGCCAGGCACCGGCATCACCTTCCACAGCTCCCACTGGACGGACTGCGGCCGGTAGCAGTCGTACAGCCTGAGCCGAAAGCCCTGTGCCCGCAGCGTGGCCGCGGCCTTGGCGAGCATGTCCGCCGACCGCTGGAGCAACAGGCACCGCGCCGACGCCGGGTACACCTGCTTCTTCATGAAGTTGTCTGGGCTCGCGTAGCGCAGGTCCACCACCGCGTCGGGGATGTGGTCCAACACCGGCACCAACCGCTCGACCCCCGCATCGGGGCTCAGCTGGCTCACCGCCGCCACCAACACGCTCAGCAGCACGCGCTCCACCTCACTTCCAACGCCACGGCGCGGGGAAGCGCTCGGCGGCCCTCAGCGTGGCGCATACTCGGTTGGATCCACCACGCCTGCGTCCGCGAAGCCCTTTGCCCGCAACAGGCAGCTGTCACAGCGCCCACAGGCCAGCCCGTCGGCGCTCGGGTCGTAACACGAGTGGGTGAGCCCATAATTCACGCCCAGCTCGAGCCCCGCGCGAATGATGTCGGCCTTGCTCAGCCCGGACAGCGGCGCGTGCACGGTGAAGGTCCGCCCTTCGACGCCCGCCTTGGTCGCCAGCTGGGCCAGCGCTTCGAAGGCGCGAATGAACTCGGGCCGGCAGTCGGGGTAGCCGCGGTAGTCCACCGCGTTGACGCCAATGTAGAGGTCCTGCGCGCCCACCACCTCGGCCAGCCCCAGCGCCAGCCCCAGGAAGATGGTGTTCCGCGCCGGCACGTAGGTCGAAGGAATGCCGGGCGAGAGCTCGGCGACGCTGTCGTGTTTGGGCACCGGGACGTCCGCCGTCAACGCGCTGCCGCCCAAGGCGCGCAGGTCCACCGCGACGACGCGGTGATCGCGCACCCCGAACGACGCGGCCACGCGGACCGCGCGCTCCAGCTCCACCACGTGGCGCTGGCCGTATTGCACCGACAGACAGACCGGCTCGAAGCCGTCTCGGCGCGCCATGGCCAGGCACGTCGTCGAGTCCAACCCACCTGAGAAGAGCACCACCGCTCGCTTCATTGCCGTTGCCCCGCCAGCTGGTACCGCACGTAGCAGCCCTGACACTGGCTGCAGTCTCCGCCGTCGAGCGAGCCCGCATCCAGCCGCGTCGTCAGCGTGCCGCAGCCGAGCACCGCGTCCGACGTCGTCCCCGTCACCTGCAGCGCCAGCACGTCTTCCTTCGGCGTCGGCACGGCGTTGTCCGAAGGGCAGCGCCCGCCGACGCGCGCCGCCTGCGAGGGGCTGAAGAGGCTCAGCTCGAGCGTCTCTTCCATCACCACCTCACAGCTCGCGCAGTCCGCGA
>JALHOS010000485.1 GCA_022842905.1 Myxococcaceae bacterium | reverse complement strand
GCTCGCGGAGCAGCGCGCGCGCCTGTGCAGCGCTCTCCGTCGTCCCCAACGCCAGCTGAGCGCGGGCGCGCACCAAGTGGCCGCGGCGGGTCGTCGGCGGGATCGCCGCCACTTGCTCCAGCGCGAGGTTGGGCTCGTGCTCCTCGATCGCAACCGCAGCGCGGCCTTCGCGGGCACAGGCAGCATCAGGCGTTCGCGCGAGGTGCCGTTTGGCCTCCGCCCAGTCGCGCCGCGCCAGCGCCAGCTCTCCACGAAGGCACGCCACCTGGGCGTCTTGGAACGGTGCGAGCAGCTTCTCGGCGCCGGCCCAGTCGCCTCGGGCCGCCAAGGTGAGCGCGTCACGCTGGGCTCGTTCGGCAGGCGACAGGCAGCTCACCGCCCCCGCAGTCACCAGCACCAGGCTCCACAGACGCGACCGCTTCACGTTGCGGTTCAGTATGCCCTGGCCAATGTCAGGGGACTTCACAATTTTCGGGAACGGCTCGCCAAACCGCGCTAAGGCGCGGCGCCGGTGGCCGAGCCCAAGTTCATCGCGATTGCAGGGAACATTGGCGCGGGCAAGACCGAGCTGACGGGCTTCTTGTGCAAGAAGTACCGGCTCAAGCCGTTCTTCGAGCCGAACGATCAGAACCCGTACCTGCCCGACTTCTACAAGGACATGAAGACGTGGGCGTTTCGCTCGCAGCTCTTCTTCCTGACGCACAAGTTCCGCCTGCACCGGCAGCTCGAGCGCGCGGGCCAGACCGCGCTGCAGGACCGCACGATCTACGAAGACGCGGAGATCTTCGCGAAGAACCTCCACCGGCAGCGCTTCATCGACAAGCGCGACTGGAGCACCTACTGGGAGCTCTACGAGACGATCGCCGCGGCGCTCAAGCCTCCGGACTTGATGATCTACCTGCGCTGCCCGGTGAAGACGCTCACCCAACGCATCAAGCTGCGCGGGCGCGCCATGGAGCAGGACCTGCCCGTCGCGTACCTCAAGCGCCTCAACTCGCTCTACGAAGACTGGTTCGCGCGGTACACGCTCTCGCCGGTGCTGGTGCTGCAGACGGACACGCTGGACTACCTGACCAACCTGGTCGACCGCGCGGATCTGTTCCGGCAGATCGAGAAACACCTGTGAGCGACGAGGCGACGCCGAGCCGTCCGGCAGCGCTGACGGAGGTCTACGTCGTGGCGACGCAGCAGGACTTCGCGCCCGGCAAGGACAAGCTCGGAGAAGCGTTCGCCGCCGACGGCATCACCTTCGACTGGCTCGGGGTGGCAAACGGGCCGCTGTTCCGCGTGCGCGCCGAGAACGCCGTCGTCGAGGTGTCCTTCGAGCGCCGCGAGGAGCCCTTGGGCGAGCTGCCGGACCTGCTCGAAGGCAACCCCGACGCCCGCCGCCAGCTGGGCACCGCGCTGGGTTTCTTCCGCGTCAGCTTCGAGCCGGGCAACCCGAAGGGCTCTGTCGGGGTCTTCGAAGCCCTGTGGACGGTGCGCACGCTGCTCGAGCTGGTCGAAGGGGTCGTCGTCGACGCCACCGCGTTCAAGGTGCACTCGCCCCAAGACGTCGAAGAGATCACCGAACTCGACTTCGACGTGCGCGATCACGTGTCGATCCACGCGACGGAGATGCGCGACGGCGAGCGCGACGCGCTGTGGGTGCACAGCCACGGCCTGGCGAAGTTCGGCTCCCCAGACGTGGAGATGTTCCACATTCGCGCGGACGATCTCCCCGCGGCGGAGACGTTCTTCCACGAGCTGTGCCGTGACTTGGCCTGGGGCGAAGGCCCGGACCTGCGCGCGCTCGTGTCCACCAGCGTCGGCGCTCAGTTCCAGCTGCTTGCCGCCGAGGACGCCCGGTCGACCCTGTACGGCGTCGACCCCGAGCTGTTCGAAGAGCACGCGGGGCACTGGGTGACGGTCGTGGGCGCGGACGGCCGGCATTCGATGAACGAGATCCTCTCGCAGTACCGCGATCGGTTCGAAGACGAGACTGAAGAAGAAGCCGGGGCGCTCCAGGAACTGGCGACGCGGCTGCTGCCGGCGTTCAAGGCCCGCTTCGCCCGCAAGGGGTTGATGGAGCCGCTGACCTTCCTGGTGCGCGCGCCCTTCGAGGTCCGCCCGGACGGGGACCAGGGCGAGTCGACCGAAGAGCAGCTGTGGGTCGAGGTCGTCGCCTGGGAAGAGAACAGCCTCATCGGCCGCCTCGTCGACGGGGGCACGTTGTCCACCGAGTGGCGGCGCGGGGCCCACGTCGAGATCGACGACGACCAGGTCAACGCAGTGTCTGTGGCGCGCGAAGGGCGCGCGCTCGAACCCGAAGAGATGGAGCGCTTGCTGTTGGCGGAGCGCCCGTCATGAGACGTTGGAGGAGACGATGGCTGCGCTACTTCTGTTGACCGGGCCTCAGGCCGGCAAGCGCCACGAGATCGACGGCGAGGTGACGATGGGCCGCAGCCCGTCGTGCACGATCGCGCTCGAGGACGCGAAGGTTTCGCGCAAGCACGTCCGCATCGCCATGGTGAAGGGCGAGGCGAAGGTGGCGGACCTCGGCTCGCGCAACGGGACCCTCGTCAACGGCGAGAAGATCGACGGCGAGGTCACGCTGCTGCCGGGCGATCGGCTGCAGGTCGGCGATTCCACGATCGTGTTCGAGCCGTCCGCGAAGGCTTCGCTGTCCGACGCGGAGACCGACGGCGAAGTCATCACCAGCCCGGTCGAAGAGCTGCTGCCGGCGGTGGGGCCGGTCGCCGGGCTCTACAACGCCGGCGTGGCGCTGTTGTCCGCGACGAACGAGGCCATGGTGCTGCGGCGGGCGGCTGAAGAGCTGGCTCGGGGCGTCAACGCCGACAAGGGCGCGGCGCTGTTGGGCGGGACGGACGGGCTGTTGACCGCGGCCGTCGTCGGAGCGGACACGGTGGAGGTGCCTCGCGGCTTGGTCCGCGGCGCGCTCGAGCGCAAGGAGGCCGGCCGAGTGCGTGGCACCCTCTGCGCGCCGCTGATCGCCTCTGGTGGGGCACCCTTCGGCATTCTCTACGCCGAGCGCCCGGAGCCCTTCGGCGACGAAGAGCAGAAGATGATCGCCGCGCTGGGGCGGCTGTCCGGCGAAGCGCTGGCCGCAGTGCGCGCGAGGAGCGCAGCGGGTGGCAACGCGAGGGAAGAAGGCTCGCGCAACGTGGTGATCATCGGCTCGTCGCGGCAGCTGAAGAAGACCGTGGATCAGGCGCGGCGCGCGGCGACCAGCGACGAGCACGTCGTCATCAGCGGGGAACCGGGGAGCGGACGCGGGCTGCTCGCCGAGTATCTGCACTCGCGCTCCACCCGCGCGCTCGGCCCGTTCGTGGTCGTCGATTGCTTCCGGCCGACCAGCCAGGTCGAAGAAGCGCTCTTCGGCCGGACCAGCACGCCGGGGGTGCCGCCCGCTTCGTCGGTGATCCTCAACGCCGACGGCGGGACGCTGGTGCTCGAGCACGCCGAGGTGCTGCCGCGCCACGTGGCGGACCGGTTGGCTCGGCTGATCGCCAAGCGCGTCGCGCCGGCGCGGCACGGTGGAGAAGAAGCGGTCGACGTCCGCGTCATCGCCACGCTGCCGGCGCCTGCGCAGACGCTGGTGACGCGCGGAGAGCTGGACGTCGAGCTGGCCAAGGCGCTGGCGGGGATCGAGATCGAGACGGTGCCGCTGCGCGATCGCAGCGAGGACGTCGACCCGCTGATCGCGCACTTCGGAGAGGTCGCCGCCAAGCGCCGCCGGAAGGACCCCGCCACGCTGTCGCCCGACGCGAAGCGTTTGCTGGTCGCCTACCAGTGGCCGGGCAACGTCGCCGAGCTCAAGGGCGTCGCCGAGCGCGTGGCGCTGCTCTACGCGGGCACCGAAGTGAGCGCGCTCAAGCTCCCTCCCGAAGTGCAGCAGGGCCAGGTCCCCACCACGGAAAGGCTGACGCTCGCGGAGATGACCCGCAGGCTCGAGCGCGACGCGATCAACGAAGCCCTGCGCGAAGCCCGCGGAAAGAAGATCAAGGCCGCGGCGCTGCTCGGCATCTCGCGGCCGACGCTCGACAAGAAGATCGACGACTACCAACTCGTCGTCGACAAGCGGCGGGAATGAAGGGCAGCGGCGCACGGCGACAGACCGGAGGGTTCGCATGAAGCTGGTGTTCTCGAGCGAGGTGGCCTCGGCGAGGCGCAAGGGCGTGGCGCTCGTCGCGCTGGAGTCTTCGGTGATCGCCCAAGGACTGCCGGCACCGCACAACTTGTCGGCGGCGCAGCGCTGTGAGCGCGTGGTGCGTGAACACGGCGCCGTCCCCGCGACGATCGCAGTCGTCGACGGGCAGCTGTGCGTCGGCCTCGAGCCTGCCCAGCTCGAGCGCTTGGCGACGGAGCGCGGCCTCATGAAGGTCGGCTCGAGGGACCTGGCGTTCGCGGTGCAGGCGAAGGCCACCGGCGGGACGACGGTCAGCGCGACCTGCGAGATCGCCGCCGCCGCGGGGATCAGCGTGTTCGCCACCGGCGGGCTGGGCGGGGTTCACCGCGGCGTCGCCGAGACGTTGGACGTCTCGCAGGATCTCGGCGCCCTGGCGCGCTTCCCGGTGGCGGTGGTCTGCGCCGGCGCCAAGTCGGTGCTCGATCTGCCCAAGACGTTGGAGCTGCTGGAGACGCTCGCGGTGCCCGTCGTCGGCGTCGGAACCCAGGAGCTCCCGGGCTTCTATTCCCGCGACACCGGGCTCGAGCTCGAGCAGTCGGTGCCGAACGCGGCCGTCGCCGCGGAGCTGGTCCGCGCGCGCAAGGAGCTGGGCCAAGCGGGCCTCGTCTTCGCGGTGCCTCCGCCGCAGGCGACCGCCCTCAAGCGGTCCGTCGTCGAGAAGCACCTGAAGGCGGCGCTCACGCTGGCCAAGCAGAAGAAGGTCGACGGCAAGGCCGTCACGCCGTTCTTGCTGGCGCAGCTGGCCAAGCGCACCAAGGGGCAGGCGCTGGCAGCCAACCTCGCGCTCTTGGAGAACAACGCGGCCTTCGCCGCGCAGGTCGCCGTGGCGATCGGGTGGCGCTGACGTTGGACACGCGCCACCTGTCGGCCCCCGGCAAGCTGTTCCTGTCCGGCGAGTACGCCGTGCTGTGGGGCGGGCTTGCTCGCGTGCTGGCGGTCGGGCCTCGGGCCCGCGCGGCGGTCCGACGGCGGGCCGATCGCCGCGTCGACGTGCTCCTC
>JALHOS010000484.1 GCA_022842905.1 Myxococcaceae bacterium | reverse complement strand
ACCGCCGTCCGCGCGGCGCGCCGCGAGCTCGAGTCGGCCGAGAGCGCCCCCATCACGTTGACGCTGGCCGGGGCCGCGCTGGACACGACGCTGACGCGGGAGCGCCAGGCGCAGGCCGTCGCGCCGCACTCCAGGCGGATCGTCGAGCTGCTCAAGCAGGTGCTCGACGGCGCCAAGCTGACGGCCCAGCAGATCGACGACGTCGTGCTGCTCGACGGCGGCGTGCCGACGGCGCTGCGCAAGGACCTCGAGGCCGTGGTCGGCCGGGTGACCCAGTCCGACGGGGGCGGCTTGGTCGCCGTGGGCGCTGGGTTGGTGGCCCACGCGACGGACCTGCGCGAGCGGCACAAGCGCGCCGCGAGCTTCAGCGACGTGCTCTGCGCGCCGATCGGCTGGGTGGGCCGCGACGGCGCGGTGCAGCGGCTCCTGGAGCGGAACACCCGCCTGCCCGCCAGCAAGTCGGTGACGGTCGAGCTGCCGCCGGGGACGAGCGCCGCGGTGCTCCTGTGCCAAGGGGACGCAGGCCAGCTCGACGAGGCGCAGCTGCTGGGGCTCGTGGAGTTCGCGACGGACGCGGCGTCGGCGGTGACGATCGACGTCCAGGTCGACGCGGACGGCCGCGCTTCGGCCAGCGTGCGCGGACGCCCCAGCGCCTGGACGACGACGATTCGGGCGCTCGACGAAGTCCTCTCGCGCGCCCCCGCAGCCCCCGCGCCGCCACAGAGCCCCAAGGGCCTGCTCGGGGGCCTCAAAAAGCTGTTCGGGCGCTGAGCCGAAGGTCCCCTACACTCGCGTCCCCGTGACGGACTTTCGGAACGCCGCCGCCCTGCTGGCCTGTCCCCCTTCGATCGCGCGGTGGCCGTCCTGAGCGCGCCGCGCACCTTCGTCGTCGGCGACGTCCACGGCTGCATCGACGAGCTGGAGGAGCTGCTGCGGGACGCGGGAGTGACCTCGGCCGATCGCCTGGTGCTCGCCGGAGATCTGGTGGCCAAGGGCCCCGACTCGCAGGCGGTGGTGCAGCTCGCGCGGGAACGCGGCGCGCTGAGCGTGCGTGGGAACCACGACGCCCACGTGCTCAAGGCGCGGCGCGGGCAGGAGCTCAAGAAGCAGCACGCCCGGGTGGCGAGCTCGCTCGGCGAGCTGGACTGGCGCTACCTCGAGGCGGCGCCGAGCTGGCGCGAGCTGCCCGACGCCCAGGCCGTCATCGTGCACGCGGGCCTGCTGCCCGGCGTGCCGTTGGGGCAGCAGCCGAACCACCTGCTGCTCAACCTGCGCTCCTTCGACGACGACGGAGAGCCGTCGACGCGCGTGGAAGGCACGCCCTGGGCGCAGCACTGGAAGGGCCCTCAGTTCGTCGTCTTCGGCCACGACGCGGTGCGCGGGCTGCAGCGCCACCCGCTCGCGCTGGGGCTCGACACCGGCTGCGTGTACGGGAAGCGGCTGACCGGCGTCTGGCTCGAAGAGCGCCGACTCGTGAGCGTGTCGGCGCACCGCGTGTGGGAAGCGCCGGACGCGTAGCGGGAAGGCCGCGGCGTCAGTCGGCCTTGAGGGTGGCGCCCTGCGCGTTGCCCTTCACCGACGCGATGCCGTTCTCCATGGCGCTGGTGGACGAGTACAGCTCGCTGGTGCCGATGCTTGGCCGTTCTTGGGGGCGTTGAGCACGAGGGGACTGGCGAGGCGGCCAGCGCTTGCGCTACCAGGCCACCTCATGGACCGGATGACCGCGGACGAAGTGCTCTCGACAGGAGAAGTCGTCACCTGGGGCGAAGGCTCCGTCGCGCAGGCCAAGGAGCTCGAGGCCCGGCTGCTGTCGGAAGAGATCCCCGTGCGCCTGGCCAAGCCCGCGGCCAAGGCGTGCTGCGGCGGCGGCTGCGGCTGCGGCGCGAAGCTCAGCATCGAAGTGCGCAAGGACGACGTCGAGCGCATCGTCTCGGTGCTGCAGGGTGACTGGCTGGACGCGGTGCGCAAGGAAGGGCTGCTCACCGAAGGCAGCAAGGCCGTGGCCTTCGGCCTGGTGCAGCTGGGCGTACCGGAAGGCACGGACGCGGCGCTCGCTTGCCCTGCCTGCGGCTTCCAGGGCGCGCTGGTGAACGGCGCCTGTGGTGACTGCGGCCTCCAGCTCGAGTGACGAAGCGCCGTGCCGACGCGACCGTCTCCGCTGGCCGTGCTCGAGGCGGCGTACGATCTCGAAGCGACCGACCGCACGTGGCTGCAGGGCGTGGCCGAGCAGCTCGCCGGCGCAGTGCTCCCGAAGGCGCGCGACGTGTTCGGCGTGCGCTTCGACGTGGGCAGGACGCCGCGGCAGCCGTGGGAGCCGCCCTTCGTTCTGCGACGAGGGGGCTCGGCGCTGGAGGCGGTCAGCACGTTCCTGCCGGTCGACAGCCCGGAGCGCGTGGCGCGGACCTTCGGTGGCCCCAACGGGTGGCGTGGCCTCGAAGAGCTCACCCGCGGAGACGCGCAGTGGGAGCGCGGCGCCGAGCGGTTTCGCAGACAGGGACATGGCGAGCTCGTCGTCGTGAACTGCAGCGACGCGACCGGGCGAGGGCTCGCGCTCTTCGGCACGTTCGACGGCTCGGTCCCGGCGGTCTCACGTCCGCGAGTCAGTCGGCTGGCCGCCCACGTGGCCGCCGCGCACCGCCTGCGCGCCGCGCTCGTGGCAGCCCAGCCCAAGCAGCCCGAAGCGGTGCTCACGCCCGACGGCAGGCTGCTCGACGCTCAGGGTGAGGCCCGCGGAGGGACGGCCCGACAGGCGCTGCAGCGCCATGCCCAGCGCGTGGACCGCGCGCGAAGCCGGAAGGGACGCAGCGTGGATCCACTCGACGTGTGGACCGCACTCGTCGAAGGCCGGTGGTCGCTCGTGGACCGCTTCGAACGTGATGGGCGGCGCTTCTTGGTGGCGCTGGAGAACGCGCCGGACCTCCGCGTGCGCGCGCCGCTCGCTCCCAAAGCCCGCGCCGTGCTCGGCCTGGTCGTCAAAGGTCACTCGACGAAGCTCATCGCCTACGAGCTGGGCCTGACCGAGGCGGGCGTCGCCTGGCACATCAAGCAGCTGGTGCGCTACTTCAGCGTGTCATCGCGCAGAGCGTTGTTGACGGCCTTGCGCCCCTTCGCGCGTGTGGAGCCGTCTCCGTGAGCCCCCGGGTGAGCAGGACCAGGCTCGGCGGCCAGCGCCTGGTGGTGATCTCCGTTCCCTCGGCGGCCGAAGCGCCGGGCTGGGCCGCATTGACACCGGCCGAAGCGGCGGTCGCAGCGCTCCTGCGCCGCGGGGCGGCCAGCAAGGAGATCGCGCGGCTGCGCCAGACCTCGGTGCGCACGGTGCACCACCAGGTCGCCGCCGTGCTGAGGAAGCTGGGCTTGGGCTCGCGGCTGGACCTGCTGGCGCGGTAGCGCGCCGCTCGTCAGTGGAAGCGCGCGCGGTGGAGGTTGACGCGCGTGAGGCTCTCGGCCTGGCCCCACACGCAGTGGGCGACGCCGGAAGGACCGATGGCGAGCGCAGGTGGGCCGACGTTCCCCGCGTCGTCCTGCTCGAGCAGCACGGGTGAGCCGAATGAGCGGGTCGCGGAGAGGAAGCGACTGGCCCAGAGGTTGGTCCGCGTCCCGTCACTCAGCGAGAAGACGACCACGCCGTTGCCGTGCCGGCCGAGCGCGGCGCGAGGGCTGCTCGCCGCACCGGTGCTGGCCATTTCGACCAGGCGCGCGGTGCCCCAGCTGCCCTGGGTGAAGTCGTTGGCCCAGACGCTGCTGAAGAGCCCGTCGGCCTGCGTCCAGGTGACGACGAGCGCGCGCGTGGCGTCGGCGGCGAGGCTCACCTGCGAGACGGTGGCGGCCTCGTTCGTCTCGACGAGCTCGGGCCCGGACCACAAGCCAGTCGTGGTCTCGAACCGGGTCACGTAGAGGCTGAACATGCTGGCGCCGAGCTGCGGCTGGGTGAAGGCGACGGCGTGGCGCCCCGTGCCGTCGGCGACGACGTCTTCGACGAACGCGTCGCCCGCGTTCGAGGTCTCGAGCAGGACGGGCGCGGCGTAGGCCGACGCGAAGGTCACCGCGCGAATGGACACCGCGTCGTACCGCGTGCCGTTGTGCTGGCTCCACGCGACGACGGCTCCGCCGGTGGTGCGCGCGACGCCAATCGACGCTCGAAACGCGAAGCCCAGATCGTTGGTCTCGAGGAGCGCGGCGGGCTGCCAGACGCGCGTGGCGTGCGCGAAGCGAGTGCCCCACACGTCGGTGCGGGCCCCGACGGCGGTCGACGAAGCCTGAACCCAGACGACGTAGGCGTTGCCCACGGCGTCGACGCCCACCTTCGGTTCGCTGACGTCACCGGCGGCGGTGTCGAGCCGCACCGGCGCGGACCAGGTGTCCGTGGCGCGCACGTAGGTGGCCGCCCAGACGTCGCGGAACAGGCCGTCGTACTGCTCCCACACCGCGACCCCGTCGCCGTCGTCGTTCAGGGACACGCGCGGCGCACGGGCGTGGCCGTTGGGGTTCGCCGCCGACACGATGATCGGCGGTCCGAGGACGTCACCCATCGCCGTGTACCGGGCCGCGTGCACGCGCTGGTAGTTGCCGGACTCCTGCGTCCACAGGAACAACCCGTCGCCGTTCAGATCGATCGCGACGGTCGGCCGAGAGTCGACCGAGACGGTGCCTCCGTCTGGCTCAGCGAGCGTCGGCGCCTGCCATTGGCCGTCTCGCGTGGTGAAGAACTGCGTCGCGCCCGGGAAGGTCGCGGTGGCCGAAGAGACGGAGGGGATGTTCCAGACGATCTTCGAGGCCAAGGGGAGGCCGAACGGGAAGAGCCGGAGCGTCGCTCCGGAGACCACGCCGTCCGTCGCGGCGACCTCGCCGCTCGAGTCGATGACGAGCAACGGGCCAAACGCGACCGAGCCTCCGTCGATGGGATCGGAGAACACGGCCTCGAGCGGGCCAGTCGGCGACACACCGATCCCGCCGTCGCGCGGGTTGGTGGAGATGAGGCGCAAGGTCGGTGGGCCAGCGTCAGTCGCGCCGGCGTCGCCCGCGGTGCCACCAGAACCTGCCGTGCCACCAGAACCTGCCGTGCCACCAGAACCTGCCGTGCCACCAGAACCTGCCGTGCCACCTGAGCCTGCCGTGCCACCTGAGCCTGCCGTGCCACCTGAGCCTGCCGTGCCACCTGAGCCTGCCATGCCACCTGAGCCTGCCGTGCCACCTG
>JALHOS010000483.1 GCA_022842905.1 Myxococcaceae bacterium | reverse complement strand
ACGGCCGCGCCCCCGGCTTCGAAGACGGCCGAGCGGCGAACCGCGGACTGGCTGGCCTGGTGCCGCTTCGCACCGCCGCCGCCGCCGTGACGCTTCGCTTTCGGGGCTAAAGCCGCTAAGCGGGGCCGCGCTTTTTTCCGCCGCGTTGGAGACACCCATGCGTTTCGAAGCCCGTCACCGCCTCAATGGCACCGTCGCCGAAGTCGAGGCCGCGCTGCTCGACGACCGTTACCTGGCCTTCCTGCTGCAGCACCACGGCGTGCTGCTCGAGGCGCAGCTGCTCGAGAAGAAGGAAGAAGGTGACGTCGTGCGCCGCAAGGTGCGCTACCGCCCCAAGCCCGTCATCGAGTCCATTGGCCCCAAGAAGGTGCCGCCGGAGTGGTTCGCCTTCGTCGAGGAGTCGACGTTCGACAAGCGCACCCACCGCCTCACGTTCAAGAACACGCCTACCAGCAACAAGATCGCCACCATGATGGTGAACACGGGCTCCTTGAGCTTCCGCGACGTCGGCGGCCAGTGTGAGCGCCATGCCGAAGGTGACATCGCCCTCAAGCTGCCGTTTCTGCTCAAGCCGCTGGCCGTCGTGGGCGAGGCGATCATCCAGCGAGAAGGCCTCAAGATCCTGGACGCCGAGGTGCCGGTGATGAACCGCTTCCTGGCCGAGGTCTTCCGCGCCAAGTAAGGGAATGGCCAACACGTCCGGCTGGTTACGCCAGCCCAACCGCTCGAGCACGACCGCCGCCTCAACCCAAGGGTCCTCCCCATGCGCCTTCTGACCTTCGCCGCCCTGACCGCGCTCTCCTTGAGCTGCGCGGCCCGGAAGATCCCCGGCACCGACATCGACGACACGTCGGACACCCGCGCGGTGATCGACGTCATCAACAAGTACCGCGTGGCCGTCGAAGAGCGGAACCCACAGGCGATCGTGGCCATGGCCGACGAGACGTTCCGCGACGACGGCGGCTCGAGCTCTCCCGATGACGATCTCGACTACCGGCGCCTCAAGGACGCGCTGGGCCAGCGCTTCTCGCGCATGGAAGACGTCAAGCTGGACATGAGCGTGCGGAAGGTCGAATTCGACGAAGGGTCGGCCAACGCCCGCGTCACCTACACGTACACGGTCAGCTTCAAGCTGCCGGGGCTCACCACGCGCACGCAGAGCGAGACGGACATCAAGCAGATGCTGCTCAAGCGCGGCGATCGACAGGCCAGCTGGCTCATCGTCAGCGGCATCTGAACGCGCTCGGCGCGCGCAGACGCGCGTTCCACCCGTATTCGTTGACACCCCTTCTGGGGCGCCCGTATATGGCGCGGCCTTTTTTGGCGGCAGGGCACCACTCGTGAGGGGCGACATGTCCAACGGAAACACCAGCTGGAAGAAGCGCGAGACCTTTGCGCAGGCGCTCGTGCAGATCCTGGTGGTCGGCGCGATCCTCGGAGGCGCCGTCTTCTTCTTCTACAAGCGGGCGGACACCAAGAAGCGCACCGACGAGCTGGTCAAGGAAGCCCGGGCCGCGGCGATCAAGTCGAACCCCGCCGATCTGAAGAAGGCGATCGGCGTGATCGAGCAGGCGCTCGAAGTCGACTCGAGCTCGGCCGACGCCAACGCGCTGGCCGCCGCGCTCCACACGCAGCTGTGGCTCGAGCACAAAGAGGCCTCCAGCGAAGCCAAGGCGAAGGACGCGCTGGCCAAGGCCAAGGCCGCCGAAGCCAAGAGTGAAGATCGCTACGCCACCGAAGCGCTGCACCTGCTGGCCTCGGGCGACGCGAAGAAGGCCGACGAGTTCGTCGAGGAGCTGCGCAAGCAAGGCGCGTCCAAGGGCCGCCTCTTCTACGCCCAGGCGATGGCGCAGTGGCAGCAAGGCAACCTGCAGCTCGCCACCACCAGCATGCGCACGGCGGTCGACAAGTCGTGGAAAGACCCCACGTTCCCCGCGGTGCTCGGCGAGATGCTGGTGGAGCAAGGCACCACCGGCGGGGCCGACGCGTTCAGCAAGGCGCTCGGCGTCAACCAGGATTACTTCCGCGGCCGGCTGGGCATGGCTCTGGTGCGCATCATGAAGAAGGACCGCGTCGGCGACGCCGAGACCATGCTGCGCGACGTGCTGGCCCGCGACGCCGAGCTGTCGCCGCCGCTCAAGGCCCGCGCGCTGGCGCTCCAGGCCGCGGTGGCCGTCATCGCCGAGCAGCCGGATCCGGCGATGCAGCTGGCGGATCAGGCGCTGGCGCTCAACGCTGACGAAGCGTGGGCGCTGTTCGCCAAGGCCAACGCGCTCGCGCTCAAGAAGGACCCGGGCGCGGCCGGCGCGTACGACGCGCTCGTGGCCAAGGCCAAGACGACGCCGATCTTCTACTTCGAGGGAGCGTCGCGCTTGCTCAAGGCCGGCAGCCTCGACGCCGCGCTCGCGCTGCTGAACAAGTACGAGGAGCTGTTCAAGAACGTGAAGAACCTGTCCGCCGACGGCAAGGAAGTCGCGTACCTGGAGCGTGACGACAAGTACTGGCTGACCCGCGGTGAGGTGCTGCGCGAAGCGAAGAAGGACGACGAGGCGCTGGCGGCCTTCGACAAGGCGATCAACGCGCACAGCGTCAACATCGCCAAGGCGTACTACGCCAAGGGCGCACTGCTGCTGTCGAAGAAGGAATACGACAAGGCCGCCGAGGTCCTCCAGGACATCACCCCGCCGGACGGCACCGGCCAGCTGCCCGAGGCGTACATGGCCATGGGTGAGCTCCAGTTCGCCAAGAAGCAGTGGCCCGAGGGCTGCCAGTCCTACGCGTTTGCGCTGTCGAAGAAGAAGCTCCTGCAGGCGCCGCGCGAAGAGCTCAACGCGCTGCTGACCGACGTCGAGAAGGCGCTCAAGGGCGCCAGCCAAGGCGCCATGGCCAAGCAGTGGGTCGAAGAAGCCAAGCCGCTCATTCAGTGAGCAGTCGGGCTTCTTTCAGGGCTGCCGCCAGCCCGCGCGGATGATCCTCCAGGCCTTGCCTTCGAGGGCGGCGACGCCGTCCAACTCGTAGCGGCTGCCCTGCGCTTCACCTTCGCCCGCGCGGAGGAAAACGAAGGTACCGTTCCACTGCACCGTGCCGTCGGGCTGGAGCTGAACGTCCAGCCTCGGGTTGAGCACACGCGGCGCCGAGCCTCGCAGCAGCTGCCCGACGACCAGGCCCTTGACCTCGTCGCGGCTGGTGCCGGAGGCGCCGACGAACGACGTCGACAGGGTGTCCATGACGCCCGACGGGTCCTTCGCTTCAGCCGCGGCGACGGCCTGCGCCAGCAACGCGCGCACGGCGTCTTCGGGGCTCACCGTGGCCTTGGGCCACGACGTCCAGACCAGCGCGAACGCGAGCGCCGCTCCGGCGACGGGCAGCAGGCGCCGCCCGTTCACTCCACCACCAGCTCGTCGGCGTCGAGCACCTCGGCCGGGCGCATGGCCTCGCCGATCATCTTGAGGCGGTGCTCGGAGAGCGCTTCGAGGTACGTGGCGACCTCGGGGTAGTTGCGCAGCAGCTCGAAGAAGCGGGCGCGGTCCAGCACGGCGGCGGCGGTCTTGCGGGTGGCCGACACGGTGGCCGTCGCGCGCAGGCCCTTCATGAGCGCGATCTCCCCAGCGATGTCACCTTCTCGCAAGATGCCCAGGGAGATGTGCCCGCCGCTGGGGTCTTCCTTCTGCACGACGAGCTCGCCCGCGAGCACCATGAAGAGCCCCGGCACCTGCTCACCTTCTTTGATGACGCCGTCGCCCGGCTTGAGCGCCTTGAATTCGAACTGCGCGAAGAGCTCCGAGCGCTTCTCGACGGGCACCTTGGCGAAGATCGGCGACGTCGAGACCAGGTTGCGCGCCATGCGCTGCTGCGCGAAGCCGGCCAGCGCCGGCGTCACCGACGGGTGGGCCCGCGCGAGCTGGTTGAAGTGGTCGCGGCGGATCTCGAAGACCTCCACCGGCGCGACGCAGGTGACGGTGGACGACGGCGTGGTGCCCGTCAGCAGGCTGATGTCACCCAAGATGGACCCGCCGCCAAGGAACGCGAGCGCCTTGTTCTGCCCGGCCGTGCGCCGCGACACCTGCGCCTTGCCCGCGACGAGCACGAAGATCGTGTCTCCGCCTTCACCTTCCGAGCAGATGAGGTCGTTCTCATTGAGCTCGCGGTAGCCCATGAGCCCCACCAGATCGAGGAACGCCTCGCGCTCGAGGTCGGCGAAGAGCGGGAGCGGCGGGCGCGCGGTGGAGTCCGCCTGGCCCCCGGAGTCCGGCGCCGCCAGCACGGTGATGGCGGTGTCCGACAGGTCCGAGCCGCTCAGGCCCATGAGGTCCGCTTCCACCTTCCCGTCGTAGATGTTCTCCGGCGGCAGCGGCGGCGGCACCGACGCCTTCCCGCTGGTCGCCTTCGCCGCGCGGGCGTGAATGCGGACCAGCGTCTCCTGAATGCGCTTCTCCTTCGGCGCGAGCGGCAGGGCCTGCTTGCACGCGGCGATCGCCGACAGCAGGTAGTCGCGCTTGAGCAGCCCTTCGGCGCAGGCGTGGAGCACCGTGACGGCGCGCTCACGTTCCCCCAGCTTCTCGTAGCACTGCGCCGCGAGCATGCGGCTGCGGTAGTCCGCTGGCTGCCGCTTGACGGCCTCGGAGAACACGCCCAGCGCGCGCTCCCAGTTGCCGTCGGCGATCAGGTCCTGGCCCAGCTCTCGCAGCGAGCTCATCGTTGCCCCCTTGGGGTGGTGAAGGAGCCTTCATAGCCAAAAGCGCCCCCTCGGTCGGGCTTGGATTCCTGAAAGTCACGTCCACTCTCAGCGGACGTCGTAGCTGAGCGGCACCGGCACCCGGACCTCGTCGTCGACGTGCGCGGGGAAGCGGAGGCCCCGCGCCACCTGAGTCAGACACGCGGCCAGGCCCGGCGGCGCCGAGTCGAGGCTCGCCTGGGTGACCTTGCCGCTCGAGGCGATCGTCAGCGTCAGCAGCACCCGGCCGCTGGTGTCCGGCAGCTCGGCGCGGTGCTTGGCGAAGCAGCCCTGGAGGCGACCCGAGTTGGCCGTCACCACCTTCTTGATGATCGCCGTCGACAGCGAGACGCGCGCGGGGACGTTCGGGGTCGGCGTCGGCGGGCCACCCGCGTCGACCGCGGCTCCCGCATCGACGATCAGGGCAGCCCCAGCGTCGGGCGCGGTGAGCGCGGCGGTCGGCGGGGAGCCCGCATCGACCT
>JALHOS010000482.1 GCA_022842905.1 Myxococcaceae bacterium | reverse complement strand
GGCGGCGGTGCGCGCGCGGGAGGTGGCAGCGCCGCGGCTCGGCCGAACGCGCCGCCCATGCTCAAGCCCGTCGGGCAGCCTCGCTCGCCAGAGCCACCAGCCGGCTCCATGGATGACGATCCGGTGCGGCGCGAGGTGGCCGAGCGCGTGCTGGAGACCGCCGCCGAGCTCGAGCGCCTCATCAAGGGCAAGAAGGAGCCCGAGCCCGAAGAGCAGCAGGGCGGCATGGACGACGTCGAGCTGGAAGATCAGAACGCCGACGAAGGTGCGGGCGGCCAGGCCCTCTACATGATGCTCGAGGGCGGAGAGCTCGACAAGATCTCGAAGGAGCGCTTCGTCATCGGCCGCGGCAAGCACTGCGACTTCGTGATCAACTCGGGCAAGGTCTCGCGCGAGCACGCGGTGATCACCCGGGACGCGGGCGAGTTCTTCATCGAAGACCTGGGCTCGTCGAACGGTACCTGGTTCAACAAGCAGCGCATCAAGCGCCGCAAGATCGAAGACGGCGACGAGTACTTCATCTGCTCGGAGCGCGTGAAGTTCGTCTACCGCTGAGCCTGGGCACCTGGTGAAGCCCGCGCTCCAGGTCCTGGTGGGCGTGGTGGCGCTGCTGTCGGTGCTGACGGACCTGCGGCGGCAGCGGCTGCTCGACGTGGTGAACTACCCGAGCCTCGCGGCGGCGCTGCTGCTGCGGCTGGGCCACGAGGGCCTCGGCGGCCTGGACGAAGGGCTCCAAAGCGGCGTGCTCGGCGCGCTGGCCTTGTCCGCGCTCTTCGTGCCGTTCGCCGCCATGGGGCGGCTGGGCTGGGGCGACGTGAAGCTCCTGGCCGTCATGGGCGCCGCGCTGGGGCTGCCACTGGTCCCGGGGCTGGCGATCGCCGTGTCGCTCGCCGGTGCCGCGCAGGGCGCGCTGTGGGCGGCCAAGCATGGCCAGATCGCGGCGACCATGCGTCAAGTGGTCGCGCCGGGCACAACTTCTCCCGAGTCCACGCGACACATTCCCTACGGGCTTTCGATCGCCGTCGGCGCAGTGTGCACCGTGGGCTGGGACAGGTGGGTGGGCGGGTAGAAGTGCGCGCGGCCTCTTTTTTTCCACACGGTTGGGGCTGCCGCCTAAGAAGACGGTCTCGGCGGACGTGTCGGGGCCGCTGTGAAGGAGGCGTGGGATGAGGACCGGACGAGGCGTACTGGTTGCGCTGGCGGTGACGTGGGCGGCGACCGCGACGGCCGAGGAAGGGGGCGACATCAGCCTCGGCGTCGGCACGCAGCGGACGATCACCGTCACCGGGCTTTCCCGCGTGGCCGTCGGCGACCCTGGCGTGCTCGACGTGAAGTCGTTGGGCGGCGGGCAGCTGCTCCTGACCGGCGTCGCCGAAGGCAAGACGACGCTCCTGGCTTTCAAGGGCGGCGGGCAGCAGGTGCGCTACTCGGTGTCGGTGCGCAAGCAGGACGTCAGCGCGGCGATCACCGAGATCAAGAAGCTCCTCGGTGAGATCGAAGGCGTGACGATCCGCGTCGTGGGCGACCGCATCTACTTGGACGGCCAGGCGTACACGCAGACGGACGCGGACCGCATCGATCAGGTGGTTCAGCTGTACCCGAACGTGAAGTCCTTCGTGAAGATCGCGCCGAACGCCAAGAAGCTCGTCTCGCAGACGCTCAACGCCGCGTTCGCCAAGGCGGGCCTCAAGAACGTCCAGGCCAACGTGATCAACTCGACGATCTTCCTCGAAGGCTCGGTCGAGTCGCAGCAAGACCTGCAGAAGGCCGAGCTCATCACCAAGGCGATCGGCGAGAAGGTCGAGAACCTGCTCACGGTCGGCATCAAGCGGATGATCTTGAGCGAGGTGCAGTTCGTCGAGATCCGGCGCGACTCGAAGGACCGCTACGGCATTCGGTACCCCTTCGACATCTCCGGCAACATGGCGCCAGCGTTCAACATTCAGGCGGAAGTGTTCCCCGGCCGCTTCGCCGAAGGGAGCTTCACCGCGCCCATGCGTGGCGCCACCCAGTTCTCCGTCGGCTTCCAGAACAACGACGGCTACGGCCGTATGCTCGCGCAGCCGAAGCTGGTGTGCGCGTCGGGTGAAAAGGCGGAGTTCCTCGCCGGCGGTGAGGTGCCTGTGCCGCTGATCACCAACAACCAGTTCGCGCTCGAGTTCAAGCCGTACGGCATTCGGCTCAACCTGCGCCCCACGGCGGATCGCAACGGCAACATTCAGACCGAGATCGAGGCCGAAGTTTCGAACCTGGACCAGTCCGTCGCGGTCGCGGTCGGAGGCGGCTCGGCGGTGCCCGGCTTCCGCACGCGGCGGGTGAAGACGAACGTGACGGTGCGGCACGGCGAGACGATCGTGCTGTCCGGGGTGTTCGCGCACGACGAGCAGAAGTCGGTCTCGAAGGTGCCGGGGCTCGGGCACATTCCGATCTTGGGTGAGCTCTTCAAGAGCCGCGCGTTCGACACCAACAAGCAGGAGTTGGTGATCTTCGTGACGCCGCGCATCGTCAACCCGGACTCGCAGAAGATCCGCGAGATCATCGAGGACGTGAAGGTCCGGTACAAACAAGCCCGAGGTGAAGTGAACTTCGGGATCTTCGACTGAAGGGTTAGGCTTCTGCGCGCATGATGCTCATCACGCTGGCCGAAAAGGGCGGCGACACGCAGGAACTGATCTTCGAAAAGCCTGAGGTCACCGTCGGCCGGCTGGCGGGGAACGACATCGTCCTCAACAAGGGGAACGTGTCGAAGTACCACACGAAGTTCGTGCTGAAGGACGGCCGCTACATCGTGGTCGACCTCAAGTCGACCAACGGCACCTTCGTCAACGGCAAGAAGATCGGCGGGCCGCTGGTCGTCAAGCCGACGGACAAGATCTACATCGGCGACTACATCATCAACGTCGACGCGCCTCCGGAAGAGGTGCCCGAAGAAGAAGCGCAGGCCGACGAGTACGCCGAAGAAGGCGACGGCTACGCCGACGAGCAGCAGGACGAGCAGTACGACGAAGAGGCGCCGGAAGATCACGACGGCGGTGACGAAGCGCACGAGCTGGCGCCGGCCGATCGCAAGAAGCACATGCCGGCGTCGCTGGCCGCGGCGATCCGCAAGAACGCCAAGCACCTCGATCCGAAGCTCGAGGCGTACGCCAACCTGCAGAAGGACATTCACGACCGGCTGATCGAGTACCTCGACCTGCGCCGGCTCGACATGGACAAGCTCGGTGACGAAGAGCTGTGGCGGCGCACCGAGAAGGCGATCCGCGACATCATCGAGACGATGGAGGCGGACGAGGAGATCCCCGAGGAGCTCGATCGGGACGTGCTCCTCACCGACGTGCTGAACGAAGCGCTGGGCTTGGGGCCGCTCGAGGCGTTCCTCGCTGACGACGACATCAGCGAGGTCATGGTCAACCACCAGAGCCAGATCTACATCGAGCGGAAGGGCAAGCTGCACCTGTCCGACAAGATCTTCAGCTCCGCGCAGGCGGTGCTGGGCGTGATCGAGCGCATCGTCGCGCCCATTGGCCGCCGCATCGACGAGTCGAGCCCGCTGGTCGACGCGCGCTTGAAGGACGGCAGCCGCGTCAACGCGATCATTCCGCCGCTGGCGCTCAAGGGCCCCTGCATCACCATTCGCAAGTTCAAGCGGGACCGGCTCACCGTCGAAGACCTCATCAAGTACAAGTCCGTGACGCCGCAGATCGCCGAGTTCATGGAGATGTGCGTGCAGTCGCACAAGAACATCCTCATCTCCGGGGGGACGGGGTCCGGCAAGACGACGCTGCTCAACATCATGAGCTCGTTCATTCCCGACACCGAGCGCATCATCACCGTGGAGGACGCGGCGGAGCTGCAGCTCGCGCAGGACCACTGGGTGCAGCTCGAGTCCCGCCCGCCGAACCTCGAAGGCAAGGGCGCGATCACCATTCGCGATCTGGTGAAGAACTGCCTGCGCATGCGCCCGGACCGGATCGTCGTCGGCGAGTGTCGATCGGGTGAAGCGCTGGACATGCTCCAGGCGATGAACACCGGCCACGACGGTTCGATGACGACGCTGCACGCCAACACGCCGCGCGACGCGCTCGCGCGCCTGGAGACCCTGGTGATGATGGCGGGCATGGAGCTGCCGGCCAAAGCGATCCGCGAGCAGATCGCCTCGGCCGTGCACATGCTGATTCAGCAGACGCGCTTCGGCGACGGGACCCGGAAGATCACGTACATCACCGAGATCGCGGGCATGGAAGTCGACATCATCACCCTGCAGGACATTTTCTACTTCAAGCAGGACGGCTTCACGGAGGAAGGCAAGGTCCGCGGCCGCATGGTGGCGACGGGCTTCGTCCCTCGCTTCTACGACGACATGCAGCGGCGCGGCCTGCCGGTGAACATGGCCATCTTCCGCGAGGAATGAACTCATGCCCACGCTGGTGGTCCGCTACCCCGACGGGTCCGAACACGAGCACGAGGTCGTCGGCCAACTGACGGTCGGCCGCGGCGAAGGGAACGATCTCATCCTGTCCGAGGGCGGCGTGTCGCGAAAGCACGCGCGCTTCTTCGAAGAGGGCTCGGACCTGCTCGTGGAAGACGTCGGCAGCGCGAACGGTACGTTCGTCAACGGCGAGCAGATCAGCGAAGCGGTGTCGCTGTCGTCGAAGGCGCAGGTGGTGATCGGCGACTACGAGATCTCGCTCAAGGCCTCGGCGTCCAAGGCCGGCAAGACGAAGGCCAGCGGCGCCCGCGGGGCGCGCCCCAAGAAGCCCGAGGCCGACGACGAGGTGGCTGACGACGCGCCGAAGTCGACGCGCATGGTCCCGGCGATGAAGGGCACCATGCCGCCGGACAAGCGGCCCAAGGCGCAGGGCTCGAAGGGGCCGGTGCTGCGCGGCGTCGGCGGCGACCTCGACGGCACGATCATCAAGCTCAGCGGGGTGCTGACGGTCGGGCGCGTCGCCGGCGTGGGCCTGCAGATCGAAGACGACTCCGTCAGCCGCAAGCACGCCGAAGTCGAAGTGCTGGGCAAGGACGAGGTCGTCGTCCGTGACTTGGGCAGCGCCAACGGCACCGCCGTCAACGGCGCGCCGATCGCCAGCGACACCCAGCTGCAGCCCGGTGACGTCGTGCAGTTCGGCGTCATCGAGTTCATCTACGAGAACGGCCCCGCCCGAGAGAGCGGCGCGCGGCCTGGCGGCAGCATGGTCAAGGCTGGGGGCCGATCGTCGGGGCCGAGCAACCCCGCC
>JALHOS010000481.1 GCA_022842905.1 Myxococcaceae bacterium | reverse complement strand
GGTGCGGTCGACGGACTCGGGTCTAACGTGGACGGTGGTGACGCCGCCCAGCGGGTACGCCACCACGAACTTCAGCTCGGTGGTGGCTCGCCCGGCGAGCAACGAGTTCTACATTTCGGCCGTTCCGATCACCACCAGCCTCTCGGGGTTCCTGATTTATGACGCACAGACGGGAGCGTTCACCCCCGGCGCGGCCGGGACCGCCTTCAACGAGGTGAAGGTCTCGGAGGACGGCGCGATGGTCTTCTTGTTCGCCGGCATCGGCGCCTACCGCTTTCCAGTCGGCACTCCGAGCCCACTGTCCTACTTCTCGGGAGGCGGCGGGGTGACGGGCGTGGCGCTGAACTTGGGCGTGGCGGCGGCGTTCGGCGCCAATGGCGCCCACGCGTTGATGAGCTCGACGGGGACTGGGTTCGTCCAACAGAACTCAGGCAGCACCGCGACGTACAACGCGGTCGCGACGCGGCAGGGCGCGACGGCGCAGGCGTGGGCTGTAGGCAACGCCGGAGCCGTACGCGTCACCACCGACACCGGCGCCACCTGGAGCAGCGAAGACGCCGGCACGACCGCGAACCTGCTGGGGGTGGCCACCGTGACGACGTCGGCCGGCACCACCTACGTCGCGGCGGTGGGCCCGAACTTGACGCTCGCGCGCAAGCGAGGGGCGAATGCCTGGGGCCTGCACGCGGGGTCCGGCAACCTGAGCGTGACCAACCCCGTGTACACGCTGCGCGACGTGGCCTGCAACGCTCCGCCGACGACGAGCAACACGGTGTGGTGCTTGGCCGTGGGTGACTACGGCACGATCATCTCGTTGACCCAGGACATCAGCATGGGTGACGGCACGTGGACGCTGGCCGTGCCTGCAGGGAGCAACCTCGTCAACTACCGCGCCGTGCACCGCTACGTGACGTCGAGCAACAACTACCGAGCGATCGTGGCGGGCTCGAACGGGCTGCTCCGCCGCTTCGACGGCAGCACGTGGCTGGCGGACGTCACGCTCTCAGGCTCGCCCACCATCAATGACGTGTCCGGCCGGCACGGGACGCTGACGGACAGCATGGCCTGCGGCAACGCCGGCGCCATTCGCTACACGACGGACCACGGCGCCACGTGGACCAGCCACAACCCGGTCGGCTACGCGAGCGTCAACTTCAACAGCTGCGCGAACGTGTCCGGCACGAACGACTGGCTGGTCGTGGGGGCCGGGGGCTTGGTGCTCAAGGGGACTTGGAGCCCGACCAGTCAGACCTTCACCTGGGCCGAGCTGACGCGGCACTCCGCGCAGACGCTCACGGGTGTGGCGACGGTGCAGTCGACGCCCGGCGTGGCGTACGTGGTGGGCGCGGCGGGGACGGTGCTGATGACGAGCAGCGCAGGGGAGTGACGGGCTCGTCGCCGACGGGGGCGCCGCCGCGGCGGTTGGGCTTCAGGGGCTCTGGGCGGCGCGCGGTTGCGCTACGTTCGCCGCCGTGAAGCGCACCGTCCGAGTCTTCAAGTCCAAGGCCGCTGCGGAGCAGGCCGACGCGCGCTACTGGCTGAATCGGCCCGTCCGCGAGCGTTTCGCGGCCGTCGAGGCGCTGCGCCAATTCCACTATGGACCTCCCCAACGACTGGTCAGAGTTCTTGTCGTCGCTCACCGCGTGACGCGTGAGGTTCCTGGTGATCGTCGCCCACGCGCTGGCGGCCCACGGCGCGCCGCGCTTCACCGCCGACCTGGACGTGTGGGTGGAGCGCGACGACGCGAACGCTGAGCGCGTGCTGGCGGCGCTGCGCGACTTTGGCTTTGGCGGCCTCAAAGGGCTCGCAAAGAGCGATCTGCTGGACGCCGACGACGGCCTGGCGCCGCCGCAGGCGGGCCAAGCTCGGTCGAGGCGTCGTCAACGTGCTGAGCCTCACCGACCTCGAGCGAAACAAGCGGGCCGCGGGCAGGCCCAAGGTCCTCGAAGACGTGCGGACGATTCGTGCGCTGGCCGCGCGCGCAGCAGGCGGCGAGGTTGACCGCGACGCCGCACGGGGAGCGCCGCCGAGTCTGAGCGGGTCGAGACCAACCAGCGCCCTGCCCGCCAACGTGGACCGGCGTACGTTGACAGTGCCTCCGTCGATCACTACCTGCGCGCGGTGCCTCCTTCGCTGCGTTGCCGAGTCTGGGTGCTGCTCTCCTGCGTTCTCGGATCCTGCGATGCGCCCAAGCGCCTCGAGCTGGAGTCCCCCGCCTACCCCGTCACGCTCAGCGCAGACGAAATGGGAGACGCAGGTCCACCCGACGCAGGTCCACCCGACGCAGGTCCACCCGACGCAGGTCCACCCGACGCAGGTCCACCCGACGCAGGCCCACTCGACGCAGGCCCACTCGACTCAGGTCCACCCGACTCAGGCCCACCGTTCGTCCGTGACGGCGGCGTCCTGCGAACCGCGATCGGCGTGACCAACTGGTCGCGGAGCCTGCCTGCGGGGTCCGCCGCCTACGTCACGGACGATCTCACTGGTGACGGCGCGAACGATCTCGTCATCTCGACGCCCTTCCCTCAATCGCGTCTGTCCGTCTTCCCTGGGCCGCTGCTGCAAGACGGTGGGCTCCGTCCACTCTGGGCGGAGTTCCTCATGTCGAGCACGAACATCCGGCTCGCGACCACTGCGCAAGCACTGGACCTTGTCGGGACTGCCTCACACGACCTCGTCGTCTCTGACGAGTTCAGCTCGCACCTCTATGTGTTCCCAGGTCCGCTCCAGCAAGGGACCTTCTCCGAGACCGCGGCGACGATCGTCCTCGACGGCGGCAACGGATCTGGAGTCGCCGCGCTCCTTGGCCGGCGGGTCCTCTCCGGGCGCCTGCTGCCAGACGCAGGGCGCGCCGTCGTCATCAGCGCCGGCGGCGAACCCGAGACGTTCTGCGTCGGTGGCGACGGACCGTTCGTCTTGCCACTGCCCCTCTCGCAGTCCGGCCATGTCCAACAGCTCGCCCGCCACCGCATCACAGGCTGGCAGTCGGCGGGCGAATGCCCCGGGCAGTACAGCGGCCTAGCCGACCTGTCGGGGGACGGGTTCGACGACCTGGTCGTGACTTCGGCTCTGCGTGGCGTCTTCGTCTTCTTTGGTCCGCTTCGAGGCGCCACCGACCGCCTCGCGGACAACGCAGACGCAGTCATTCAAGCCAGGCCGTCGGGCGATGCGTTGGGAGAGTCGCCGCTCGCGCTCAGTGACGTGAACGGCGACGGGACGCTCGACGTCGTCATGCCGGGCTGGTGGCCGCGGCCGCTGATCTTCCATGGTCCCTTCGGCCCTGGAGTCGTCTCCGTTGACGCAGGCATGCCGTTCGAGCCGTGGCCCGGCCACCCCGCTGCGCTCCTGGTTTCCAGCGGCCCTGACGCCGACTTCGACGGCGACGGTCGAGACGACTTGTTCTTCGTCGACACGGAGATCCGCTTCGGCGGTGTGCGCGTCGTGTCGATGAGCGACGCCGGCGTCAGAGAGCTCGCGCTCTTCGAAGCGTTCGACACCGTCCGCTACGTGACGGTCGGCGACATCACCGGTGACGGCCGCGCGGAGGTCTTGCTCGTGCTCCCGGCGGGACAGAGCGTCCAGCTGATCGTGGTCAGCCACCGCCCCTGAAGGCCGAGTCCGTCCACGCTGCGTGGTCGCGCCGCAGCGTGTGCAACGAAACCTGTTTCGCCCCTCCATGGCCAAGGCCATTCCGGAGGACGACGCCGACATCAGCTTGGTCCAGGAACGCTGGGCCGCTCCTCTCTTGAGACGGCGCGGGCGGACGCGCGCGTCACCATCGAAACGCTGAAGGCCGTGCACGCGGCGACGCACCCGGCGGCGCGGCTGCAGCGGAGCACGCTGGCGGTGTGCAGGCCGGAGGCCGTCCATGCGGAGGCGCTGCCCGCCGAGGACGACGAGTGATGGCGAGGTGGCGGCTTCAGGCCCGCAGTCGACGCGGAGAAGGAAGCTGGCGCAGAATGACGGCCATGAATGTGCGAGTGAAGGTGGTGGGCAACACGCTGGTGCTGCAGGAGCCGGTGGAGCTGCCCGATGGCGCGGAGTTCGAGGGCCAACTCCGCCTCGTCGCTCGCGGCCAGGACGAGGAGGTCGTCGTCGACGAGGCGACTGAAAGGCGCTTGGCCGCCGGCATCCAACAGGCGCAGGACGGGCGCGTCCTCGAGGTGGGCGAGGTGGTGCAGCGAATGAAGAAGGCCGCAGGGCTGTAGTGCGCGTCGTCGTGACGGAGGACGCGGCCGCGGAGCTCGGGGCCGTGGCGCGGTGGTGGGCAACAACAACCGTGGCAGTCCGGAGGCCCTCGATTCGCCGATTCGCTCATTCGGACGTCGACCTGGCAACTCTACCCATGAGGAACTATTTCCTCACGAGCTTGGTTGGCTGTGCAGAACGCGATCCCGTCAAGCGGTGGCGCACACCGACTCCAATGCAAAGAGCCGCGACCAGTCGTGGCGAAGCCAGTGCTCGATGAGCCATCATTTCACCAGGCTCGGATCCACGTTTAGAAT
This sequence comes from Myxococcaceae bacterium, assembly GCA_022842905.1. Classification (GTDB taxonomy): domain Bacteria; phylum Myxococcota; class Myxococcia; order Myxococcales; family Myxococcaceae; genus JALHOS01. Next base: position 740 of record JALHOS010000481.1, on the reverse strand, counting down.
TGGAATTGGCGCTCTGGTAGCTGCAGGCATCCTGATAGCGTTCGTGGTTGTGTTTGTGAACTTTGGGACTGACGTGAGGCAATGGGAGTCGCTGCGTGAGCTTTCGGTCAACGACACGAGACGATCTCAGTTCCCGCCTGTGGCGCCGCCGAGCGCTACTCGGCTTCGAGTGGCCTCAAGTCTGGACTCCGGCGCAATGCAGTGTTCCTTCATGTTTGAGCCCAGCGACCGCGACTGGCTGTCTTCGTTGCGTCCTACGCACATCGTAACGGCGTCGGTGCCGCGGTTGATGCCGTCGTCAGATTGGAGCCCACTCCTTACTGCAACGGCTGACCCTGTCATGACTCGCAGAGCGTTCGCAGCGTACTGCTTCGACTGGCCGCGGGACGCAGGCGAGCCAGGCTGGGGCTGGGCTGGTCGCTCAGTTCACTTTGCAGTCGATCTTGATGCAGGTCTGGCGTACTGCTGGGACTCAGGCGCCACGTCTGCGGAATGTTCGGGTGCGCCCAAGAACGACAATTCTGAAAACGACACAGCGCGCAAGCAGTAGTGGACGCCTCCTTTTCTGAACAGCTCTTTCCTGAGCCGAGTACATGCAACGAATGCTGCCAGGCGGCTCTCGAGGGTCGAGATCTCATCCTGAGCACCGGGCTTGTGCGGGTGAGGCAACATGAGGCATGAGGCGGGCAGGAGGCCCGCGTGGCGAAAGAGAAGAAGGTACTTGTCGAGGTGCCGGAGAG
>JALHOS010000480.1 GCA_022842905.1 Myxococcaceae bacterium | reverse complement strand
TGACCCGCACCGTCGCGGTCCGCATGATGCTGCCGAGCGTGGCCGTCAGCACGACGCCGGCGTCGGTCGCCGTCACGCCGGTCAGCCCCACCGCGGCCTGCGACTGCCCGGTCGGAACGGTGACGCCTCCGTCGGCCACCGTCACCTCGCCGCTCGCCGAGCTCACCGTGACGGCCATGTCCGCCAGCGCGGCGTTGGTCAGCTTCACCAGCAGCGGCGACGGCAGCGTGGTGCTCGAGCCTTCACGCACGAAGACCTGCGCGGGCTCGAGCCCGAGCAGCACCGGCGGGCCGAGCTGAAGGTCCGCCGCGGACCGCGGCTCGAGCTTCGAGTTGCCGTTGCGGAACTCGAGGATGCCGCTGAGCGACGCGTACTGCTGCCCCACGGTGGGGAACGGCGTGGCCAGGTGCAGGTAGTCGTTCACCCGCAGGCCGCCGGTGACGACGAACTCGTTGATCGGCTGACGATCTCCCGCGCCGGCGTCGGGCGTCACCGACAACACTTCGACGTTCGAGACCCGCACGATGACCCCTTCGAGCGCCTGCGCCCGCGGTCCACCGGTGACGACCTCGGCGGGCATGACGGCGATTGGCGCCGGTGGCGTCTCCGGCCCCGCGGCGACCACCACCACGCCACCGTCCGGCGCGAGCCCCGACAGCTGCAGCTGCCCGAAGAAGTCGGCGACGTTGGCCCGCGGCAGGTTGACGCGCATGCCGGGCTGGAGGCCGGGCGAGGTGCCGAACACGAAGAGGCCCGAGTTGTCCGCGCCGGAGTACCCAGGGTCCGTCTCCTTCACCTGAATGAAGAAGCCCTGGCTCGAGACGCCGGTCACCAAGACGTTGCCGAGCGCCACCGCCGAGCCCACCGGGGACATGCCGGACTTCACCCGGTAAATGGTCGACGGGCAGGCCGCCTCGCCGGGGTTGGAGTCCGTCGGGCAGGCGTCGCAGACGTCGCCCTTCTGGTCCATGTCGCTGTCGGCCTGGTTCTGGTTCGCGTCCGACGGGCAGTTGTCCATGCTGTTGGGCACCATGTCGCCGTCCAGGTCGTTCGGGTCGAACATGCGGCAGGTGGTCGTGTTGGCGTCCAGCGGGCAGACGTCGCAGACGTCACCCTGGGCGTCCTGGTCCACGTTCGCCTGCTGGCCGTTGTCCATGGGCCGCACGGGGTTGAACACCGTGGGGCAGTTGTCCGACGTGTTGGGCACGCCGTCGCCGTCGGTGTCCGTCATGCTCTGGCTGGCCGCCGTGTAGGTCGTCGAGCCGTTCCGCACGTTGCGCGCGGCGCGCTCCGGGCGGCAGGTCGGCTCGTTCTGCGGCTGCCCGCAGAAGAACAGCGGGTAGGTGTTCGCGTTGGCCCGCCGGAGCGACGCGAGGTTGGTGGACGGCTCGGCGCCGGACACCGCGGTCGGCGTCTCGCCGCGCACGCAGGCGCCCTTGGGCATGCCGCACACGTCGAGCGGCTCACACAGCGCCTGGGTGTCGAACGCATAGACCAGGCTCACGTCGCCGTAGAGCACGGTGCCACCGCGCATGGTCATGACGACGTCGGCCGGCTCGGCGTCGATGATGCTGCGGTAGGGGCTGCCCGGTCGCTTCCGGTAGATCGCCAGGTCCGCCAGCCGCCCCGGCTCGATGCGGCCGACCTTGGACGAGGTGCGCGTGGCGTCAGCGCCGCCGGCCGTGGCCATGCGCCAGAGCTGCGCGTCGGTCAGCGCGCCTCCGAAGAACGTGGTGTTCAGCCCGTCGGCGCAGCGCAGCTCGCGCAGCAGGTTCATCGAGCCGGACAGCACCCAGTCGGTCCCCAGGGCGATGTTGGCGCCCGCACGGGCGTAGAGCGGCGCCGCCGCCGTGTCTCCGTAGAGCGACACGTTGGACCGCGGGCTCCACACCAGCGACGTGCCGGTCTGCGCCACCAGCGCGACGTCGCCGGCCTTGAGCGCGATGCCGTGCACGAGGCCGGTGCGAGGCCCGAGCATGCCGCTGATCTGCGAGAGGCAGCGGAACTCGTTGTAGGCCGACGTCTCGATCCCTTCGGACACGTGAGGGAGCCACGCCGAGTCCAGGGGAATGGAGCCGGTCCCCACGGACGTCGGGTACGCGCAGCTCTGCGTCAGCTCGGTGCCGCTGGAGTCGCCGAAGGGGAACGTGTCGGAGTTCACTTCGCCGGCGTTGAGCCCCAGCTGGCCCTGCGAAGCGGCGGAGTCCAGGTTGCGCAGCAGCCCCTGGTTCCCGGCGTTGCTGTAGGTGGCCCCGACGATCGACGTCGTGCCGGACATGAGCTGTCGCAGCTCGGCCCAGCGGATCTGCGCGTTGTTCGCGTTGCCGCCGTTGTTGATCGACGTGTGCCCGTTGTTCCCCAGGCGCCAGTCGTGGCGGTGCTCGTAGCGCTCGTCGTTCCCGACGTAGGGCGGCGCCTGGAAGCTGATGTGGTCGTGCGCGTTGATGAGCCCCGGAGAGATGACGCCGTCGCGGCAGGTGACCCTCGTCGCCGCCGCCCCACCGTCGGCCGACGCGCAGTCACAGCCACTGCAGGTGATGGTGCCCAGCGCGTCCACCAGCACCTGGCCGCCGACCAACGTGCGGCCGGGCTCGAGCACGACGCCGGTGAACAGCTTGTTCGAATCACCCGGGGTGACGCTGCAGGTGCCGAAGGTGGGCGCCGGCGCGGAGAGGCCCGGGCAGCCGACCAGCGTGGGCGTGTTGGTGAACGCGGCGCAGTCGGCTTCACACCCGTCGCCGCCGTCCAGGTTGCCGTCGTCGCACAGCTCCCCGGGGTCGAGCTGCAAGTTGCCGCAGCCGGCGTCACGCGTGAAGCGGCAGGACAGCTCACAGCCGTCGCCCGCGTCCCGGTTGCCGTCGTCACACTCTTCCGGTGCTTCCACCATGCGGTTGCCGCAGAACGGCACGCTGGCGTCGAGCCCGACGATGCCGCCGTCGGAAGGCCCCGCGTCCGTGCCGCCACCGTCCGTCGTGCCGCCACCGTCCGTCGCGCCGCCGTCCGTGCCGCCCGCGTCTTGGCCTCCGCCGCCGTCCGTGCCTCCGCCGTCCGTCCCACCGTCGCCCTGCCCCGTCGGGGTGCGCGTGCAGTCGTTCTGGCAGCCGTCGCCTTGTGTCGTGTTGCCGTCGTCGCAGGCCTCGGTGCCTTCAACCTTGCCGTTGCCGCAGAAGTTCAGCGTGAAGCGGCAGGTCGTCTCGCAGCCGTCGCCGTTCGCGGCATTGCCGTCGTCGCAGTCTTCGCTGGGGTCCTTCGTGCCGTCGCCGCAGACGGGCGCCGCTGGGCAGGCCAAGAGGAAGACACAGAGTGAGCCGGTCAACAGGTGGAGCGGCAACGGACGCATGGGGACCCTTCGGTGGTGGAGTTTCAGCGGACTCAAATAAGCACACGCGCGCCCTCGGCCAGGGCGAGTGGACCTTCGGGGCCTATAGCCACGATGCCAGGGCGCGCACCAGCACCCCGGCGGGCTAAAGAGCGCGGCCCACCATGACCGACCGACGCCGCGAGAAGTTGCTGCCCGCCCGCTGGCCGACCGCCGCCGAGGCCCAGGCCGGGCGTTGGTTCACTCCGGTTCGGATCGGGCCGCTGACGCTGAGCAGTCGGACCTGGGTCCCCGCCATGGTGCCGTGGCGCGCGACCGACGACGGGCTGGTGACGGACGAGGTGGTGCGCTGGTACCGCCGCTTCGCCCAAGGTGAGCCCGGGGCGATCGTCATCGAAGCGACGGGGATTCGTGACGTGCCGTCGGGGCCGCTGTTACGCGCCGGACACGATCGCTTCGTCGACGGCCTGGCCCGCGTCGCCGACGCGATTCACGAAGGCTCGGCGGGGAAGACGAAGGCGCTGGTCCAGCTCATCGACTTCCTCGCCATCAAGCGGCGGCCGACGCCGGAGAAGTTCCTCTCGCAGCACCTGCGCCTGACGCCAGCGCACCGCGAGCGGCTCGGCGGACCGTGGTTGACCGCCACCGACGAGGCCGTCCGCGCGCAGCTGCTCACGCTGGACGAGGCGCGCCTAAGCCAGGTGCTCGACGAGCGAGAGTTCGAAGCGCTGCGCATGGGGCTGCGCGAGCGCGTGACGGACGTGCACCTGCCGCACGTGGCGGACCTGCCCCGAGTGCTGCCTCAGCTCTTCGCCGACGCCGCGAGGCGGTGTGAGCGGGCCGGCTTCGACGGCGTGGAGCTGCACTGCGCGCACGCGTACACGCTGGCGAGCTTCCTCTCGAAGAAGAACGACCGGGCCGACGGCTACGGCGGCTCCCGCGAAGGGCGGCTGCGACTGCCACTCGAGGTGTACCAGGCGACGCGCGGGGCGCTGGGGCCCCACACCGCGCTGGGCTGCCGGTTCCTGGCTGACGAGATCATCGCCGGCGGCTCCGACGTCGACGACGCGCAGGCGTACGCCGTCGCCTTCGCGCAGGCGGGCATGGACTTCGTGTCGCTCTCGCGCGGCGGCAAGTTCGAAGACGCCAAGCAGCCGAAGGTCGGCCAGGCCGCCTACCCGTACACCGGGCCGTCTGGTCACGAGTGCATGCCGACGACGAAGCTCGGGCCGCCCGGGCCGTGGGGCCGCAACGCGGGCGCGGTCGCGCAGATCCGCCGCGCCGTCCGCGAGGCGGGGCACACCACGCCGATCGTCGTGTGCGGAGGCATCGCCACGTTCGACCAGGCCGAAGCGCTGCTCCACGACGGCTCGGCGGACATCGTCGCGAGCGCGCGGCAGGCCCTGGCCGACCCCGATTGGGTGAAGAAGGTGCGGCTGGGCCGGGGCGACGAAGTCCGCCGCTGCCTCTTCACGAACTACTGCGAGGGCCTGGACCAGTCACACGAAGTGGTGACGTGCCAACTGTGGGACCGCCTCAAGGGAGCGCCCGACGACGCCACCGCGAGCCGCACGAAGGACGGGCGCAGGACCACCGCCCCGGCCTGGACGCCTTCGAGCAGCTGAGCCCAAGAGTGCGACCCGAAAAATTTGCGCGAGCGCCTCCCGGTCCGCTATGGGGCCGCGCTCCGGGGCCGGTCCAGGAACTCTCTTCGAGGTCATTCACATGCGTTTGCAGACGTCGGTGTTCGCAGTGTTCGCGGCGGTAGTCGTCGTTTCGTGGGCCGGGTGCGGTCCCATGGACAGCGGCATGGATGCTGGCGTCGACGCAGGCAAGGCCGGCTCCGGAGGCTCAGGCGGCAGCGCCGGCACGGGCGGTTCGGCGGGCACGGGCGGTTCAGCGGGCAGCGGCGGTTCAGCGGGCAGCGGCGGCTCGGCGGGCA
>JALHOS010000479.1 GCA_022842905.1 Myxococcaceae bacterium | reverse complement strand
GGCCGCCTCGCTCCGCTATCGGTCCTCCACACCCCATGTTCGCCGCCTGCCTCACCGCCACCCTCGTCCTCGCGCAGCCGCTGCAGGTCGGCGTCACGTTGCACCCGGCGTACTCGTGGACCGCCGAGGTCACTCGAGGACTCGACGTGAAGGTCGTCCCGGTCGTGCCCGGAGACGTAGACGTGGGCGCCTACCAGCCGCGGCCCGAGGACGTGGCCCTTCTCGCCGCCCTCGACGCCCTCGTCGTCAACGGCCTGGGGCACGACGCCTTCATCGACGACATGCTGCGCGCCAGCGGCAACGCGCGCTGCGCGGTCATCAAGCCCAACGACGGACTGGCGCTCCTGCCGGCCCACGGCGGTGAGGCGGTCAATTCCCACACGTTCCTCTCGCTCTCGAACGCCGCCCAGCAGACCTACGCGATCGCCCGTGGGCTCGGGGCGCTTCGGCCAGCGTGGAGGGCCACGCTCCAGAAGAACGCCAAGGCCTACGCCCAGAAGCTGCGCGCGCTGCAGGCGGACGCGATCAAGCGCCTCCACGGGCGCCACGGCCTCAAGGTGCTCACCGTGCACGACGGCTACAGCTACCTGCTGCAGGACCTGGGCGTGGAGCTGGTCGGCGTCGTCGAGCCCGCGCACGGGCTGCTGCCGTCGGCGAAGGAGCTCGAGGCGTCGCTCACGCTGCTCCGCCGCACGGGCACGACGGTGGTGTTGTCCGAAGAGCGCTTTCCCACGCCGCTCACCAAGCTGCTCGAGGACCAAGGCGCGCAGGTCGTCGTCGTCAGCCACATCGCCACCGGGCCGCACAGCGCCGAGCGGTACGTGGACGAGATGAAGCGCAACCTCGACGCGCTCGTCGGCGCCCTGCTGCGCGCGCCTTGAGCTCGCAGCCCGCGACGGGAGTGCATTCCTTCACACCCTGCTAAAGCCCGCCGCGCATGGAAGGGGTCGCGCTCGACGTCGTGGGGCTCTCGGTGCCCGGCCGGCTGTTCGACGTGTCGCTGCAGGTGCGCGCGGGGACGGTGCACGCCGTCGTCGGCCCCAATGGCGCGGGGAAGTCGACGCTCCTGGGCTGCCTCGCCGGCACGACGGCGCACGATGGCGCGGTGCGCTGGAACGTGCGCGGGCGGCTCTCGCTCGTGCCCCAGCGGCTGGCCGTGCCGAGCTGGCCGCTGGTGGTGGCGGAGTTCCTCGCGCTGCACGTGGGCGCGCGGCCGCTAACGGTCGGACCCGGACACGGTGCCGAGGCGCAGGCCCGACACGCGCTCAGCTTGGTCGGCGCGAGTGAGCTCGCCGACCGTCCCCTGCGGACGCTCTCGACGGGGCAGCTCCAACGAGTGCTCTTGGCCCAGGCGCTCGTGCCGGCGCCGGCGGCGGTGCTGCTCGACGAGCCCGAGGCCGGCCTCGACCAAGAGAGCCTCACCTGGCTCGACGGCCAGCTCCAGGCGCTGCGGCGGCGCGGGGCGACGGTCGTCTGGGTGACACACGACGCGGCGCGCGCGCGGACCTTCGCCGATCAGACGACGGCGCTGCTGGGAGGTCGCCGTGCCTGAAGCGCTGACCTTCCCCTTCGTTCAACGGGCGCTGCTCGCCGCGGCGCTCGCGGCGCCGCTGCTCGGGCTGCTCTCACCCGTCGTGGTGGCGCGAAAGCTGGCGTTCTTCAGCGCCGTCATCGGCCAGGCGGCGCTCACCGGCGTGGCGCTGGGGGTGCTCCTCGGAGAGCCCGTCGACGCGCCGTACGCGAGCGTGATCGGCTTCTCACTCCTCTTTGGGCTGGGGCTGGTGTGGCTCCGGCGGCGCACCCAGCTGACTTCGGACACGCTGGTCGGTGTCGCGTTGGCGTTCAGCCTGGGCCTGGGCGTGTGCCTGCTGGTGGCGGTGACGAAGCGCTTCAACGTGCACCAGGTGGAGGCGGCGCTGTTTGGCAGCGTGTTGACGGTGACGCCGCTGGACCTGGCGCTGCTGGGCGCGGTGCTGATCCTCACCGCGGCGCTGCTCCTGCCGCAGCTCAACGCGCTGCTCTTGGACACCGTCGACCCCGGCTTGGCTCACGTGGCCCAGCTGCGGCGCGCGCGAAACGAGTACCTCTTCATCACCGTGCTGACGCTGGCGATCGTCGTCTCGGTGAAGGTCATGGGCGCGCTCATGGTCGAAGCGTTGCTGGTGGTGCCCGCGGCCACGGCGCAGCAGGTGACGAAGAGCTTCCGCGGGTGGCAGTGGCTGAGCGTGGCGGTCGCGCTGGTGGCGAGCGTGGGCGGCGTGCTCGTCTCGACGTGGGTCAGCGTGCCGTCTGGCGCGGCGATCGTGCTCGTGCTGTCGGGGTTGTTCGCGGTGTCGGTGGCGCTGCGCCGGCGTTGAAAGGCGGACGCGCACCCGAGCGGCTCGCGCAGCGCTGGGGCACACGGTGTGTGAGGACCGCAGGGGCGGTAGCCAATGCGCCGTGCACGGGGAAAGAGGCGCTCCTCTTTCGTCCGAGCCCGCTGCTCGCCTTCGAACTCGGCCGGCGCCGGCCCACGCACTTCGACGCGGTGCTCGAGCACGACGGCCTTTGCGCGCTGAACCTCGGCGCTGGCGCGCCACCGACCGCGTCGACCTCGCAGCAGCCACGAGGCCGGCGGTCAACGCGAGCAAGCCGCGCTGACGCTGCGCGGCGAAGAACCCGCTACGGCCGCAGTCGAGAGATGACGCCCCGCGGCCACTGAATGAAGAGCCGGTCGGACGTGCCGGTCACGGTCAGCGTCTCGAGCGCCAGGTGCTCCACCCAGACGAAGTCAGGCACGGCCAGCTCTTCGACGCCGCCGTCGACCAGGAGCTTGCCGAGCGTGAAGTCCAAGTCTCGCGGGTTGGACGCAGGGAGCGGCGACGCCGTGCCGGCGTCCGCGGCGAGGAACCAGGGCTGCCCGTCCGTGTCCACCCACAGACGGTACGGCCGCGGTCCAGGCGTCCACAGCCGCGCCGCGCTGGAGAACCCCGGGAGGCACGGTGGGCCGCCGCAGGCCGCAGGCGAGGTGATGGCGGTGCGCCGCAAGAAGTCGACGATGACACCGCCACCGTCCGCCGCGCTGGCCTGCGTCACCCACGCGACCGGCGCTGGGCCCGCGCGGCTCGCGCCCGCGTAACTGAACGTCGCGTCGATGGCGCCGCCCGTCGACGTCCACGTCCCGCCGTCGAACCCGAAGATGGTGCCGTCCGCTTCGAACCACACGCCGCCGTCGAAGAAGTACGGCGGCGCGGGGAGCTGCGCCATGCCGGCGTCGTACGCGAACAGCCGGTTGTTGACGCAGAACGTGTCCCCGCCGATGCCGAAGGCGCTGCAGTGCGTGGCGGTGCCCGACCGCACGAGGAGGAACGTCATGGGCTGCCGCAGGAGGGCGGCGGACGCATAGCTTGGTGTGCCCTGCTCGACGACGAGCGGCGGTTGGCTGAGCGGCGTAATGACGACGCGCTGGCCCGTCGACTCGAGGCCCAGCACTTTGAAGGCGGCGAAGCGGCTGGGGAGGCGAAGCACCGAGGCGGACGTCGGGCTCGTGCGGGTGTACAGGCTTCGGCCCGTCGTGAAGAGGAAGCCACCGTCCTCGGCGAACGTGCATTGGTCCGTAGCGGGGCTCCACAGGCCGGCATCGAAGTCGCCAGCCGCGTCGGCACGGAACCAACCGGTCGGCGCCCACCCACCGGTGGAGCTCCGCTTGAGCATCGTCCCGCCGGACAGCTGCGTCGGCTCGAGCGCGACGTAGTCTTCGGGGCGCCGGGCGAAGTCCAACGTGTTGGGGCGGTTCCCTCCGGACACGCCGATCACCGGCTGCCCGTCAGGGCCAGGGCCACAGAGGTCCGTCGGTCGGAGCGCGACGCGCCCGGACGTGAGCTGACCGATGGTGCCACTCGACGGGACGCCAGGGCTGCCCGAGGTCGGCAGCACGGCGGTGGAGCCGAAGGCGCCGACCGCGAGCACCCACTCGCCGGCCCAGGCGACGTCGAGCCAGGCGCGCTCATGGTCCGCGACGAGCGGGAAGCTCAGGCCGCTCAGCCGATGCAGCTCGAGCGTGCTCCGACCCGCCACCCACTGCACGTCGCCTCTGCTGCGCGCCGAGTACTGCTGGGTGGGGACAACGGTCGCCGTCCACGTCGCCCAGGTGCTTCGGAAGGCGAGCCGCCGCCCCTCGACGCCCACCTCGGGGACGCCGTCGTAGGCGACCGTCGCCAGACCCCGGATCCCATCAACGTCGGCGAGTGCGTCCAAAGACGTGACCGTGCCCCGGCCGATGGTCGCCGTCAGCGAGCCGCCGTCTGGTGACACCGTCGCGGCGATCGGGACGAATGGCGGCGTCGGCCCTTCGACGTACAGCACGGTCCCGCCGTCGGCGTGGAGCACGAACGCCATCCGCTCGCCGGTGGTCAGCTCTTCCACCGCGGTCACGCGGACTCCGGCGGGCGACAGCGCGAGGAGCTGCCCGCTGCCCACGGGGGCGCCGACGGCCACGACGGCGCGCGGCCCTCCGTCGGGGACGACGCCGTTCTCACGCACCACGGCGCAGCCGAGCAGCTCGCCGTGGCGGCTCGCCGCGGTGCACTCCAGGGACGTCGTGCTGGGGCCCAGCACGCCCTGCCGCCGCCAGTCTGCAAGCCCATGGCGGACGAAGCGGGCCCCGCTGCTGGTGTACAGCCGCAGGCCTCCGTCGAGCGCGCCGTAGAAACCGATGACGGCGCCGGTCTGCGCGGGCAGCGGAACCCACGTGGTGTCGACACCGTCCCATTCGAAGAGGGCGCCGCGCTCACCGCCCCAGGCGAAGTAGCCCCCGCCGTCAGGCCGGGTCTCGCCGTAGGCTGCGAACAGGTGCCCGCCCTGCGGGAGCGGGTACTCGTAACACCAGGACTTGTCGCAGACCTGGGGGACCTGGCACGCGCCGTCCCGACACGCCAGCCCGGGCGCGCAGCTCGCTCCACAGCGCAGCGGCGCACACCCCGCGCCAGCGTCGAAGATGCCGCAGGTCCCCGGCACGACCCCCGGGCAGGCCACCACGCACGCCACACCACCGCCGGCGCCCGCACTCCCACCAGCGCCGGCAGTGCCGCCAGCGCCCGCGGTTCCACCAGCGCCCGCACTTCCACCAGCGCCCGCACTCCCGCCAGCGCCCGCACTCCCACCAGCGCCTGCACTCCCACCAGCGCCCGCGGTTCCGCCAGCGCCCGCACTCCCGCCAGCGCCCGCACTCCCGCCAGCGACTGCACTCCCACCAGCGCCCGCGGTTCCGCCCGCGCCCGCACTCCCGC
>JALHOS010000478.1 GCA_022842905.1 Myxococcaceae bacterium | reverse complement strand
CGCGCCTCGACCTCGAGCGGCTGGCGCGAGCCTGGAGTGGCCGGCTGCAGGTACGCCCTCCCGACGGGCTGTTGCCCGGGTGGCTGCACCGGCCGGATCCGCTCTCCGGGGCGCTGTGGGCCGCGGGCGCGCTGCGCTGAGCGTGAGGAGGGACAGCCAACGTCCGGCTCGGCTGGAAGTCTGCCGGCGCGTGGATGGACGGCGGTCAGCGCTCCCGGGCGAGCGCTTCGAGCGCCGCGACGTCGGCGAGGTCCTTCGGACGGGCGCTGGCGCGTTTGTTCTTGAGGAGCGCCTCGCGGCCGAGAAAGGCCACGAGGCCGCCGGCGATCGGTCGCTCGACTCGTCCTGTCCAGGCCTCGTCGAAGTCGAGGCCGGAGAGCTGGGTGAGGAGATCGATGCGCCGAGGTGGTAGGCCCATCTGGTAAGTCGTGCCGGGGTGGTTCAGGTCGTCGAGCGTCAGGCCAGCGCTCTCCAGCGGCGCTCCGAAGGCCCTGAGCGCGGCGAGCACACGGGGTGCGTTCTCGGCGTTCGCGCGAACGAAGACGTCGAGGTCCCCGGTCGCGCGGGGAAGGCCGTGCTGCGAGAGCGCGAAGGCGCCGACGACCAGGAAGTCAGCGTGCGCGACACGCAGACACTCGAGCAGGTCGAGGAAGTCCGGGTTCCACGCGGGGACGTCAGAGGCCATGTGAGTCCGGAACGTGTTCTCCCGGGCCGAACTTGCGCGCCGGCCACTGCCGCCGGTCTGCCGGCAGATCTGGCAGTCCAACCAGCGACCACGCTTCGAGGCTCAGCTCCATCACGGCGTCCCAAGCAGCTTGACCACCGTTCGGCATCGCTGACAGCCCGTCGCTCTGGGCGAGCGTCGTCTTCGTCACCGGCCAGGTGGCCCGTGCAGCCGCTCGGCTCTCGCGCGTCGACATACGAATGAGCCTAGGTCACCCTCCTGCCCAGCGTCGAAGTCTCGGGGGAGACCCGACCCGCAGAAGCTCAACCCAAGGGCCCGGTGCACACTCCGCAACGCGAGGCCGCCGCCGCAGTCGTGGTATTTGCGGGCGCATGCCCAGCACCCTCGTCATCGTCCGCCACGGCCACAGCGTCTGGAACGAGAAGAACCTCTTCACCGGTTGGGTCGACGTCGACCTCGCGCCCCAGGGTGAAGCCGAAGCGAAGGCCGCCGGCGCGCTGCTGAAGAAGGAAGGGCTGTGGTTCGACGCCGGACACACCTCGGTGCTCACCCGCGCGGTGCGCACGGCGAACCTCATGCTCGAAGCGTCGGGCCAGGTGTGGCTGCCGGTGTCGCGCAGCTGGCGGCTCAACGAGCGCCACTACGGGGCGCTGCAGGGCAAGGACAAGAAGCAGACGGCGGAGCAGTTCGGCGCCGAGCAGGTGAAGGTGTGGCGGCGCAGCTACGACGTGCCCCCGCCGACGGTGACGGCGGAGCACGAGCACCACCCACGCTTCGACCGGCGCTACCGGCTCCTGGCGCCGGACGTGCTGCCGGCCAGCGAGTGCCTCAAGGACGTGGTGGCCCGCGTGCTGCCGTACTGGCACGACGCCGTGGTGCCGCAGCTGCGCGCGGGGCTGACGGTGCTGGTGGTGGCGCACGGAAACTCGCTGCGCGCGCTCATCAAGCACCTCGAAGGGGTCAGCGACGCCGACATCGTCGAGCTGAACGTGCCCACCGGCATGCCGCGGCTGTACCGCTTCGACGACGCGCTGCGCTTCACCCAGCCGCCGCGGTACCTCGACGAGGCGGCGGCGAGCGCGGCTGCGCAGGCGGTGGCGAAGCAGGCGGGCTGAGAGCGGGTCGGCGGACCAAGCAGTGCAGCCCTGCTCTCCACCTCACCGCTTCGTGTCGTCGAACGCCGCCTGCTCGTGCAGCTGCAGGACGTCGACCTCGATGTCGGTGAGGATCGCGCCGTAGCGGTCCGCCCAGGCGATGGCGGCTTCCTTCGACGGCACCTGAATCAGCGAAAAGCCAGAGATGAGCTCCTTCGACTCGGTGAACGGCCCGTCGATGGCGGCGGTGCGCTTGGCGGCCGAGAAGTGGAGCCGCGTGCCGAGCTTGCTGGGGAGAATTCCCTCCGTCAGCTGCAGCACGCCGGCCTTCACCATCTCTTCCATGAGCGCGCCGACTTCCCTGCGCTCGCGCTCGCTGGGTGGAGCGCCGGCTTCGCTGTCGGGCGTCGCCATGAAGAGCGCCAGGTAGCGCTCGGGCACCTTGCCCTCGGGCTTCGGTGCGAAGCCCAGGTCCCAGGCCTCGGTCACACGCGCCACCTCGAGCTCGCAGTCCGCGGCGGCGCGGGCGAAGCGCTTGGCCCAGGAGATGGCCTCGTCGCGGTCGGCCACCTTCATCAACGCGAAGCCGGCGAGGAGGTTGTTGCCGCCCTTCCCGCTCGCCTCGGACACCACACACTCGCCGCCGCGGCAGCTCACGCGCGCTCGCGGCACCTTCGGGAGCAGGCCGGCGCCGTTGGTGAAGATGCCGCTCTTGATGGACTCCTGAATGAAGGCGCCCATCTGGGCGATTTCCCGCTGGTCGACGACGCCCGCCTCGTAACGCGGGGGGACTTTGTGGGTGACGATGAAACGCATGGCTCGTGAGCTCCGTGGGTGAGGTCCGCCGGGAAAGTCCGGCTTCAACCACACGTCGAATGGCCGCGGCGAAAATCGACAGCCGCTAAGGGCGCGTACCAACTCGGGTCGCGCGCGACAGCAAGAGCGCCTTCTCGCGGGCATGGTCGGTGAGCGCGGCGGCCAGCTCGAACTCGGCGCGCGCCTCGTCGAAGCGGCCCAGGCGCTCCAGCAGGTCGGCCCGCACGGTGTGGAGCAGGTGGTAGCGCGCGAGCGACTGCTGCAGTGGCTCGAGCAGCTCGAGCCCGACGGCGGGGCCGAACACCATCGCGTGGGCCACTGCGCGGTTGAGCTCGACGACGGGCTGCGGCGTCAGCGTGGCCATGACGTCGTAGAGCGCGGCGATGCGACCCCAGTCGGTCTCGTCGCTGCTCGGCGCGGTGGCGTGGCAGCCGGCGATGCTCGCCTGGAGCGCGTATGGGCCGAGGGCGCCTCCGAGCTCGTCGACGCGGGACAGCGCCGCCACCCCGCGGCCAATGGCCTGCCGGTCCCACTTGGAGCGGTCCTGCTCGGGGAGTGAGACGGCATTGCCGTGGGCGTCCACGCGCGCGGCGAAGCGCGAGTGCTGAAACTCCATGAGCGCCAACAGGCCGTGCACTTCAGGCTCGTTCGGGTCCACGCGCGCGAGCAGCCGGCCCAGACGGAGCGCTTCTTCACAGAGCGCGGGCCGCAGCACGTCGTCGCCCGCAGTGGCCGCGTAGCCTTCGTTGAACACGAGGTAGACGACGCCGAGCACCGAAGACAGCCGCTCGGCGAGGTCGTCGCTCGACGGGAGTTCGAAGGGCACGCGCGCGGTCGACAAGGTGCTCTTCGCGCGCACGATGCGCTGGGCGACGGTGGCCTCGGGGACGAGGAAGGCGCGGGCAATCTCCGCCGTGGTGAGCCCGCCCACCAGCCGCAGCGTCAGCGCCACGCGCGCTTCGGAGGAGAGCAGCGGGTGGCAGGAGATGAAGAGGAGGCGCAGCACGTCATCGCCCACCGGGTCGTCGAGCTGCGCGTCGAGCTGCGGGGTGACGGCGTGGTCGGTCTCGCGGGCGATCGCCTCGTGTTGGCCTGCGACGAAGCTGCCGTGACGGAGGAGGTCGATGGCGCGGTGCTTCGCGGCGGCGGTCAGCCAGGCGCCGGGGTTCGTGGGAATGCCGTCGCGCGTCCACTGCTCGAGCGCGGAGACGAGCGCGTCCTGCGCGAGCTCTTCGGCCAGGGCCACGTCGCGGAGCAGTCGCGTCAGCGCTCCAATCACCTTCGGCGCTTCGGCCCGCCAGGTGGCGTCGAGCACGTGGTGGATGTCGGGCTCGGACATGCGCGCTGCGTACTCCGTCACGTCGGGCGCGGGGAGCGCCGAGTGCCGGGTGCCGGACTTCAGCCGCCGTAGGTCTTCAGCAGGTACGCCTCGATCGCCGCGCTTTCGAACAACGCCACCTGCGTATTCGGGTCGACGAGGTAGGGCACCTGCATTTTCCCTGAACGTTGCAGGAAGGCGGCCCGCTTAGGCGAGCCCTTGGCGACGTTGTGCAGCACGTACGGCAGCTCGAGCTCGGACAGCGTCGCGCGGGCGATGCGGCAGTAGGGAGAGGACTCGAAGGAGTACAGCTCGAGCAGTTGCTGAGGTGCGCGCGAAGGCCGGGCCACCCCGCCGCGGCCCGCCGTCAGCAGCCGCGCGGCGAGGCCCGTGCCCATCACCACGGGCGGCACACTCAAGAAGCCAGGCCGTCGGCCCACGCCGTAGCGCTCATGGAGGTGGGCGATGATGACGCGGGAGCCACGGAGGGTCTGGCCGACGTTGGGGTCGAAGAGCTGCGGCACGCCCAGGCCGTCGAGCTGCGGCCGAAAGCGGGTGCCTCCTCGTGGGCAGGGGCGGACCTCGGCGTCGAGATCGAGCGCGGAGAGCACCTCGCGGACCGCGCGCGAGTACGGGCAGCGCTCGAAGTCGTAGAGGACCAGCCGCTGCTCCGGTCTGGGCCCCAGGCGCCGCGCCACCACGGTGCCCGCGGCGAGCCTGAAGCCTGAGGCGAGGAACCCACCGAGGATCTCCACGCGACGCCGCAGCGGCACGCGGCCGTCGGCGAGCCCGGCGGCGAGGGCTCGGGCGACCTGCGCGCTGACCTTCACCAGCGACGTCATGTGCGCTCCACGGCGTCGAGTTCGACGACCGGGTACCCGTTGGCCATGCGGCCGACGGTACGGGACGTTCGCGACGCCCTCAAGCGAGCGGTCGTCGAACGTCCGCGACGAGCGAGCTGCGGCTCCTGTTCGTGCGGACGCCAGACGAGACTTCGGTTCGAATCTCCGAGCGTCTCTCGTCCTGTTCGGATTGTGCGTTCGTGGGCGTCGTTCAGGCCTTCGATCTCGATTCGGGAGGCTCTCAGGCGGGGCCGCGGGTACGGGAATCCTCGCCGCAGCGGGGTGAGCTGTCGGCGGCAACCCCAGGAGGAAGGCCGCCGCGCGCTCGTGCGCTGACCGGTCGTCGCGACCTCCAGCCGCCGTCACCCCTCGGCTCGTCGCCAGCATTTCCGAGAGCCAACGACTAGAACGCGTCCCCATGCGCACGCTCCTCGCGGTCCTCCTGGTGTCGGCGTTGGCCTGCAGCAGTCCAGGGCCGTCTGACGGTGGCAGCGGTGGGACGGGTGGTGGCGGAGGCAGCGCGGGCGTCGGCGGCACCGGAGGAGGCACGGCCGGCGTCGGCGGCAGCGCGGGCGGCGGCTCC
>JALHOS010000477.1 GCA_022842905.1 Myxococcaceae bacterium | reverse complement strand
GAGCCGCCGCTGCCCGCCGAGCCTCCCGAGCCCGCGCTGCCACCCGAGCCCGCGCTACCTCCCGAGCCTCCGCTTCCGCCAGAGCCTCCCGTGCCGCCGTCCATCACACACGTCCCGTTGACGCAGCGGAACCCAGCGACGCAGTGCTCCTGCGTCTCGCACGCGTTCTTGCCGGGATCCACGCACGCGACCAACAGCGCGCCCCACGCGACCACCACCACCCGGAGTGCAGACGTCATTTCAGCTCCTTCAGCAAAGAGAGAACGCAACACATTCCCCCACTACGGAGCCGCCGGATTTTGGGCCGCAGCGCCCGTCGGCTCAGGCCAGAAGAGCCAAGCCAGCGGCCGGTCGGAGCCCTGCCACAACAGGGCGGTGACCACCGCGCCGGCGATCGCGAGCGCACCGGCCACCGCGGCACCCGTCGAGAAGCCCACCATCCGCCCGTGCGCCTCCAAGGCCGGCCGCTGAAACGCCGTCTGCTCGTACGCGCGCAGGTTCGCCACGGCGAAGCCCGTCAGCACCGCGGCCCCGACGCCAAGCACCGCCGAGCTCGTCAGCAGCGCCACCAGCCCTCCGCGCGGCGCCTCCCGCATCACCTGGCTCGCGGCAGGCGGCGGGGAGAACAGCACCGACGTCTCGCCCAGGCTGTCGACGTAGCCCTTGTAGTAGGTCGCCCCAAACGGAGACCGGAACAGCTCGCGACCGAGCGCCGCGGCGACGCTCCCACGGGCGGCCGTGTGTTTCGGCACCAGCCTCGACGCCGTCAGCTGCTGCGTCTGTCCTTCGGCCAGCTCGAGCTCGACCTCCTGCTCGTCCGTCACCACGAAGAGCCGACCGGCGGGCACGGCCACCGTCGCCGCGTGGTCCGGCATGAAGTGCGCGTCGAGCACCCGCTGCCCGTTCTCCCGCTCGACGTGGAAGCGCCCAAACGAGAAGCCGCCGCGCAGGAAGGCCGTCCGACGGAAGCGCGACAGCGACACCAGCTCGGCGTGCACGTCGAGCCGGGGCGGAAGCGCCACGAGCCTGGGCACGGCGCGCGGGTCGGACAAGTCGCGATTCGCCGCAGCGACGAAGGCGCGCACTTCGGAGTACTCCACGACGCCGTCCGCGTTCGCGTCGGCGGCGCCGCTGAGCGCCGAGAGCAGCTCATGGGTGAAGACGCCCGACTCGATCTGCGACCACTCGTGCGCCTGCTGGTCGACCGTCGTCGCCAGGAGCGCGCCCACGCGGGGAAAGCGAGCGGGGAGCTGCGGTTCGAACGCGGCCTGCGCGGTCGCGGCCGCCACGGCGACGGTGGGCGCGTCCCGGTCCGGGCCCCGGCCGCCGACGACGCTCTCGGCGTGGCACGCGTCGACGAACAGGTGCACGAACGCGGGCTCGAGCTTGGCCAGCACCTCGTCGTAGAGCACCTCGCGCGTCAGCGGACCGTCGATGAGCAAGAGCGACGTCGAGCCGTTCGCCTCGAGCTTCCCGTGGCCGCTGAAGGCCAGGTACACCACCGGCGAATCGCCCCGCGCGACGTCGGCGCGAATGCGCGAGCTCAGCTCGGCGACGGCGGCGCGCAGCTCACTCAGGCTCGGCGGGCGGGCCTCGCGCGGCGCCGACGGGTACCGGCGCTGCGTCTGCGCGTCGAGCACGCTGAGCAGCCGAGTGCTGTCCGCGAAGCGCCCGAAGAATTCGAAGGCGCGCACGGCGTCGTCGTCCGCGTAGCGCAGGCTCCGCAGGCCCTCGGCGTCAGCCGGCGGGTCGTTGTTGCCGATGACGAGCGCGTGGGCGGTCGGGCGGGCCGAGGCCAAGAAGCTCCACAGCGCCACGGCGACGCACAGCCACGGCCTCATGGCGCGACCTCCAGCGTTCGCCTGACGACCTCGACGCCGGGCGGCGGGTTGTCGGCCAGCGCCTTGACGCGTTCTTTGTCGAAGCGCTCCTCGGCGAACACACCGATGACCTCGAGCCGCCCCGCCCAGCCTTCGTCGAGCACCGGCGCCCGCTCCAGCACGCCCGAAGGAGGCAGGGCCTGGCCGTCGACGTTGTGGAACAGCCAGAGCGTCTGCCCGCTGGGTGACGTCACGAACGCGGTGAACGCTCTTCCGCCGGCGCCCTCCAGTTTGAAGAGCACGGGCTGGCCGACGCGGCACGGCGCCGCCACGCCGCCCTCGACACAGCGCATGGTGAACGACGCGGCCGCGGCGCCGCGGGCCTGAAAGTCGGTGTCGCGCGCTCGGAGCCACGGTCCAGCCAGCACCATCACCACCGCCGCCGCCACCGTCGCGAGCGGAACTCCAAAACGGAACCACGCCGAGGCAAACCTGGGCCGCGGCGCGTGGCGCGCGAGGACGGCCTCGAGCACGTCCTCCTTGTCTGGCGCGGCGAGGTCGTCTCGGCCGGACAGGAGGCGGTTGAGGAGTGGACGTGAGGCTCGCTTCATGCGCGTGGTTCTCTTCTTGCGTAGTACGCGGCACGCCCCGGTTTGGGCCAGGAGCGCGTCACGGCTCAATCAAACCACGCGCTTGGAGGAACGCGCGCAGCCCGCGCTGGACCAACTCCTCCAACGTGCGGACACGGCGGCGGGTGACGCCCAACTTCGCCGCGAGGTCGGCTTGGGAGAGCCCTTCTTCGAAGCGGAGCCTGACGAACTCGCGGACCTTTGGTTCCAGCGTGCGGCAGTACGCGCCGGTGGCCTCCTTCAGGCGCGCCGCCTCGAGGGCTTCGTCGGCGCTCTGCTCCAGCGGCGTGGCGACCTCGAGCTCCGCCTGCGCCAGCTCGACGCTGAGCCGGCCCTTGGCGCGGTGCTCGTCGACCAGCAGGTTGCGCGCGATTTGGAGCAGGTACGGGCGGTAGGGGCGCAGCGGGTTGAACGCGAGCCGCGCGCGCTCGGAGAAGGCGCGCAGGAACACCTCCTGCAGCAGCTCCTTCTCACGCTCGACGTCCCCCAGCCCGGGGAGGACGAGCTGTTTCGCGTCGAGGCGAAAGCCCAGCCTGAAGACGCGCGCCACGTCGTCCGCGTAGGTATGGAAGACGGCCGCGAGCACGGTGCGATCGCCGGCGCGAAAGGCGGTCAGACGATCGTTTCGCCCGTCGAAGAAGGTCATTCGCTGGTGAGCGGCTCCGCGCGCGCGGGCTTGTAGACAACCCGCTTGCCCCACTCCAGTGAGCCGCTGCGGTCGGCGGTGCGTCGGCGCCATCGGCAAAGCGACCAGGAAACAAGTAATACCGGCCATTTGCGCATCTCTCTGTCGCCGAATTGCGCCTGTCATCCCACATATGCAAAGAGCCTCCCCCCACCGAGGCCCCTCGACATGATCCGCGCGCTCTCCTCCGTCCTCCTCGTCGCCGCCGTGCTCTCCGCCTGCGAGTGCAGCCGTCCGCCCACCCAGCAGTCCCTCAAGCGCGAACGCGAAGCCTGCGTGCGCGACGAAGACTGCGAGACCGGCCTGTGTGAAGGCCCCGTCGGCCTCGAGCCCGTCTGCGCGCGCAAGTGCGGCGACCGCTGCAACCCGGGCGACGTGTGCACGCAGCTGACGCCGGGGCGCTACTCCTGCCAGCCCGAGAAGGGCGGCCTGTGCGGCGCCTGCACCGTGGACGCCGACTGTCCGTACCCGTCCGACAAGTGTGTCGTCGTCGACGGCCAGAGCGTCTGCGGCCGCGACTGCTCCTTCGACCAAGCGTGCCCCACCAGCTACACCTGCCTGCGCAGCGCGCTCGGCTCCGACAACCAGCCCAAGTCGCAGCAGTGCGCGCCGGTGTCCCAGACCTGCTCGTGCACTCAAGCGAACACCGGCATGTCCGTCGCCTGCCAGCAGACCAACGGCTTCGGCACCTGCGCCGGCATGAAGGTCTGCGACGGCGCCACCGGCTACGGCGCCTGCAGCGCACGGGTCCCCGCCACCGAGACTTGCAACGGCGTCGACGACGACTGCGACGGCATGACGGACGAAGGCCTCTCCCAAGTCAGCTGCGGCCGCGGCGCCTGCCAGCGCACCGTCAACACCTGCGTCGCCGGCACCCCGGTGGCCTGCACGCCGGGCATGCCCAGCCAAGAAGTCTGCAACGGCCAAGACGACGACTGCGACGGCGCGGTGGACAACGGCGTGTCGACGACGAACGACGTCAACAACTGCGGCATGTGCGGCCGCGCCTGCATGGTCGCCAACGCCACGCCCGTCTGCCGCACCGGCCAGTGTGAAATCGGCAGCTGCACGCAGCCCTTCGACAACTGCGACGGCCTGCAGAGCAACGGCTGCGAGTCGAACCTCCAGAACGATTCGAACCACTGCGGCGCCTGCGGCCGGCGCTGCCAGCAGACCGGCTCCAACGGCACCTGCGTCATGGGCCAGTGCCAGTACACCTGCGCCAGCGGCTTCATCGACCTGGACCAGGACCCGAACAACGGCTGCGAGTACCAGTGCACGCCGAGCGGCTCGACCGACCTGCCCGACGTCGGCTTCGTCGATTCGAACTGCGACGGCATCGACGGCGAGGTGATGAACGGCATCTTCGTGTCCACCGGCGGCGACAACACGCAGGACGGCACCATGGCGCAGCCGGTGCGCACCGTGGCCCGAGGCCTCGAGCTGGCGGTGCAGCAGGGCAAGCGCGACGTGTACGTCAGCGTCGGCAGCTTCTCGGGCACCGTCACGCTGAACGGCGTGACGAACAAGATCCTGGCCGGCGGCTATTCCCCCAGCCCGCGGCGCTGGTCGCGCACGTCCTCCAACGTCACCACCCTGTCCGGCGGCAACCCCGGCCTCGTGCTCAACGCAGCGCACGGCAGCACGGTGCAGTTCTTCACCATCGCCGGCGCAGCGGCGTCAGGCTTCGACGTCAACGGCAACGGCAACAGCGCGTACGGCGCGCAGGTCATCGACACCGCCGACGCCGGCCTCGAGCTGCTCACCATCTCCGCGGGCGACGGCGCCGACGGCCAGTCGCGCATGGACCAGCCCGCAGGCCAGGCCGGCAACCCCGGCGGCAACGGCATGGCCGGCTGCGTGAACGACAGCTACCCCGGCTGCCCGCGCTGCATGCCACCCACGGCCGGCCAAGGAGGCACCAGCACCTGCGGCGGACAGTCTCGGCGCGGCGGCGCGGGCGGGCCTCCGGGCTACTCGGCGCCCACCGACGGCGTCGGCGGGCTGGGCAACCTCATCATCAACAGCACCACGCGCGGCGGCGCCGGCCAGGTCGGAGAGCTAGCGACGCCTCAGGGCACTGGCTCCAACCCGTCTCGCTGGGAGTCGACGCAGGCGGTCGACGGCGGCTTCGGCGCGGCGGGCACCAACGGCACCAACGCCAGCCCGGCGGCGCAGCTCGGCGCGCTGACGACGACGGGCTACCAACCGCCCGCGGGCATGGCGGCGACGGCGGGAACGCTCGGCGAAGGTGGCGGCGGTGGCGGCGGTGGCGGCGGCG
>JALHOS010000476.1 GCA_022842905.1 Myxococcaceae bacterium | reverse complement strand
GACCCCCACGCCGAAGCGCTGGCGCTGGCCCGCGAAGGCCGCACCCTCGAAGCGGTGAAGCTGCTGCGCGAGCGCCACCGCGGCCTGGGGCTGGCGCAGGCCAAGCACATGCTCGACGAGCTGGTCGCGGGTCGCCCGGCGTCCGTGCCTCCGGCGCCGCGCCCCGCAGCCATCATCGACGTGCGCGAAGAGGACATCACCCGGGAGATTCGGGAGAACCGCCTCATCAACGCCATCGCCCTGTACCGAGAGAAGACCGGCGTCGGGCTGGCCGAAGCGAAGAGCGCGGTCGAGGCGATGCGGGACCGCATGCGCGCGAGCTGAGGAGCGCTGGTCCGGCCGCGCGGAAGGCGGGCCGCGAGAGGCTTGTCGCGGCGCTCGACTCGGGCCATGAGGTGAACATGATCCACCGTCCTCGCCTCGTCGCCGCGCTCCTCGCCGCTGGCCTGCTGGGCTTCGTCGGCCGCGGCATGGCCCAGTCCATGTGCACGGCGCCTTCGCCGTGGTCGTCGAGCTTGGTGCTCTTCTGCGCGGACACGCCGGCTCGCGCGGCGGACGTGAACCAGAACTTCTCGGCGCTGTTGGGCTTCATCCAGCAGAAGGTCGGCGCGGTGGGGAGCACGAACCTCACCGTCACCGGCGCCAGCGCGCTGCAGGGAGGCCTGACGGTGACGGGCGGGACGACCAGCATCACCGGCGTCACCACCGTCACGGGCGCCACCACGGTGAACGGCCCGCTACAGGCCACGTCGCTCAAGACGACCCTCGTCAGCGTCGTGCCGACGACGAACGCCACGCTCAACGCGACCAACTTCTCGCCGACGGACCTGACGGCGTCCTTCACCGTGCCCGCGGGCGGAGCGACGGTCGAGTTCCACTACGCGCTGGGCGGTGACACGACCGGGCCGTGCTTCCTCGTCACGCGGCTGATGCTGGCGCCGTCCGGCTCGCCGTTCGCCGAGGTGACCGAGGCTCGCGCGATCGCCGGCGTGACCCAGTACCCGAGCGTCGAAGGGCACACGCTGCGCTCCTTGAGCGCGGGCACGTACCAAGTGGGCGTCGAGTACCGCACGAACGGGACCCTGACCGTGAACCCGAGCGCGCTGGGCTTCGGCTACCGGAAGCTGCAGGTCCACATCTTCGGCAACAACTAAGAACGAAGCAGGCTCGCCCGGCGCCCGGGGCCGCTCAGCGCCTCGCCTCGAGACCGAACAGCGCCAGGTAGTTGGCCACCCGCTCCTCCAAGCTCGGCGCGGCGATGCGCTCACACAGCTCGTCGGCGGCGTAGTCGCGGCACACCTGCGGCCGCTGCTCGTAGGCGGTGCACAGGTTGTCCGGGCCCAAGTTCGGGCAGCGCACGCCCAGCGCCTTGCCCAGCGTGGAGATGTCCGGCGCCACGCAGCAGGCGCCACACTTCGTGCACTCGTACGCCTTGCCGGCCGCCGTCACAGCTTCACGTCGCACTGCAGGATCGGCGGAATGCGCACGAAGCTGACCGACGCGCTGCGGCCCATGAAGCCCTTGGCCTCTTCGATCGCCTCGGCGAGCGTGTCGGTGCGATCCCAGCCCATGATCTGCGGCACGTGGTTGTTCTCGGCGCCGGCGGCGATCACCTTGCCCACGTGGTGCCGCCCGTTCTCGCCCCAGTACCACATGTAGAACGGGTGAGCCCCGTGGTACGCGTGGCCCTTGCGGTACAGGTGCACGTACGACGGGTTCTTCGCGAACTCCCGCTCGTACTTGTGCGACAGCTTGTGGCTGTCCCGCGTCTCGGTCAGGCAGCGGTTGAAGAACTCGATGTACGGCGCGTGGTGCTCGGGGTCGAACTCGTCGTAGCAGGGGTGCGTGAAGATGATGACGCCCCCCTTCTTCACCAGCGGAATGCCGCGGTTCAGGTTGTACAGGTAGCCCAGCGCCATCACGTGGACGAGCAGCGGGTTCAAGATGCTGTTCACGTTGTACGGCGAGACGTACGGCATGCCGAAGATGACGATGTCGGACTGCCCTTGGACCGGCACCGCGTACTGCTTCCACGACATCTCCAGCGTCTTCTGGTGCGTCGGCTCGGTCGCGCCGGCGAACACGCCCGTCACCTCGTACGGCGCGTAGATGTTGAAGAACATCTTCCGCTTGAGCGCCCGGGGCAGCTTCGAGAGCGAGAACTTCGTCGCCGCCAGCTTCATGCGGTCGAGCTCGGTGTAGTCCTCTTCCTTCTTCATGAGGAAGCCGACCGGCTCTTCGAACATGCGGTTGTTGATGGTCGTTTCGATGTGAAAGACCTTCAAGTTCTGGTCGATGACGCGGCCGATGCGCGTGGTGGACGCGTGGAGCTTCGACTTCGACGGCTCCATGTACGACGCGGAGTCGTGGATCGTCTTGGGGTTGTGGTGCGCGCGCAGCGACTCGTAGTTGGTCAGCCCCGTGCCCACCGACTTGTGCCCGCCGTCCATGGGGACGAGGTTGATGTTCACGTAGATCAGCAGGTCCGACTCGGCGGCGCGGCGGTTGATCGCCACGACTTCCCCTTCGCTCGTGCGCTCCATCTCCACGATGCCGTCGGGGTCTTCCGCGTCGTGGTTGTAGTAGCGGTCCGGGTAGAAGCTGTCCCAGATCTTCTGGCCCACCATGCGCTTCATCTCCGCTTCCGTCATGCGGCGGTGCAGCGCGTTGGCGATCACCAGGTGCACGTCGTCCACGCCGGAGTCGGCGAGCAGCTCGAGCACGATCTCCAGCACCGACTGCCGAATGTCCGGCGTCTTCATCGGCGGCAGCGGCAGCGAGATGTCGTCGAGCGCCACCGTCACCTTCATGCCCGGCGAGAGCAGCGCGTGGAGCGGCTCCATGCCTTCGGGGTGGTTGATCGCGTAGCGAATCGCCGCCTTGAGGTTCGGCACGCCTTCGAGCGGCGGCCGCGCGGAGATGATGCGCGTGCCCACGGGGAGATCTTCCACCCAGAAGTCTTCGCCGTAGAACATGAGCCGCGGCGGAGAGCCCTTCTCCTGGTAGGTGATGTGGCTCTCTTCGTCGTAGAGGCTCTTCAGCGTCTTGAGTGGGCGCATCGCGCGAGTTCATCGCCGCGAAGGCGCAGCGCGTCAAGGCAAAGGGACGCCGACAGGCCGGCGCGAGCCATGAGCCGACTGGCTGTCGAGCAAGCTGCCGCGACGACCTCGAGGAGAACGACAGCCAGCGCCAACCTCACTGCCAAGGCACCGCACGGTCCGCGGCTACCACGGTGGCTTCGGAGTTGACGTTCGCGCGCCCCGTGGCAAGTCAGGCGCAGTGTGGCCAGCCCTCGTCGCGGCGATCTTGACCCAAGCGCCCAGCGCGGCGCTGGACCAGGGGCGCGCCCTGGCCGAGGAGCTGCGCTTCGCTGAGGCCGTCGAAGCGCTGGAGCTGGCCCGCAAGGAGCCGCTTCCGACCACGGAGAAGGTCGAAGCGCTCACGCTGCTCGCCAAGTGCCTGGTGGCGCAGGGCCTGCGGCCGCGCGCCGAGCAGATCTACACCGAGTTGCTGAGCCTGAGCCCCTCTGTCCGGTTGCCGGCCGACACCTCACCGAAGCTGCAGGAGGTCTTCGACGCGGTCAGGGCGCGCCTCTACCCACCCGGCTACTTCGCGCTCGAAGCGCTGCCCGGCGCGCCGGGAGCGCTCCGCGTGCGCGTAGTGGATCCTCACGGGCTGCTGCGCAGGCTGGACCTGATCAGCCGCGCCGACGCCTCCGCCCCTTGGCGCCGCCGCGCGCTCACCGTCGAGGGCGACGTGGCGCAAGAAGCGCTGGGCGCCTCTGGCGCGACGCAGTGGTACGTCGAAGCGCTGGGCGACGAGACGTACGTGCTCGCGTCGATCGCCAGCGCCGACGCGCCTCGACAGCTCCTGACCGACGCGGCGAGCGCCCCGCCGAAGAGACCGCCGACCACCGCGGATCGCCTCGGCCGAGTCGGCGGTTGGGTCGCCGCGGGGCTGGGCGCGACGGCACTCGCGCTGGCGCTGGCTTTCGGGGTGCACGGCGCGGCACTCGCCTCCGCCGCCAAAGACAGCTCCCGCCCGCCCGGGGACTGGGCGGACACCGCGCGGTTGGCCAACACGAGCGCGGCGGACTTCTCGAGCGCCGCGCTGGTCTGCCTGTTCGGTGGGCTCACGGCGGGCGCGCTGGCGACCGTCATCTTCGCGTGGTGACGCGCCGGGTTCGGGTGCACCGCGCGACGGCCTGCTAGATTCGCCGCGTCCCGTGACCTCGTCCGATCAGGGCCTGCGCTGCGGGCCGTACGAACTGCTCAAGCGGTTGGCCGTCGGCGGCATGGGGGAAGTGTACGTGGCGCGGCGCACCGCGGCCGGCGCGTTCGAGAAGCGCGTGGCGGTGAAGATCATGCTGCCGCACCTGGTGGAAGACGCCGAGTTCCGGCAGCGCTTCCTCGACGAAGCGCGGCTGACCGCGCGCATGGAGCACCCGAACATCGTCCAGATCTTCGACGTGGGTGAAGCCGACGGGCGCCCGTGGCTGGCCATGCCGCTGGTCGAGAGCGTGTCCTTGGCTGGGCTCATTCGCGCCGCGGCCGACGCGCAGGAACGCATTCCGCTGCCGCTGGTCCGACTCATCGCCGTCGGCATGCTCGAAGGGCTGCACTACGCCCACACGCTCAAGGACGGCGCCGGGAAGGACTTCGGCCTCATTCACCGCGACGTGACGCCGTCCAACGTGCTGGTGTCGACGCAGGGCGCGGTGCTGCTGACGGACTTCGGCATCGCCAAGGCGCGGGGCAACAGCTGGCAGACACAGCCTGGGCTTGCGCGCGGAAAGCTCGCCTATGTCGCGCCGGAGCAAGTCACCAACCGCGCCGTCACCCAGCGCGCGGACCTGTTCTCGGCCGCGGTGACGCTGTTCGAGCTGACCGCGGGGCGCGGCCCGTTCACCCTGGGAACGGATCTGCTGACGCTCGAGGCCATCGTCGAACGGCCCGCGCCGAGCTTGCGCAGCTTCCGCAAGGACGCGGACGACGCGCTGGTCGACGGGCTGGCCAAGGCGCTGGAGAAGGACGCGCTGCGCCGCTTCGCGACGGCGCGAGCCATGCGCGAGGCCGTGGTGAAGGGCCCAGTCGCCCAGGCCCCCGAGCTGGCGGAGTTCGTCCACCGGCTGTGCGCCAAGGCGCTCGAAGGCTTCAGCGTGAAGTCGGACAGCGCGGTGCCCCACCCTGGGACGGCGTCCCTCGCCCAGCCGGCCCAGCCTCGCGTCACCGCGGCGCTCGGGGAAGACCGCGTCGTCGAGCCCACCGTGCTGGAGCCGCGCCCGCCCCCACGCCTGGAAGACACGGATCCGTCCGACGACGAGACCCACGACGACGACGCGGAGACGCAAGAAGCGCCGGAGCTGCGCCGGCCACGCCCCGTCGAGGCCGCGCAGCAGCAGCGCCGCCGCCTCCTGACCGCCGCGCT
>JALHOS010000475.1 GCA_022842905.1 Myxococcaceae bacterium | reverse complement strand
GCGGCGCTCGCCCTCGCGGCGGTGGCCTGGGGCCTCGCGCTCCTGGTGACCCGCCAGGCCGAGCGCCTCGCCGCAGCCCACCGCGCCCTCGCCGAGGAACGGCTGCGCCAGTCCGAAGACGCCGTCGAGTCGGTCCGCGCGCTGGCCGCCGAGCTGGCGCACAAGCTGAGCAACCCGCTGGCCTACGTCGTCGCCAACCAGCAGCTGCTCGAGCTGCACGCGCTGAAGGCGGGCGCAAACGCCGAGCTGGTGGAGGCGTCCGCGGAGACCGACGAAGGGCTCGCGCGGCTGACGCAGGTCGTCCGCTCGCTGCAGCACGTCGCCGCGCTGCCCACGTCGTCGCAGAGCCGGCTGTCCGACGTCGTCGCCGCCGTGCTGCCCATGGTGACGCCGCGCCTCGAACAGCGACAGCTGCTGCTTACCACCCAGCTCGAGCCCACGGAGCCGCGCACCGTGCGCGCGGAGGCCGTCTGGCGACTGCTCAGCCAGCTGCTGTCCGCCGCTGTCGACGTGTGCAAGCGCGCGCCAGGGCGACCGTCACTCAGCGTCAGGACGGCCACGGTCGAAGGGGCCCCGGTGCTCGAAGTGCAGATCCACGGGGAGAAGCTCGAAGGGTGGCGAGCGGGCCTGGAAGCCGTCGCGCAGACGTTGGGCTTCTCGATGGTGCTCAGCCAGCACGACGACCGGTTGGTCGCCACCGCACGCGCGGCGGCCTGACGCGTCACACCCCGGCGTCACACCATGTGGTCGCGCACGGCGCCTTCGTGGTCGCCGTGGCTCAGCAGCCGCCCACCGGACACGCTCTTGAGCGCCTGCCCCCGCGCCGCCTGGTCCGGCGTGACGACGATGACGACGTCTCGGTACTTGCCCGGGTTCGCGCGAATGGCCGCCTTCTGCTGAGCGTCCCAGTACAGGCAGTCGAGCATGCGGAGCTGATCCGCCTGCAGCGTTCCGTTTTCCATGAAGCGCGCCAGCGGCTTCCCACCCGCGGAGTGCGCGGACACGACGTGCCGGCTGGCGCTCGACACACCCAGCGCGGCCAGCGCGTCGCGCGTCGTCCTCGACTGATTCGCAGCGTTGCTCCAGTCGGTGCGGCCCTGCGCGTCCTTCGACCGACACTCCGGCAGCACGTAGACGCGCTGTGGATCTGCCGCCAGGTTCCGCTTGATGGAGGAGGTGTGCGAGCCGCCGGCGTGCCCCACGCTCGTCCGCCACCCGTGGTAGTGCGTGTGCGCCGTCACCGGCAGCGACGGGTTGAACCCCGGCGCGGCGATGGCGAGCACCGGCGCTCCGCCGTTGCCGGCGCTGGTCAACGCCAGCACCCGCGCGCCCGACGCAATCTGGCTCGCGTAGGTCGACTTCGCTTCGCGAATCACCGTCGCCAGAGGACCCGGCAGCCGCGCCAGCTCGCCAGCGGAGATGGAGCCGACGTCATACGACGTGGGTGCGCCCGACAACGGAGCGCCGCCCGCGGGCGCCTGCACCGGCGTGAAGGTGGACTCTCCCGACGCGGCGGCTTGCAGCTTCGCCAGCGACTTGGCGCCCAGCACGCCGTCGGCGGTGAGCCCGGCAGACGCTTGGAACTGCCGCACGGCCTCCGTCATCTGTGGGCCGAAGGACCCGTCGGTGCTGAGCGCAGGCAGCCCGCTCCGAGCGCGCCAGGCGTTCAGCGCCACCTGCGCGTCGCGGATCCGCGTGCTGCCCCCCGAGTCACGCTCGCCGGGGCGCAGGCTGCCGGTGCCGGTGGGTGCAGGCGTTGGAATCGAACCCACGTCGGCCGTCGGGACGAAGGACGACGTGCCCGAGAAGCCGGTCAACAGGGCCTGCGTCTTGGGCCCCAGCACCCCGTCGGCCTGAGCGCCGTTCGCTGCCTGAAACGCCCGCACCGCCTCCGCCATCTTCGGGCCGTACACGCCGTCGGCGTTCAGCGGCGGGAGCCCCTGCTTCGTCCGCCACGCGTTGAGCGCCGTCTGCGCGTCGCGCACCCGCGTGCTGCCCGCAGCGTCCCGCTCGCCGGGCCGAATCGTCAGCGGATTTCCCGACGTTGCTGTTCCGACGGCCATGGGCGAGCTCCTCAAAGTGGGTGACGCAGCACCGCTGTGAGGAGTTATCGGCCAATGAGAGTCGCGCGGACTGCCGCCGACCTGTCAACCGCGGTGACAGCCGCCAGCGCCCAACGTCTTGGAACTACGCATCAAACTGGACGTCGCGCTGGCAGTGCCGCTGGAAGTGGCCGCGCACGACACTCTCGAGGACTGGCAAGGCTTTGGGGTGGCCGGTGGCGAGCCGGCAGACGACGCGGCCGTTGGCCATGCCGAGGAGCACCAACGCGGCGTCGGGCTCGAGCGAGCGCAGCCGGGCTTGGATCGCAGTCGAGGCCTGCTGCACGTCTGGGGGCGCGGTCTCGAAACAACCTTCGGCGGGTGGCTCGAAGCGGAACGCGTCGTGACACTGCGCCGCGCCGTCGGCCGCCGTGGGGCCTCGGGTCACGCTGACGCCGCACGTCAGCCCGTTGACCAACCCCGCGGTCGCCGCTTTCCACCAGCCGCAGCGGGACGCCGTGGGAATGTCGCACGAGGGGGGCCGGTGGAGCGTGACGGTGCGCTCCTGCCGCGAGACGACGTACGCGCCCTGAATGCAGCGGGCCTTGAGCCGGTTGAGCACCATGGGCAACGTCACCAAGCTCAGCGGCTCGCCGTAGCGCTTGCGGAAGTGCTGCGCCGCCGTCTCGCTGTGCGTGCGCACCGCGCTGAGCGCCAGGCTCGCGTCCTTCACCATGGCGTCGCGAATGCGGGCGTCTTCCTCTCGGCCGTCGTCCGGGAGCACGTCCCGCAGCGCCCGCTCCCGCGCGCCACGCCAGGTGTCGCCCAGCTCTGCCACCGCCTCGTCGGGAACCATGCGCAGCGTTGACCCAACGCACGTGCTGTGCCGCCGTCAACGCGCGACCTTGGTCAACCCCACACCCGCACGAAGTGCGTCTCGCGTCCAGACGACGCAGTTCATGCGCCAGCCCACCAACGCGCGACGTCGTCGAAGCGGGAGTAGCGCTGAGACTTCGGCAGGCTCTCCAGGAACACCTTGCCGTAGCGCTTGGTGAGCAGCCGCACGTCACCCACCGCCACGATGCCGCGGTCCGTAGCCGTGCGAATCAACCGCCCGAAGCCCTGCTTGAGCGCGAGCGCGGCCTGCGGCACCTGCAGCGCGTCGAACGGGTTGAGGCCCTTCTGCCGCGCGGCCTCGATGCGGGCGCCCAAGAGCGGCTCCCCCGGCGGCGCGAAGGGCAACCGGTCGATGACGACGAGGGACAGCGCGTCACCCGGCACGTCCACCCCTTCCCAGAAGCTCTGCGCCGCGAAGAGGACGGAGGGCTCGGTGACGAAGGCCTCCAACAGCGCGCGCCGCGGCAGCTGCCCCTGCTTGAGCGACGGCACGGCCAGCCGCGGCGCCACCTGCGTGTGCACGGCGTCCAGGTGCCGCAGGCTGGTGCACAGCACGAAGGCTCGGCCACCCGTCAGCGCGACCAGGCGCTCGACCTCCGCGCAGAACGCCTCGGTCCAGCCGGGGGCGGAGGGTTCCGGTAGCGCGCGGGGCACGTAGAGCGCCGCCTGCTTGCGGTAGTCGAAGGGCGACGGGGCGGTCAGCGTGCGCGCGCTCGCGGGCGCCACGCCCAAGCGCCGCTCGACGTAGCCGAAGCGCTCGCGCTCGTCGCCGGCGCCCACCGCCAGCGTCGCCGACGTGAAGACGACGCTCTTCGTCCACGCGTACACCGACTGCTGGAGCGCCTGCCCCACCTCCACCGGCGCCGCGTGCAGCGACAGCCACCCGCGCCCGCGGCGCCGCGCCCAGCGCACGGTGTTCGCCGGCTCGTCGGCGAGCAGCAGCTCGAGCGCGCCGGTCAGCTCCGCGGCGCGGCGCCGCACCGACGTGAAGTCGTCGCTCGACGGGCAGCTCGCCTCGAGCGCGCCGAAGGCCTCGGCGAGCACGACACCGTGAGGGCGTAGCGGCTCGAGGTGCTCCGCCGTCAGCCGCAGCTCCCCGCCGTCGGGCACCGCGAGCGAACGGGCGGCGTCGTCGAAGAAGCGCTCAGCCTGGCCCTTCAACCCCGCTGCCGTCGCGGCGAGCGTGGCCAGGGGCTGCTGCGCCGTCAGCTCGAGCACGTCGTCCACCACCGAGGCGACGCGGAGGAACGACAGGCTGACGCCGAAGTGGTCTGTCGCCACGTCTTCGAGCGCGTGGGCCTCGTCGAAGATGACGGCGTCGTACGGCGGCAGCAGCCCCAGGCCCAGTTCGCGGCCCCGCGCCTTGAGCGCCGCGTCGGCGAAGAAGAGCGCGTGGTTGACGATGATGAGCTGGCAGTCCTGCGCGGCGCGGCGGGCGCGGGTGACGAAGCAGCCTTCGTAGACGGGGCAGCTCGAGCCCAGGCAGGCGTCGGACGTGGTGGTGATGCGGGGCCACACGGCCCAGCCTTCGGGCAGCTTCGCCTCGTCCTTCTCACCCGTTTCGGTGGCGAAGGCCCACGCGCGGGCTTTGGGCCAGAGCGCGGCGGCTTCCGGTGAGTCGAAGAAGGGCTGCTGGTCGAACTGCTCGAAGCGGTGCGCGCACAGGTAGTTCGGCCGGCCCAGCAGCATGGCGGCGCTCACGCCCAAGCCCACCTTCTGCACGAGCGGGACGGCGCGGTGCATGAGCTGCTCCTGCAGCGTGCGCGTCGCGGTGGAGATGACGACGCGCTTGCCCGACAGCACCGCGGGCACCAGGTACGCCAGCGTCTTGCCGGTGCCGGTGCCTGCTTCGGCGAGCAGCGTGTGGCCGTGCTTCAGCGCGTCGTCCACCGCGCGGGCCATGGCCAGCTGCACCGGCCGGTGCTCGTAGCCGGGGAGCACCGCGGACAGCGCGCCGCCGGGGCCCAAGAAGCCGTCGACCGTGAGCCCCGCGTGGCTCACTGCATGCCCGCGACGACGGACCGAAGCAGCAGCGCCACGGCCGCCAGCAACATGGCCAGCGCCGCGGCGACGAGCACGTACTTCGTGGTGTTGGACTTCCCGCCGTTCTGGTCCGCACGGAAGGTGATGGGGACCGCCGCTTGGCGCAGCAGCTGCTCCCGCGCGCGCTTCGCGTACGGGTCGTCGGGCACGTCGGCCAGGCGAATGCGGTACAGCCGACCGAGCTCGACCAGCGCGTCGCGCGCGACGGCTTCGGTGCGCAGCCGGTCGTGGGTCACGTCGTTGCCCCAGCCGCGCAGCACTTCTTTCCAGCGCGAGGCCAGCCAGTCCGGCGGGAGGAAGCTCGCGCCCTCCGCCGCGGAGAACGAGAGCCCGCAGGCCGGACAGGCGACGGCGCCGTCAGCCCGCGGTGCGATGCACTTGGGGCAGTGGCCGGGCGGCGCGGCGAAGGGGTGCGCGGCGGCCGCGGCGAGGGCGCGCTCCACCGCGAC
>JALHOS010000474.1 GCA_022842905.1 Myxococcaceae bacterium | reverse complement strand
CGGGCAGGGTGTGGCGGCGACAACGGCACCGCCACCACGCCCGCCCACTGGCAGGCGAAGAAGGCCGCGAGGAACTCCGGGCCGGTGGGGAACAGCAGCAGCGCGCGGTCCCCGGGGGCGCACCGTTCAGCCAGCGCGGCGGCCACGCTCTGCGCCCAGCGCGTGAGCTGCGCGTAGCTGAGCTGCTCGGCGTCGGCGCCGTCGGAGTCGAGGAAGCCGTAGGCCAGCCGGTCGGGCGTGGCCTGGGCGCGCTCCTCCAGCACGTGCGCAAACGTCCGCTGCACGCGCTCAGCTCTCCGCGTTGAGCGCCGCTTCTTCGGCGAGGAACTGCGCCATGCCTTGAATGGTCGGGTAGTCCCACACCAGCGTCGCGGAGATGCGGAAGCCCACGAAGTCCTGCAGCTCGCTCGCGAGCGTCACGCCGTGGAGCGAGCCCAGGCCGTAGCTGGCCAGCTCGGCGGTGACGTCGATCTCCGTGGAGGGCACGCCGAGCAGCTCCGCCACGCGGACGCGGAGCCACCCCTGCACTTCGGCTGCGGTCTTGGGGGCGGGCATTGGGCGCGACAGCGTAGCGCCCGGGCCGCGGCCAGCGCACCGGGTTTGCTCTGGGCGCCAGGACGCCCACCTCCGCGCATACCGGGCGCTGTCCCGCGGGTCCTTGCGCGCTTCGGCTAGCGTCCGCGGCCGCGATGACCCTCTACACCCAAGCGACGCAGCGACTGGCCGTCCTCGACCGCCGGGAGACGGGCTACCAGTACGCGCTCTCCGACATCCCCTTCGACGGGGCGGCGGCGCCGGGGCGCTTCTTCGCGGACGACTTCTTGCGCGACGTGGGCGTGCCCACGGACGTCATCGCCCGGGAGGACCTGCGCGAGCCCTTGCAGTGGGCGCTGGCGGTGGCGCACTGCGAGGCCTTCCAGGTGCAAGAAGAGCTGATCCTCTGGTTCGACGAGGTGGAGCGCGCGCGGCTGGGCGACAGCCGCAGCATTCGCCTGCTGGTGGAAGAAGAGGCCAAGCACGCCCTGGGCTTCGAGCGCTTCGCGCAGGCGCTCAAGACGCGGCACCCCGAGTGGCTGGCGGCGTACGAACGCGGCTTTGCCGAGTCCCGCGCGGTCTTCGGGCGCAAACACGACGCCGCCCAGTTTCCGTCGCCGTCGGCGTACCACCACATGTTCTGGCTCTTGGTGTTGCACTTCGAGGAGTACACGGTCTGGGTGGAGCAGCGCCTGCGCGGTGCGGGCGCGCAGCCAGCGTGGGTCGAGCTGCACCGGCTCCACCGCATCGAAGAGCTGCAGCACCTGGCCACGGACTCGGTGCTGCTCACTGCGCTCGAGGTGTCCCGGGAGCTCCGCGCCGCCCACGCCCGAGGGCTGTTGGCGACGCTGGCGGCGAACTTCTGGCACTACGTGCCGGTGCACCCGGCGCGCGTGGTGCTGGCCGCGCACTTCGGCGTCGAGCTCAAGCCCACCGCGCCGATGACGCGGCTGGGGTTCTGGCGTGAGGTCTGCCAGTCGCCCGTCTTCAAGCGCACGCGCGAGCTGCTCGCGTACCTGGACCCGAAGGAAGTGCCGCCGGCGCCGGCCGCGTAGCCGCTCAACCGCGCCGCTACGCGAGGAAAATGTTGAACGACTTGTTGCGCGCGGCGAAGTCCTTGTACGTCCCGCGTACGTCGATGAGGCCGATCATCTCCGTGCGCTGCCCGGGAGCGATGTTCACCACGAACTGGCTGAGGCACTCGAACACGTAATACAGCCCCAGCCCCGCCCCGCCGGCCTTGGTGTCGACCTGGTCCTCGCCCTTGCGGAAGCACTTGCCCAGGTAGAACTGCAGGTGCTCCTGGGTGAGGGAGCCGAACGGATCCGACACCGAGATTCCCAGCCGCATGCCGTCGCAGGCGAAGCGCACGTCGATCGCCTCGTGCGGCAAGAGCTCCACCTGCGCCTCGCGCTCCAAGTTGCGGTAGCGGCCCTTGCCTGCGGCGTCCACCGGCGCGTTGAAGACGGCGTTGGTGAAGAACTCGTCGGCGACGTTGCAGTACAGCGCGGTCAGCCGCGGGTCGATGCCGATCGCCCCGGCGTACTCTTCGGCCGCGCCCAGCACCTGGCCCTTCTCCGCGGCCTTGGTCACCTTCAGGCCCCGGGGCTCCACGCCCCACGAGAAGTACTTCTCCATGCCGAACACGTCCCGCCGCAGCAGCTTCTGGACGGTGACGATCAGCTCCCAGGCGTCCACGTCGTCGTTGCGCGCCACCAGGTTGGTGAGCAGCCGGTTGGTGAAGAGGTCGGCGAAGCTCTCCCGCGCCGCGCTCTCGGACAGCATGAGCAGCCGCGTCGCCGGGGCGCTGCTCATCATGCGCACCAGGCGGTCCCGCTCCTCGGCGCCGAGGGTGTCGTAGTCCGCCAGCAGCACGCCGAAGGACGACGGCACCGTGTCGCCGAGCGACGGCGTGACCTCCACGTGCGGCACCACCGAGCGCAGCGAGCGCGTCGCGCGGCGCAGGTGCTTCGAACCTCGGTCCAGCACCAGGACTCGACCGGCAGTCTGCTCCGTCATGTCGGCGTCACTCCGTTGGGCGTCAGGCGCACCCAGGTCGACGTGTTGCTCTCGGCGTTGGACACCATGTCCTGCGAAGACAGCCGGGCCTTCACCCAGGTCGCCAGGTCCGTGCCGGTCGCGCGCTGGCCGGTGTCGGCGACCAGCGCCTCGAGGTCGCTGCGCAGCGCCGCCGCCGACGGGTAGCGCTGGTCGCGCTCGCGGGCCAGCGCCCGGTCGATGATCGCCTGCGCGCGGGCCGGCACGCCGGGCACCTTGTTCGCCAGGCGGGGCACCGGGTCCTCCAGAATCGCCCGCATCGTCTGGAAGTCGTTCACCCGCTTGAAGGTGTGCTCCAGCGTCAGCGCCTCGAAGAGGATGAGGCCCATGGGGAACAGGTCGGCGCGGGGGTCGAGCTGCTGCCCTTCGGCCGGGTTCGCCTGCTCCGGCGCCATGTACATCATCTTCCCCTTGAAGCCGTCCGCCGGGGTCCGGTTCTTCGAGTCCGGCGCCTTGGCGATGCCGAAGTCGGCCAGCTTCGCCTGCCCTTCGGTCGAGATGATGACGTTATGCGGGGACACGTCGCGGTGGATGATCGGCTGCGCGCGCCCCGAGTCGTCGGTGTACTCGTGCGCGGCTTGCAGCCCCGCACACACGTCGGCGCAGATCCGCGCGGCCAGGTGCACCGGCAGCGGCTCGCCGCGGCGCACGCAGGTCCGCAACAGCGTGCTCAGGTCCCAGCCGTTCACGAACTCCATGGCGATGAAGTAGCGGCCGTTGATCTGCCCGACGTCGAAGATCTGCACCACGTTGGGGTGGGCGATGCGCGCCGCCACCTTCGCTTCGTCCAGGAACATCTCGATGAAGCGCTCGTCGGTGGAGAGGTGCGGGAGGATGCGCTTGACCACCACGCGCTTCTCGAAGCCGGCCACCGCCGTCTGCCGCGCGAGGAAGACTTCGGCCATGCCGCCCGCGCCGAGCTGCCGCAGCAGCTGATAACGCCCGAAGGACGACTCGCTGCTCGACTGCTCGAGCAGACGCCCTTCGAGGAAGTCGGCCACGTTCCCCGGCGGGAGCGCCGCCGGCAGCCGCTTGATGGCGTCCAGCTCCGACGGCTCGGCCAGCGAGCTGAGCGGCGTGCGGCAGCGCGGGCACGGCAGTCGGCTGCGCTCGTTGGCCACCAGCAGCGGCGACACCTCGCAGGTCTGGGAGCGCTGGCAGGCCGCGCAGGCGTACGGCAGCAGCACCGAGACGACCTTGGCGTTGCCCAGCAGCGCTGGGTCCTGCGCGAGCTGCACGGCCGACTCCGGCGGCAGGCGGGCCAGGAACAGCGTGGGCCCCTGCACGCCGAACAGGCCGCGCAGCCGCTCCAGCCCTTCGGGCGTGCAGTGCATCAACCGCTGCAGGTCCACCACCACGTTGCCCTCGAGGCCGTCGGCCACGCGCTTGAAGTTCGCGCTCTTGTCCACCTCACCGGACAGGCGCAGCACGGTCAGCTCGTCGAGCACGTCCTTCTCGATGGCGAAGGGCACCTTGGAGACGCCCTGCGAGGCGGTGCCGGACAGCAGCGCGTCCACCAGCGGCGGCGGCGACGGGGTCCGCGTCTTCGCGGCGTAGGCGAAGTACGTCTGCGGCAGGTCGTCGAGCTCCATGGCCTCCTGGCACTTGGGGCAGGCGCGGGCGGGCGGCGTGAAGGCCTTCACTTCGGCGTCGTGCTTGCGCAGCTCGAGCAGGTGCTCGGCGTACTCGCCGCAGCCGGGGCAGACGTAGGGCACGTAGAAGCTGAGCAGCTCGCCCTGGCCGGCGAAGTTGGCGATGAGGTTGAACTGCGTCACCAGCGCGGGTCGGCAGCGCGCGAAGCCCAGGTAGTCGCAGCCGACCTCCTTGAGCGTCTTCACCCACTCGCGCACGCCGTAGGACGTGATGCGGGTGACGGCGTCCAGGTCGAAGACGACGACGCCCTTGGCCACCTCGACGACCCGCGCGCGGGGGAAGTTGGTGTCGATCGCGCCTTCGAAGCGGAGCAGACAACCGCCGCGGGCGGCCTCGTGCGTCAGCTTCAGCTCGGAGGGCGCGCTCATGGTGGCTTCAGGCTCCGGTGGCGACGAGGCGGGCGACGGCGTCCGGCGGGTTGGGCCGCGGAGCCTTGCCGGCGTACGCGAGGTAGGACTCGGCGAGGTCGTCGAAGTCGGCGGGCTTCTGGCACGCGCTGCAAGGCGTGCTCGGCGGCTGGTAGCGCGCGAGCGTGTCGTGCTCGGCCCGCACGTCGACCAGCCGCTCGGTGAAGGCTTCGCAGTCGGGGCAGACGTACGGGAGGTACAGGCTGAGCAGCTCACCCTTCCCGGCGAAGTTGGCCATGAGGTTGAACTGCATCACCAGCGCTGGGCGGGCGCGCACGAAGCCGCAGTAGGTCGAAGGCAAGTCCTTCACCGTCTTCACCCACTGGCGCACGCCGTAGGAGCTGATGCGGGTGACGCCGTCCAGGTCCAGCACGACGGCGCCCTGCGCTGCGGCCACCAGCGCGTCGCCCGGGAAGTTGGTGTCGATGACCCCGCTGAGGCGGAGGACGGTGCAGCCGTCCTTCGGCTCGACGGCGAGGCGCAGCTCGGTCGAAGCGAACGTCATGGACCGGCGACCTTACCCGGAAACTCCGCGGCGCTGGGCTACGGTCTGCCGCGCGTGCGTCGACCCACCGTGTGGCAGCGCTTCGTGCTCGCCTGGTTCCTCACCTGGGCGGTGCTGCTCTGCCTGGCGCTTCACTACTACCTGTGGGCGCGGCTGGTGCGCGACCCCGGCTGGCCCGCGCCGGCCACCGCGGCGGGGAGCTGGTTCTTCGCCGCCGTGGCGTGGCTGGTGCCCGTGGGCCTGGCGCTGCGCCCGGAGATGCGCACCGGCATCGCCGGG
>JALHOS010000473.1 GCA_022842905.1 Myxococcaceae bacterium | reverse complement strand
GCCCTTGCGCTCAGCGACCGCTGGGACTCCGCCATGAACCTCACGCTTGCCCCGCTGCGCCGCGAGGTCTGTCGGGCCGCGTGATCAGCATGGGACCCCGACCCGGTCATTTGCACCGAGCGGCTCCAGCTTCGCCAGCAGCTTCTTTGCGACGACCAGCGCCGCTGCGTATGTCTGCCAGTTGGGCCCAGCTCTGTAGCCGAGCGCGACGCTGACGAGTGACGCGGCTTCAACCATCGGGGTGGCCCAAAAAAGCGTGAAGCGGTCCGGGCGCAGCAGGGAGAGGAAGATCGTGGTCGCAGGCCAACGCGAAATCGGCCCGTTCTCCGACTTCAACGCGCCCACGGCCTTGGCCAGCGCCTCGAACAGCGCGGGCGTAACCTCGGTCGCGTCCGCGAGCCGGAAGACGGCCTCGAAGTAGGCGCTCGCGACAGGCACGTCCTCTAGCGCCTCGGCGATTCGCGGCTTCTCCCACCTCGGGTGGACGAGGTTCGTGGTGTCGAACTCACGCGCAAGGTCGGCGACGTCTTTTACCCGACCCTCCTTCAGAATCGAGAGGCCACGCCCATTGCCGAAGGCCTCGATCAGCCGCTGGCTCGCCTCGAGCTTGTAGTTGCGCTCTGCCTCTGCGTACTTCGGGTCCTTGAAGTCACCCGGGAAAAACTTCCGAAAATTCTCAAGCGCGTCTCTGAAGGTGCGGCCCTTCTTGTCGATGACAAACTCATTCCCGACCTTCCGAAACGAGGGCAGGTGGTCGAATTCTTCGTGCTGCTGACTCTCAGCCCTTACAAAGTTCGCTGACACGAACGGCACCTTGAATCTCGCAGCTTTGTCCCGTTCGCTCTGCTCTAGGAAGTACACATGGACCGTGGCCTGCTCGACCGCGATGATTTTCCCCAGCCCGTAGGTCGGGTGCTCTACGAGAAGCCCGCCGGTCAGCGTCGTCGCGTCAATCACGGGTGCGCTCGTGTTCTCTTCCGGCAAGGGGAATGCCGCGACCGAGGTTGCAACGGTCGCGCTCGACGTGGTCGGGGACGGTCGATGACGACGGCATCATCACGCTGACTGCTCCTCTTCTTCGTCGTCGAGTTCATCCTCGGCGACAGACGCGGCAACGACTGCGGCCTTGCCCATCGACTTCTCCACAATCGCGAGAAGCGAGGTCTTACGAGCCGCGTAGAACGCCTGAAACGAATCCGCCCTCAGCAGTGCGGGATCGATGACGTGGGTCTTGAGGATCTCATCCATCTCGGCGTTCGTGAGCTTCACCTGTGGCTCGGTCTGGAGTTGCACAAGGTACTTCGACGGCGCGCTGCCGCCGATCTTGCGGTTCGCCTTGTACGAGATGGCCGTCTTGTTGATGATCGCGTTGAACACCCGAGGAGGGATGTCGCTGTCCTCACACCACTTCTTCGGGAAGATGTGATGGATGTCGAGCTTCACATCGTCCAGGTCCAGGTCGACCATGCGCGCCTTCCAGAAGAAGTCGCGAGCGCCCTCGCGCTGGAGCAGCACATAGAGTCCCCGGTAGGCGGCGCTCGTGCGCGAACGCAGCGTATCGAGACGGTTGGGGTTGAAGCCCGCCGCCTGGACCGTCGCGGGCTCCGGTGACGAGGCTCGTTCATCCACGCGAGGAGTTGCTGAACGTCGAGTGCGATGCGCGTCTCGACTGCGCCGCCGTAGAGTTCGCCGAGGACGCCGCACCAGAACCAGCGCGCGAGCTTCGTCTTGATCTGCGGCTCCAGCCAGCGATCCCCGAGGTGAGCCAGGACCGCCGCCAAGGGCGTGAGCTGAGTGCGGTACGGGAGGAACTTCGGGTGATGGAAGCCCTCACTCCGCAGGAAGCGCTCGGCTTGCTCGTAGCCCTTCGTCAGCGGCTCGACCCACTTCTCAAATGCGGTGAGTGGCATCTCGAGAACGTGTTCGCGCTTGGCCGTGACGCCGGTGACTTCCTTGCCGGTGCGACCTGCCGCAATGTCCTGGGTGCGCCTCTGGTACGAGTGCAGGAGCGAGACGGCCTGGAGAAAGTCGGTGGGCTGCAGGTCGCGGAGTAGCGGCTTCTTGCAGAGCCGCGCGTGGCGCCCTGGCTGGCCCTTTCCGCCGAACCAGTCGTCACGCAGGTTGAAGCCGTCGGCGGCCCAAGTCGCGGTGATGAGCTCGAAGACCGAAAGTGGCACGCCCCCGGTGTTCACCTTCTCGAACACGAGGCACACGGCCTCTTTCGATGTTTCCCTTTTTAGGCTTATGACCGGCAGCGAGTAGTTCCGGAACGGCTCAAGGACCTTCTGCCGGAATTCCATGAACCGCATGAACTTCTCGCGGTCGGCTTGAACAAGCCCGTACTCCCACTGACTCGAGTCGAGAATCTGGTTGCACGGAAACTGGAACGCCTTGATCTCCTTGTCGCGCGTGCTCAGGTCGAGTGTCACATCGCGACCGAAGTTCGTTCGCTGACTGCGGTGCTCGTCAACAGTGACGATCGCATCCTCAAGCGCCTGCGGGCCCATGAGCGCCTTCTCGATGTCAAAGTAGTAGTGGAGCTTGACGTCCCGCTTTTTCGAATCACGTGTCGCGACGGGCTGGTCGAGCTTCAGCACCTGCGTGAGCGACGTTAGTCGCTGCTGCCCATCGAGGATCAGTTCCTCGGGGTGCGTGTTCGGCGGAAGGTCCACGCCTTCGACGGGGCGAACCTGAAAGCGCGTCTCGCCGCCCGTCTCGAGGAGCATCGCTGCGCCAATCGGAAAAGAGCGCGCGATGCTGACGAGCAGCGATTGGATGTGCTCGTCGTCCCACACCCAGCCGCGCTGGAAGTCAGGGAGCTGAAGCTTTCCCTTCACGATCTTCGTGAGGAGGTCGCCCAGCGAAGTCTTGGTCGAATCGAACGTAGACATGGACACCCCCTCCGCGCTTCCACCGCGGAGGTCGGAGGATATCCACGGTGACCGCTACAAACACCACGGAACGTTGTCGTCGACCCGAACGCTTTAGAACGCCACCGAGAACGCGAGCCGAAGCTCCGGCGTCACCCGGCGCCGTGGCGTCACGTCCGGAGGATCTTCCCGCGGATCGACGACGCCACCCCCCGCCAGGTGCACGCCCAGCCCGAGCCTCGGCGCGACGAAGCGCACCACGTCCAGGCAGCCCGCGAAGCTGACGCCCAGCGTGTCCGGCGACCAACTCGTCTGGCTCTGCTTCCACCCGACGCGCGCGCTGATGCGCCCCGTCCAGCCCAGCTGCCGCTCGTCTCTGGCGTCGAGGAACTGGTAGCGCGGGCCGAGCCTCGCCCAGTACGCCCAACCGAACGGCACGCCGCCGAAGCCCACCTCGACGTCCACGTGGGGGATCGCGTGCAGCGTCGCGCCCACGCTCAGGAAGTCGGGGAACCCCGTCAGCGGGGTCAGCTGCACCGACGCGACCAGCCAGGGCTGCTTCGGGGGCTCCGGCGTCGCGCCCACCACCAGCAGCGCCGCCCACACCGCGAGCGTCACTTGATGAGGCCGATCTCCCGCAGCCGCTGCTTCAAGAACTCGTCGGCGGTCACGTCGGGGAACTTCTTGGGCCGCTCCGCGGTGACGCACTCGGGCAGCACCGCCAGCGAGCAGTCGGGGAAAGGGTGCACGAAGAAGGGCATGGAGTAGCGCACCACGTCCTCGTCCGTCGTCTTGGGGTTCACCACGCGGTGGGTCGTCGACGGGACGACCTCGTTCGTGCAGCGCGAGAGCATGTCGCCCGAGTCCACGACGATCTGCCCCTGCAGCGCGTCGATCGGCAGCCACTGGCCTCGCCGCGTGAGCACCTCGAGGCCCGACGACGTCGACTCGCACAAGAGCGTGATGAGGTTGATGTCTTCGTGCTCCGCCGCCCGCACCGCGCCGGGAATGAACATGTCGTGCAGCGGCGGGTAGTGAATGATCCGCAAGATGCTGTTGCCGTCCTTCGCCATGTCGCTGAACGTGCCCTGCGGCATGTGGAAATACTCGGCGAGCGCGCGCAGCATGATCGCCGCCGCGCCGTCGAGTGCGTCGAACAGCGCCAGCGCGTTGGCTTTGAAGCCCGGCAACTCCGTAGGCCACAGGTTGTCGCCGTACGCGGCCCTGCGGGCGTGGCCTGCGGGCAGGTCTCTCCCCACGTGCCAGAACTCCTTCAAGTCACCGACGGCGCGGTTCTTCGCGTGCTCCTTGCCGAAGCCGGTGTAGCCCCGCTGCCCGCCGCCGCCCGGCACGTCGTAGCGCTGCTTGACGTCCTTCGGCAGCTTGAACAGCGCTTCGGCGTCGGCGTACGTCCGCCGAATCAGCCCGTCGTCGACGCCATGGTTCAAGATGCAGACGAAGCCGAACTCGACCAGGCCGTCGCCCCACGCCTTGATGAAGCGGTCACGTTCCTGCGGCGTGCCGCGCGTGTAGTGGGCGAGATCGAGCTGGGGAATTCGCTGAGTCATGGCGGCTGCGGAGTCTAGAGCAGCGCCGCACGACGGCCAGTCAGCGACCGGGCGCCTTCGGCAGCGCGAGCGCCGCCCAGCCCAGCACCAGCCAGCCGGCCATGAAGCACACACCGCCGACTGGCGTCAGCCGGGCCAGCGCCCGCTCGCCGGTGAGCGCCATGGCGTAGAGGCTGCCGCTGAAGAGGACGGTGCCGAGCAGCCACAGCGCACCGGCGACCTGCACCTTCCGGCCGGGCACGTGCGGGGCGAGCGCGGCCACGAGCCCCAGCGCCAGCGCGTGAGTGAGGTGGTACTTGGAGCTCGTCTCCCACCAGGCCAGGCGCTGCGGGCCGTCGGCAAGCCCTTCGACGAGTCGTTTCACCGCGTGCCCGCCGAGCGCGCCGAAGGCCACGCCGAGGAATCCCATGCCAGCCGTCGTCAGGAGCCAGGCGCGGTGCATGGCGTCGACCGTCAGCTCCTCGCGTGGGTGAAGGAGTCAGCCGCCACGTGCGCTGAGCGCCGCGTGAGGCCTGCGTTCCGGGCCACCACGGTCGGCAGGCGCGGCAGGTCTCGGTCGGCGGCGTCGGTCATGGAGAGGAGTGGGGTGTGGCGGCCTTCTCCAGCGTCGTCAGCGCCGCCGAAGCCGCCGCGCAGTCCTTGGCGCTCAGCGCCGCGCGCACGGCCTGCTCACCGGCGGCGAAGTCTGGGCTCGCCGCGCCGGGCCGCGCCTTGAGCGTGTCGAGCTTCTGCGTCAGCTCGCGCTCGAGCTCCGCCGTGAACGTGCACGGGGCGCCAGCGACGGGCTCCAGCGGCTTGAGGGTGGCGACGGGCTTGAGCTCGAGCGAGTCGTCGACCCGCGCTGGGTTCCCCTTGAGCGCGACCCACGCGGCCACGGCGACCAGCACCAGCGCGCCCAGGCCCGCGGCGATCAGCAGCTTGTTGGGTCCGGCGGCGGGCGCCGACTGCCCGACGGACTCGAGGCCGGCCATGCGCATGCGCGGCGGCAGCGGCGCCTTCGAGGGTG
>JALHOS010000472.1 GCA_022842905.1 Myxococcaceae bacterium | reverse complement strand
CGCTCCGCGCGCGCGGCCAGCAGCACCCGGCGCGGCGGCGCGGCGAGCTGGCACAGCCGCACCAAGGCCTGGCCCACGTCGCGCGCGTCCACCAGGTGCACCAGCCCGTCGGGGTGCGGGAACGGCCGCCCCGTCGCCAGCGCCACCAAGAAGGCCGACGTGCCCACCTTCCAGTCGTGCGGCCCCAGGCAGGCGCCGGGGCAGGCGACGACGAGTTCGAAGCGCCGCTCTTCGTCGAGCCGCCGCTCCAGGCTCCACTTGAGCTGGTGGTACAGCCCGAAGTCCGGCGGCGACGCGAAGCGGTGCGCCTCGGTCGACGGGCCAGAGGTGCTGGGCGCCACCGTGGCGGTGCTGGACACGAAGACGACCCGGCGAACCTGCGCCTTCGCGGCGGCGTTCAGCACCGCGTCGAGCTCGCTCAGGCCTCGGCGCAGCGACGCGGCGGGGTCGACGCAGAGCTTGGGGTAGTGCGCGGCCGCGTGAATGAGGACGTCGGTGCCCTCGAGCGCGCGGGCCAGCTCGTCGGGCCGCTCGAAGTCCGTCTCCACGAGCGGCACCTTGAGCCGCCGCAGCACCAGCACGTTGCCGCGCTTGCGCCGCCCGCAGCGAGGCGTGAGGCCGGCCGCGAGCAGCGCCTCCACCGCGTTGAGGCCCAGGAAGCCCCCGGCGCCCAGGACGAAGACGTTCATCGGCGCACCTCGCGGCGCAGCGCGCGACGGCTCACCGGAACTCCTCCA
Organism: Myxococcaceae bacterium; assembly: GCA_022842905.1. Lineage (GTDB taxonomy): Bacteria > Myxococcota > Myxococcia > Myxococcales > Myxococcaceae > JALHOS01. The sequence continues at coordinate 4,742 of JALHOS010000472.1, read as the reverse complement.
GCCGCTGCGCACAGGCGGTGCGCTTCACCTTGCCGCTCGTCGTCCGCGGCAGCGCCCCGGCGGGCAACAGGGCGATGTGGTCCGCGCGCACGCCGAGCGCGCTGAGCAGCTCACCGCGCAGCGCGACGACGTCCGGCCGCTGCGACTGCCGTCGCAGCTCGACCAGCACGTGCAGCTCCTCGGTGCCGCTCACCGCGCTCGGGCGCGACACGGCGACGACGCCGTTGGGCGTGGAGTCCACCAGCTCCGCGATGACTCGCTCGATGTCGTAGGGGTGGAACTTGCGCCCGGCCTGAATGACGAGCTCCTTCTCGCGGCCGGTGACGTACAGCGCGCCGTCGCGCGCCAGCCCCAGGTCCCCCGTGCGCAGCCACCCGTCGACGAGCGCTTCGGCCGAGGCCTGGGGGTTCTGGAAGTAGCCGTCCATGAGCGAGGGCCCGCGCACCCAGACGTGCCCTTCGACGCCGTCGGGCTTCTCCTGGCCGTCGTCGCCGCGAATGGCGACCTGCATGCCGGGCACCGGCGGGCCGACGGCGGGAATGGGGCGCGTGTCCACGGTGGTGTCCGGGAGCAGCTGGCCTTCGCGGGAGAAGGTGACGCCCAGCGTCGCCTCGGCCAGGCCGTAGACGGGGCGGAAGGCGTCGGCCCGGAAGCCCACCGGGCCGAACTTCTGCGCGAAGCCGTCGAGTGTGCTGCGGTGAATCGGCTCGGAGCCGGACAGCGCCGCGCGCAGCCGGTGGAGTCGCACGCCGTCCGTGGGCGCGCGCTTCACCGCCAGCTCGTAGCCAAAGTTGGGGCCGACGGTGAGGCTCGCGTCCGCCTCCGTGGCCACCTCGAGCCAGCGCCGCGGGCGCATCAGGAACTCGGCGGGCCGCAGGACGTGCACGCGGAAGCGGGCCTCGAGCGAGGTGAGCAGCACGCCCACCAGGCCCATGTCGTGGAAGAAGGGCAGCCAGGACACGCCGACGTCGTCGGGCGTCAGGCCGAGCGCCTGCGTCATGCCGCGCATGCTGGCGAGCGCCGCGCGCTGGGAAATGACGACGCCGCGCGGGGTGCCGGTGGAGCCGCTGGTGAATTGGAGGAACGCGGTGTGGCCGCTGGGCGCATGGCCGCGGAGGCGATCGACGTGGGGCTCCGACAAGACGTTCACGCCCCAGGGCTGAGTCGCGCACTCGGGTGTCGTCACCAGCACCTTGAGGTTGGCCGCGCGCACCAACGGGCTGAGCGCCTTGTGCACGACGTCGGGCGCGCCCTGCACGACGGGCCACGCCAGCGGCACCGCGGCCGCGCCCACGCGCTGCGCTCCGAAGAACGCGCCGACGAAGTCCACGCCGTTGGGCAAGAGGACGCCGACGGTGTCGTTCGGCTCCACGCCGAGCTCGACGAAGGCCTTGGCCCAGCGCTCGGCCAGGTGCACCGTCGCGCCCGCCGTCCACGGCCGCTCACCCTTGCCTTCGTGGAACACCAGCCAGGTGAAGTCGTGCTGGGCTGCACGCTCGAGCGCGTCCCACAGGGACTTCGACTGCGGCGGCGTCAGGCGTTCGCCCGTCAGCATGTGCGCTCCAGCGGTGGTGAGGAAGACGACCCGCCCGCCTCTAGCCGCCGCGTGTTTCCGACTTCTTTGATGTGCGTCACCCGTTTCATTTTGAGGCGGCCGACGGACGACCTGCGCTCATGTGATGAATGAGATGCGCAGCGGCGGGGCTCAACTCTGCACAAGCGCGGACGACAAGGATTGGCAGTGTTTCGATGCGGAACGGTGCGGTTGATCCACCTGAAGCCGCGCGCTCATGCCGCCGTGAAGTTCGGCTTCGGCGTCGATCCAAGACGGTTGGTGTGGCTCAAGGTGGTGCGGGCCGGCTCAGCGCACAAGCCCGCCCTTTCTTCCCACCGTCGTCATTCACCAGGAGCGTCGTGCATGGAGAACGCAGCGCTGGATCACCGGCTGATGTACCGCCTGCCGTGGACCGCATCGGACAACGTCATCTCGTGGCTCGAGCCGACGGCGAAGTGCAACTTGGCCTGCGAGGGCTGCTACCGAGAGAACGAGAATCAGCACAAGTCGCTGGACGAGGTGCGCGCCGAGCTCGACGTCTTCAACCGCTACCGCACGTACGACGGCGTCAGCATCGCCGGGGGCGACCCGCTGCTGCACCCCGACATCCTCGACATCGTGCGTATGGTGAAGGCCGACGGACACAAGCCGATCCTCAACACGAACGGGCTGGCGCTGACCGAAGCGCTGCTGGTCGACCTGAAGGCCGCGGGCCTGGTCGGGCTGACGTTCCACATCGACTCCAAGCAGGGGCGGCCGGGGTGGAAGAAGAAGAACGAGCTCGAGCTCAACGAGCTGCGGCTGCACTACGCGCGGCTGGTGGCGAAGGTCGGCGGGCTGTCCTGCGCGTTCAACGCGACGGTCTACGAGGACACCGTGCAGTACGTGCCCGAGTTGGTGCAGTTCGCCGCCCAGCACATCGACCTCATCGACGTGATGGTGTTCATCCTCTACCGCGCGGCGCTGACGGAAGGGCCGTTCGACTACTACCGCGACGGCAAGCCGGTGGCGGCCAGCCCGCTGCCGTACTCGGTGGACAAGCAGACCCAGCGCATCGACCTGAGCAGCCGTGAGCTGGTGCGCCGCATTCGCGAGCGCTTCCCCGACTTCAACCCCAGCGCGTACCTGGCCGGCACCGAGCAGCCCGACAGCTTCAAGTGGCTCTTCACCGGCCGCTTCGGCACCGCTGGTGAGGCCGGCAAGGTGTTCGGCTACGTCGGCCCCCGGTTCATGGAGACGGTGCAGACCACGCACCACCTCATGACCGGCCGCTACCTCGCGTACGCCCCGAAGTGGATGCTGGAGCAGGGCCGCGCCGCGATGACCATGGCCACCGTCGACCCCGGCATGCGCACGGTGCAGAAGAACTACCTCAAGCACCTGGCCGCGCACCCGCTGGACCTCGCCAAGAAGGTGCACTTCCAGACGGTGCTCATCATTCAGCCGATCGACGTGCTCCCCGACGGCCGCCAGTCCATGTGCGACGGCTGCCCGGACGTCACCGTGCACGACGGCAAGCTCGTCTGGAGCTGCCGGCTGGAGGAGTACAAGAAGTACGGCGGGTTGGTTCAGTCTGTTCCAAAGAGGAACGGCTGCGGCGCGCGGGCGGAGGCCGTGGCGGTGGGCACGCCGTCCTGACTCGCGCGCGCTTCCGAGTGAGGGTTGAAATCGGGCGGCCTCGTCGACAGATGACGAGGCCATGCCGCTCCCTCCTCGCCTGGCGCACCTGGTCGGCTCGAAGTTCACGGCGGCGGCGACCATTCGAGGCTGGCGGCAGTTCCACGTCGTCGGGCTGGTGAAGGTCGGTCGGGGCTACGACGCGGTGCTACGGGCGTCGTGCGATGCGAGCGTGGAGCTGACCCTTCCGGCCGCGGAGCTGTTCGACGAGACGGCGTGGTCGTTTGGCTGGAAGCGGTTGGCTGAGCTGAGCGACGCGTGAAGTCGGAGCCCTCAGCGCCCGCCGATCAGCGTGAGGCGAATGCGGTCGCCTGGCCCCAACTTCACCTGGGGGCACGCACCGCGTGGGGTGTATGACCTCGGCTTGGCCTCGCGCTCTTCGTCCTGGCCGCCGCGCCCGCCTTTCGGAGGACACACTGATGAACCGCACCGCGCTGTTGGTCTCCATTCTCGCGGGCACCAAGACCGCCGACGAGGTCGCCGCGCGGCTGGGGTGCTCAACGAGCGAAATCGAAGCGGAGGTCCGGCAGCTCACGCACGCGCTCCAGCGTGCCGGGCGGCCTCGGCGCCTGCCGCGGCCCGCGGTGCTGAGCGCCGTGGTGGCCTCGGTCATCGTCGTCGGCCTGCTGTCTCGCAGTGCGTGGGGCCAGGCCGCCTGCACGAGCTACCCAGGCCTCCCTGCATTGCTCCGGACGATGTGCGCCGACGCCCCCGCGCGGGCGGAGGACGTGAACTTCAACAACAAGCAGCTCGCCGACTACGTCGCCCAGAAAGTCGGCGCGCTGGGCTCGGCGAACGTCAGCATCAGCGGCTCGCTCGACTTCGGGACTTCGACGCGACAAATGCTGAACCTGTGGGCGCAGGAGTACGGCGTGGGCGTGCAGGCTTCGACGACCTACGTTCGCTCTGGCGGCGGGTTCGCCTGGTTTCGAGGCGGGGCGCACAGCGACAGCACGAACGACCCTGGGGCCGGCGGCACGCGGGTGATGGAGCTGACGAGCGGCGGCCTGCTGCGGGTCGGCGCGCTGAACGTCAACGGCGGCTCGACGGTCGGGAAGATCGTCTACGGGACGTTCGGAAACTGCACCGCTGGCAACGCCCCCGCCGGCCCGCAGGGCGTCAGCTTCGGGGCCACCTTCGCCAGCACGCCGCTCGTCTTTGCCCAGCCCGAGGAGCCGGACCAAAGCGGCTGCACCAGCGTGCGCGTGACGTCGCGCAGCACCACGGGGTTCACGTACCAGGCGTGGACCGGCGGCTCGCCCTCGGCGTGTGACTGCATTCACTGGGTCGCGATCGGGCCGTGATTCAGGCGTAGGGCCCTTGGGCTCGGGCTTGGACGCTCACTTCGCACGACGCGCCACAAGCTGAAGCAGCCCCAGGCGCCCGGGCCCATTGGCACATTTGACTACATTCCGCGGCCCGACCAGCGCCCCCCGAATCCCGAGAATCCCCAAGCGCAGTCCCCCTCACTTCCAAGAGCCCCGAAATGACGACCATCGACCGAGCCCTC
>JALHOS010000471.1 GCA_022842905.1 Myxococcaceae bacterium | reverse complement strand
TGCGCCGCCGGCCCCGGTGGTGCCCGTCGAGCCTGCGCCCTCGCCCGCGGTGAACCCCACGGCGCCCGACGTCACGCAGCCAGCCAGCCCCGCTCCGTCGGCCGGCATGTCCGGGGTGCGCGTCGCCGGGCTCGTCGTCGGAGGCCTGGGCGCGGCGGCGCTGGTGACTGGCGTCGTCTTCGGCACCCAAGCGCTGTCCAACGGCGCCAAGGTGAACATGCTCTGCCCGCAGGGCCAGGCCTGCACCAACCCGCAAGCCTTCGCGGCGTACCAGCAGGCGGGGCAGGCGCAGAACGTGGGCCTCGCGTTGACGGTGGGCGGCGCGGCGGCGGCGGCGCTGGGGGTGGTGCTCTTCGTCGTCGGCGGCAACACCGCCGCCGACGCCCCGAAGCCGGCGCTGTGGCTCGGCCCGAACGGCGCTGGCGCGGTGGTGGGCGGCAGCTGGTAAGCAGCCTCGGGTGCTGACCGTCATTCTCCTCGCCGCGCTGGGGCTCGGACCGGACGCGCCGCGCGCCGTGGTGTGGCTCCCGCCGTCGGGGGTGCTGGTGCCCGGCGCCGTCGGACCCGCCGGGCTGGCCGAGGCGAGGAAGCTGGCCGAGCAGCAGCGCTACGAAGAGGCGGTGGTGGAGTACCAGCGCTACCTGGGCACGAAGGACCGGCCCGCCAAGGAGCGCGCCCAAGCGCTGTACGAGCTGGGCTTCATCCACCTGGTGTTGGGAGACGACGCGACGGCCGAAGAGCGCGTGCAGGAAGCGCTGAGCTTGGAGCCGAAGCTGAGCCCCCCGGCGGGCGCGGCACAGAAGCAGGTGGAGCTGTTGGCCCGCGTGAAGAAGCAGCTGTCGTCTCGCGCGCGGCTCGAGGTGGTGGAGCGTCAGGGCGACGACGCGCCGAACCTGGTGCGGGTGGCGCTGGTGGACCCCGACAAGCGCGTGCGGCGTGTGCTTCTGCGGCACAGCCTGGCTCAGACGGGGCCCTTCTCGGGAACGCTCATGCGCTGCGAGGCCGACGTGTGTGTGGGCGCGATTCCGCCGCCGGGGGACTCGAGCTTCACCGCGTTCCACTTCGCCGAGGCGCTCGACGAGGCAGGGAATACGGTGGCGACCGCGGGGACCGCCGAGGCGCCGGCGCAGCTGGCCGTCGTGGCGCAGCGCGCTTGGTACAAGAGCCCGTGGGTGTGGGGGCTCGCCGGGGCCGCCATCATCGGCGCGGCGGTGGTGGTGTACGCGGCGTCGCCCAAGCCTCCGTGAGCGAGAGCGGTGCACGTCGCGCTCACCGCGGCGCGCTCGGGTACCATGGCCGGCCATGCGAACGACGCTCGTGTTCCTGTTGCTGTGGGCGCTCCCCGTCGCCAAGTCGTTCCCCACGGCCTGCTGACGAGCGCCGCGTCCTTGGCCATGTCACTCCCGGAGCGCTACCCCTTCATTCGTGAGCTGAGCGAGGCCGGGCGCGCGCAGCTGTTCGCCGCGCTGAGCCCAGTGCGCTTGAGCGCGCGGCAGCTGTACCTGAGCGAAGGGCAGCCCTGCGAGTCGTTGGTGCTGCTCGAGACGGGCGCGCTGCGCGTCTTCAAGCTGTCCTCGACCGGCCGGCAGCTGACGCTGTTTCGCGTGCGCCCGGGGGAATGCTGCCTCTTCTCGTTGTCCGCCGCGCTGGCCGCCGCGCCGTACCCGGCGAACGTCGAGGCGTCCGCGCCTTCGACCGGCCAGGCGCTCCCCGCGGCGGTGCTGCGCGCCCTGCACGCCAGCGAGCCTGCGGTGCAGCGGTTGGCGACGGCCACGACCCACGGGCTGCTCACGGACTTGATGGCGCTGGTGAGCGAGGTGGCCTTTCGCCGCGTCGACGCGCGGCTGGCCAAGCTGCTGCTCGACGAAGCGGCGAGTCGCGGCGTGGTGGAGACGACGCACGAGAAGCTCGCGGCGCACCTAGGCACCGCGCGGGAGGTCGTCAGCCGGCTCCTCGAGAACTTCGCCGACGATGGCTGGGTGCGCGTCGGGCGCGGGGCGGTCGAGGTGCTGGACGAGCGGGCCCTCGCCGCCGCCGCGTCGGAGCGCTGAGCGCCTTCGACTGCGTGCGGCTTGGTGACTGGAGTCACTGACGGGGTGCCGAGGCCCGCGCCATGAAGTCGCCTCCACCCGCAGTCCTCGTCGTTCCTTTGAAAGGCCACCGACTCCATGAAGCAGCTCCTCGCTGTCGCCGTCATCCTCTCGTCGCTCGCCGCGCTCGCCAGCGCGCCCACGTTCCCCAAGGACTACCGCAGCTGGCAGCACGTCAAGGGCATGGTGATTCCGGACAAGAAGCACGGCCTGTACGGCTTCCACCACGTGTACGTCGAGCCGAAGGCGCTCAAGGCGCTCAAGGACGGCAAGGGCTACCCGGAAGGCTCGCAGTTCGCGGTGCCTTTCTACGAAGTGAAGGAAGAGGGCGGCATGACGCAGCAGGGCCCGCTCAAGATGGTGGCGTGGATGAAGCGCGACAAGGCGGCCAAGGACACCGGCGGCTGGCAGTGGGCGGCCTTCGACCCCGACGGCAAGCTCATGGCCGTGGACGTGAAGACGGGCTGCTTCAGCTGCCACGAAGCGAAGAAGGACCGTGAGTTCGTCTTCACCGAGTGGGCGGACAAGTAGGCAGGCGTTGACGGACGCCTGGTGGGAGCGTCAGCGTGGGCCTGCCCGCTCGTCGCGCGGGCGCCATGTCCCTCGCGCCGCTCTTCCACCAGGTGTTCTCGCGGCCGACGGACCTCGGCTCGCGTCGGGTGCTCGCTGATGCGCTGCTCGAGGCGGGCGACCCGTTGGGGGAGTTCCTGTTGCTTCAGTTGAGCACCAGCGCGCGGTGTCGAAAGCGCGCGGCGAAGCTCCTGGAGCGCCACGCTGGCCACTTCATGGGGCCGCTCGCGGCGGCGGTGCAGCACCGGCGGGCGCGGTTTCGGCACGGCTTCGTCGTCGAGTGTTTGGCGGGGCTGGGCCAGTCCGTCGCTGGGCTCGAGGCCTGGGGCACCGTGGAGAAGGTGTGGTGGATCTCCTCGAACGAGGAGCCGGTGGCCCTCGCCTCCCAGAGCTTCCGGAGTCTGGAGGAGGTGGTCGTGCTGCCGTTCAGCGTCGATCGCCCGCAGCGCGGCACCGGCGAGTACTTCACCGACGTCGTCGAGCAGGTGCTGCGGCGCGCGGGGAAGCGGCTGCGGGTGCGGACCAGCGCTCGGTTGCCGCGGTGGGACGTCGACTGATCAACGCCGCCGGCGCGGCCCTCGGGAGAATCCTCTCTCGAAGGCCGCGCCGTCCTGTGTTCCCCGCCCGTCCCCCTCCCACGGCTCGTCTGTCTTCGTGGCTTCAGCGTGGCTTCGGCGCGCTGCGTGCCTGCGCCGGCTTGGGCTCGTCGGTTGGGGCCGCTGGCGCGCCGGCTTCACCCGCCTTCACCTGCTTGAGCGTGGTGGCGCCTTGCACCGCGAGGTGCGGCCGCAGCTTCTCCAGCTTCTTCTTGCCGAAGCCCTTCACCTTCCGCAGTTCGTCCACCTGCGCGAAGGGGTGCTGCGCGCGGTAGTCGATGATTCGCTTCGCCGCCGCCGGCCCCACTCCCGGCAGCAGGTCCAGCTGCTGCGCCGTGGCGGTGTTGAGGTTGAGCACCCCCGTCACCGCCTTCTTCGTCGTGCGCTTCCCGGCGAACGCTTCGCCGCCGAGCAACGCCACGCTCGCCACCACCACCATCGTCACCCACTGCGTGCTGCGCTTCATGTGTGTTCCCCCCGTTTGAGTGCTGCGGTTGATGTTTCGTGCTGCGCGTTTGAGTTCGTGACTGCTGCTGCGTGTGCTGCACCTGCCGCTCTCTGGTCTGGCTTCACTGCGCCGCGTGCGCTTCGTCCCCACGCGCGTCGCGCTTGTCCTGCGCCTCGCGGACCTGGAGCTTCCCGTCGATGGGCAGCACGTCCAGGTAGACGTTGAGGCTGCCATCGCGGTTCACCCAGGCCGAGCCCGCCCGCACCCACAGCGTGCTGGTGGAGCCGTCGCGCTCCTTGCCCTCGCGCATGGAAAACACGTGGTACCGCTTCCCTTGAGTCATCACGCTTCCCCCCGTTTCCGTCGTGCCGGCGGAAGTGCCTGCACGCAACGACGGCAGAGCAGGGCGTGTGCCAGCCCGCGCGGTCCGAGCGTCGCGTGGTTAGCGAGGAGTGGAGACGGGACGGACCTCGCCCGACGCACGCGCGCCTGGACGCTCCACGAGTCTCAGGCGCCGAGACGCTGCGGTCAGAGAGGAGGGAGGTCGCAGCGGATCAGCCGGAGCTGCGTCGCGTCGCCGATCATGAACACGAGCCGCCCGTCGTAGGCCACCGCGGCTTGGGTGGCGTCGACGGCCACGTTGCACTCCACGTCCCAGCCGGCGTCGGCTCCCAGCGGGCGCAGGTTGCCGTCGTCGGTGTGCAGCAGCACGCTGACGTGGGGTGGAGGCCGGAGCGTCGAGTCGAAACCCGGCGTCGAGACGACGGCGGTGCAGCCCGGGCCACAGGCGCCAATGTTCCACTGATAGTGGGCCGCGCCGGTCGACGCGGTCGACATGCCTGGCGTTCCCAAGTTCGACGGGAAGGCGCGCGAGGTGACGACGTAGTTGTCGAAGCAGTCGGCTTCTCCCTGCGCGACGACGACGTCGGTGCCGCTGCTCGAGACGACCGCGGCGAGGTCGCCGGTGACCACGGAGTTGAGGGGCGCGTAGCCGCTCACGCCGGCATCGAGCGTGCCGTACAGGCTCATCGCTCCGTTGCAGAAATTGAAGTTCCCAGACGTGACGAAGCGGAAGCCCTCTTCTCCTTGGCCTGGCAGGTGCACGACGGCCACGTTCTCGTTCATGTTCGACGGTACCGGCCAGTTCGTCAGCGCGGACGGGCAGCCGCTGGTGGCCACGCCGACGAGCAGCGCGCTCCCGGTCGTGCCCGCGGCGATGGCGACGCCACCCAAGGCGCTGACCGCCACGCCGAAGTACTCGGACGGCGAGCCGACCACGACGCCGCCGTCGTTTCGACTCGAGAAGCACGTCAGCGGTCCGCCGGTCGTCTGCTGCAGGCCGAACGCCCACTCATTCCCTTCGGACGCGAGCATGAGCCGGTGCGTGCCCGACACCGGGGTCGACATGACGTCACGCACGCCGCCGTCGCTGCCCAGCCAGCGCAGCTTCACGCTCCCCGCCGAGGCGTACGCGGCCCACAGGCCGCCCGGCGCAGGCACCAGGTTGGGCCAGGCCGCGCTGGCGGTCTCGAGCATCTGTGGAGCGTCGCAGCGCAGCTTGCGTCGCGGGCTCGGGGTGCAGGCCCCGGCGTCGTAAGGGAGTGTGCTCCCGCCGCCTCCGCCTCCAACTCCGCCTCCAACTCCGCCGCTCCCCGCGGTGCCACCCACGCCAGCGCTGCCGCCTCCTCCTGCGGTGCCACCAGTGCCAGCGCCGCCGCCGCCGCCCGCGCTCCCTCCTGCGCCACCCGCATCGACGGCGCTCCCGCCGCCGCTGCCGCCGGTCATGCCGGCGTCTCGCGTGCGCCGT
>JALHOS010000470.1 GCA_022842905.1 Myxococcaceae bacterium | reverse complement strand
CGCGCTGCCCCCGACCCCCGCTGCGCCGCCCGCCCCGGCCGAGCCTCCACCGCCGCCGCTGCCCGCCACACACGTGCCGGTGCTGGCCGAACATTGCTGCGCGCCTTCACACGCCACGCACGCTTGGCCGCTGAGCCCACACGCGGCGGCGCTGCTCCCGGCCACCGCGCACGTCCCGTCCGCTTTGCAGCACCCGTTCGCGCAGCTCTGCGCGTTGCACGGCGGGCTCGTCGTGGGACACCCCATGAGGCCCAGCGCCAGCACCAACCCGAACCCCACCACTCGACTCTTCAGCGGCTTCGTCACGTGTGCACTCCTTCGAGCCGACCCCCGCGGGCCGGCAGCTGGCTTCGAAAGGCGCGCTCGGGAGCGAGGCGCGAGCACGACGACGAAGCCCGGCACCGACCCCACAATGACGGGCCGGCGCGGCTTCGACGCGACGCTGTGCACCACTCGCCCGAACGCTCCCCGCGGAGCGGTTGGACAACCCTGCGTCGTCGGCAGGTCTTCGGGCTCACGAGCGCGCCGGCCCCATGCCGGCTCCTAGTCACCGTCGCTTCCCAGGCTCGAGACGACGCCCAGTGCTTCCTTGACGGTTTTCGTTCTCGCTGACCGCTGCGGGGCAGCTCCGGATTTTCACCGGAATTCCCAAACCAACGACGCGGTCCACCCTAAGCGCGCTCGCCAGCCGAGTAAACGACGCTGGTCACTTCGCGCTACATTGCGCTGCGCCATGTTGACGCGAATCAAAACGTTGGTGGTGCTGCCGCTCGTCCTCGCCCTGACGGCGTGTGAGACGGACGGGAAGCGCCGCGAGAAGGCCAAGGCCCAGGTCGCCGCGCTCCGCAGCGCGCTGGACGAGTTCAACAGCAAGCAGGGCCGCTTCCCGGACAAGCTCGTGGAGCTGGAGATGGCGCGGGTGGTGTCTCCGCTGCCGAAGGACCCGTGGGGCAACAGCTACCAGCTCATCTTCGACCGGGGGCAGCCGCTCGTCGTCTGCCTGGGCGCGGACGGGGCGCTGGGCGGGACCGGCCCCGGCGAAGATCTTCGCTCGGACAAGCCGTGACGCTTCAGCGCTTCCGGCGCGCGCCCTTGACCCGCCGCTTCTTCGGCGGCGCCGGCTTGAGCCCGAACACTTCGACCCCGACGGCGTCACAGTCCGGGTAGACGGTCGGCTTCTGCGTGGACACCCGCGCCGCGCGGACGCTGGGGTGCGCGAGCATGTCCGCCAGCAGCTCGTCGCACAGCGTCTCCTGGAGCTGAATGTGCCGCTGCGCCACCCGAGCTGCCACACACTCGCGAATGAAGTCGTAGTCCACGACCTCGTCGAGCCGATCCGCCTTCGGCGTGGACAGTCGAATCGGCACGAACAGCTCCACGTTGATGACGATGGGCTGGGGCCCCTTTTTCTCGAACGCGTGCACGCCCATGCGCACGTCGACGCGGTAGTTCTTGAGGAAAAGCCGTCGGCAGTCGGCGAACTCGACGGACGTCTTCACGGGCTGCCCTTGCCGGAGGCCGGCGCGGCGACGAACGCGACGTCACGGCCCAGCGCCACCAGGTGCTGGCCCGCATCGACCAGCACGTTCGTCCCCGTCACTGTCGGCGACTCGAGCAGGAACCGAACGGCGCGGGCCACGTCCTGCGGCTCCGTCGCGCGCCCCAGCGGCGTGCGGCGCTGCGCGAGCTCGAAGTCTTCGCGGCTCATCTCTCCGGACGGCAGGGTGATGCCGGGGGCCACGCTGCACACGCGCACCCGCGGCGCCAGCGACAGCGCCAGCGTGCGCGTGGCCGCCAGCAGCGCCGCCTTGGACAACGTGTACGACAGGTAGTCGGGGTCCAGGTTCCACAGCTTCTGGTCCAGCAGGTTGACGACACAGCCCGTCGCGCTGCCACCCGCCCGGTGGAGCGAGTCGGCCAACGCGCGCGCCAGCACCAGCGCCGGCGCCACGTTGACGCGCATGTGCCGCTCCAGGGATTGAAAGGAGAACGAGCTCAGGTCGTCGTAGTCGAAGACCGACGCGCTGTTGACCAGGCCGAAGACGGCGCCGAGCTTCGCTTCCACGCGCGGCAGCAGCGCCTGGCAGGCCGCTTCGTCGGACAGGTCCGCGTCGAAGGCCGCGGCCCTCGCCCCGAGCCGCTCGACCTCGCGCACCGTCTGCGCGGCTTCGTCGGGCGACGTGCGGAAGTGCACGGCCAGGTCGAAGCCAGCCCCCGCCAGCTCACAGGCAATGACGCGACCCAGCCGCCGCGCCGCCCCCGTCACCAACACCACCGGCCGCGTCATGCCCGCTCCCCTCACTCCATGCACCGCGCCCAGCCCCTCAACGGTAGACGCTGTCCGTCGGCACCAGCTCGCCCGCGGCGATCTCCTTGTCCGCGCGCACCCGCTCGTAGATGGGCGCGAAGTCCGGCGCCGTCGCCTCGAACAGCTGCTTGAAGGAGTCGATGACGAAGTACGTCGCCTGGAACGTGTCGATTCGGTACCGGGTCCGCATGATGCGCTCGAGGTCGAAGCGCACGCGCTGGGCCTCGGCGCTGCCGACGCTGTACTGGAGCTCTCCGGGCGACGAGAGGATCCCCGCGCCGTAGGCCCGGATCCCCTGGGGCGTGTGAATGAGCCCGAACTCCACGGTGTGCCAGTACAGGCGCGCCAGGTACTCACACGCCTTCAGCCGCGTCGCCTTGAGCCCCCCGGCCCCATACGCCTGCATGTAGTCGGCGAAGGTCGGGTTGAAGAGCAATGGCACATGGCCGAACAGGTCGTGGAAGACGTCGGGCTCGACGACGTAGTCGAACTCCTCGGGGCGCCGCAGCCAGTGCGTGACCGGGAACTTCCGCGCGGCCAAGAGCGCGAAGAACGCCTCTTCTGGAATGAGGCCGGGGACGGCGACGATCTGCCACTGCGTCTTTCGGTACAGCGCTTCGGTGACGACTTCGAAGCGGGGAATCTCGTTCGCCGAGCCGAGCTGCCGAACCGCGTCGATGAACTCGTCGCAGGCGCGGCCGGACAGCAGCGCGGCCTGGCGCTCGTAGAGCTTGCGGTACAGCGCGTGCTCCTCACGCGAGTAGTCGGCCCAGCCCTGCTCGCAGGTGTAGTCGGCTCTGGCGCGCGTGTAGTCGCCGCGCGGCGGGCGGTCCCCCGTCCCGTACGTGACCGGCGCGACGCCCTTGTTCACGGCCTTGTCAGCAGCGTTCATGCACACTCCTTGCGCTGCGGCGCTTACCACAGCAGGCCGCGACGGTCAGAAGGCCGCGGCCCGAGCAGAACGGTCAGCTCGTGCCCAGCTTGATCGCGGAGCGCAGCACGCCGTCGGCGTCGAGCCCGAGCGCGACGACGAACGAAGCTCCCTGCGCGTCCTTCATGGGGAAGACGATGCGCCGGGGCTCCGCGTTGCTCGTGGGCCAAATCGTCGAGAAGCGCGCTTCGTCGAGCTCGCCGGGCGCATTCAAGCGGCGCAGCAGGTCCTTCGCGCTCTGGGCGTCGAGGCGGCCGTTGATGACCAGGTTCTGCTGGGTGAGCAGCAAGGGCTCACCCGCGCGCTTGAGCTCCAGGCTCGCCAGCCGCTCGAGCCCCGGCGTGGCCTGCACCTTGGCGAGGATCGCCTCGAAGGTGGCCGGCGCGAAGTCGTCGGGGTTGCCGGAAGCGGCGGTGAGCTGGCTGACCGTCAGCGGCAGGCCGTAGCGCTGCATGAACGCGAACTCCTGGCGCGCGGCCTCGGAGCCCGGGCTGAACGGCTGCGCGTAGTCGGGGCCCTCTTGGTGCAGCATGCGCTCGAGGAAAGACAGCTGCAGCGCCGCGGCCTTCGCCGGCTCGAGGCCCGCCTTTTGAGCGACGAAGGCACCGGCTTCGACCGCCAACATGCGGCCCAACGCTTCGGTGCTCGCGTGCGCGAAGTTCGAGTTGGCGCGCACACGAATGCGGCCCGCGGCCTGGTCGATCTCGAACTTGAACGCGCGCAGATCGCCCGCGTCACCTTCGAAGAAGCCCGCCGGCTGGAAGACGTCGGGGTTCCACGGGACGCGGCCACCCAACAGCCCTTGGGGCAGCGCGCCGTAATGCGCCATGAGCAGGTTGAGCTGGTTGGTCCCCCGGTTGAGCGCGACGCCGTCCAGGCCCGCGAGCGGCGCGCCGGGGTCGAGCGGGTCGTACCCACCGGAGCCGTCGATCCGCTTGGGGTAGACGACGTTGAACGCAGTGTCGGCGTGGTCGTGCAGGCCGTCGCGATCGCGGTCGATCTTCTGGAGCAACGTCTCGCGGTGGTCCGGCATGAAGTACTGCTTGGCGATCGGGTTGTCCTTGTACGCCTGAATGTCGCGCTCGGTGAGCATGCCGCTGCCCTCCGGCTCCGGCGTCAGCTCCGCCACCCACTGGTTGAACTGCTTCTCGGTGTCCTTCATGACCGTGGCGTACGTGTGGCCCTGGTCCGCCGCGCTCCACAGCTGCTCCATGAGCGTGAAGTCGTAGTTGTCGTCGGTGACCCGGCGGGTGCTGATCAGGTGCGCGTCGGGGAACGCCCGGTTGATCGACTCGATGCTGCCTTCGCCGTAGCACTGCATGAGCATGATGAGCTTGCCGTCGCCGGTGCCCTGCACACCCTTCGACAGCGCGTCGTCCACGCGTTTTCCGTACCCCGCGTGCCCCGCGTAAATGATCATGTCCACGCTGTCCTCGCCCATGCGCTCGAAGATCGACGGGGGAGCGTCGTGGGTGGGGGCCGGCGGAATGATGACCTCGGTCTTGAGCGCCTGAACGCCCTTGCCGCGCGCGTCTCGGGTCAGCGTGGTGCTGCCGTCGGGGTTTTCGGTCCGCTTGAAGCCGCGCCTCACGTACTCGTCGATGTTGCCTTCCCGCGGGCTGCCGCTGTTGTCGGTGTAGTGCACGACGCGCAGCACGCCGTCCTTGCGCCACTTCTCGTACGGAGGCTTGCGCGGGTAGAGCGCCGCTTCGGCTTCGACGGTGCGCCCCAGTTCACCCTTCGACGCCAAGTGCAGCGTGCGGTTGAACGCGAAGCCCTTGAGCCCGGGGTGGGGCTCGCGCTGCAGACTGAACAGGAGGCCCAGGGTGAGTTGGTCGCGCGTCTTGCGATCGCCCAGCCCGTTGGCCTTGCGCGCGGCGGCTTCGATCAGTCCGAGGGCGGCGGCGCGGCCCGCGCGGAACTCGAGCGCCTCACCGTCGTTGCGCGGCGTCTTGAGGCAGGCCTCGTAGAGCTTCGCGGCCGAGAAGGCGACGGTGCGCAGCGTCTGCACGTCGGTCACCGTCGACAGGGGCTGCGCGTCGGGCGCCTCGAGAATCACCTTCTGCGCCGCGCGGATCTGCTCGGACAGGCTCGTCGGCACGGTGCCCAGGCCGATCGTCCCGTCCTGCGCGACGACGACGTTCGCGCCGCCGATCTGCCCCAGGCTGACCGGGCCAGCCAGGTTCGGCTGCGGGCGAATCTGCGTGGGCTTGCCGTACACGTCGCGCGGCTTGGCGGGCTGCTGCGGCTTGGCCTGTGCGCTCGGGGCGGCGGGCAC
>JALHOS010000469.1 GCA_022842905.1 Myxococcaceae bacterium | reverse complement strand
AGCTGTCGGCCACGACGCCGCTGGGCCGGGCCACGGGGAGCTTCGAGCTGCCGTGGGCGCTGCTCGAGCGCGCGCACGACAGCCCTGCTCCCCTGCGCGCCAGCCTGACGGTGGACGCGCTCGACGTCGGCCGGGCGCTCGCCGTCGTGGGGCGACCACAGCCGCTGAGCCTCACGACGAACGTCACCGCGTCCGTCGGAGGCACCGTCGCTCGACCGACGGCGACGCTCCGCGCCCAGGCCGACGCGCTCGAGTGGACGCTGGCCTGCGACGTCGAAGGTCCGGTGGACCCGGAAGGCCACTCCAGCGACGCGCTGGCCCCGGTGCGCCGCCAGGCCTGCAGCGTGGGCGAGCAGCGCGGCGAGCAGGTGGTGCTCGCGCTGTCGTCTGTGGACGTGGGCGTGGAGGCGACGGGCGACGGCGCGCTGCGCGCCACGCTGGCGGCGACGGGCCTGGGAGGGCCGCTGAGCGCGGAGCTGAAGGTCCCCAAGACGCTGAGGGCGCTGCTCGAGACGCCGCCCACCCGCAGCACGCTGGACGCCGAGCCCTTCACGGCGACGCTGAGCGCCCGTGCGCTCGACCTGCGCTGGCTGTCCGTGGGGTGGCCGGCGGCAGACGCGCTGGAGGCGGGCCAGCTGTCGCTGTCGGCGACCGTCGAAGGCCCGTGGCGCACCGGGCGGCTGAGCGCGTCGGCGTCGGTCGAGCGCGTCGACGTGGGGCCTTTCGACGCGCTCGGCGCGACCGTCACGCTGACGGCGCAGGACGACGTGCGCGCCACGGTCTCCTCGTCGCTCGGCGGCGCCCCGCTCGTCACGGGAGACGTCCGCTGGGCCGTGCCGCTGCGGCGCCTGGGCGAGCCGCTCGACGAGCACGCAGACCTCGAGGGCAGTCTGGCGTTGGCGCGGACGCGCCTGGCGTCGCTGTGGCCTTCGCGCGAGGACCGGGAGCACGTGCGCGGCGAGGTGACGGCGCGGGTGAAGCTGCGCGGCAGCCTGGCGGCGCCCGAGCTCCGCTTCGTCGCCGACGGCGCCCAGCTCGCGTGGGGCAAGGTGCCGCTGGGCGCGCTGCACGCAGACCTGGCGGTGGGGGCCCAAGCGCAGACGTTGACGCTGTCGGCGGGGCAGCGCGCGGCCAGCCCAGACGTCGAGCTTCAGGCGCGGGCCGGCGTGCCGCTGAGCGTGGCGGCGCTGAAACGAGGGTTAGGCGCGCTCGACGGCCCGCTGAGCGCGTCGGCCACGGCGCGGGGGCTGGACTTGGCGTTCCTGTCCGGCGCGCACCCGTCCTTGCGGCGCGTCGCCGGAGTGCTCACCGGGCGCGGCCAGGTGTCGGGCACGGTGCAGGCGCCGCGCGCGGAGGGGCGGCTGTCGTTGACCGGGGGACGACTGTCGCTGACGGGCTTCGGTGAGTACCGCGACGTGCAGGCCGAGTTGCAGGTGACGGACCGAGAGCTGAACCTCAACACGCTCTCCGCGCGCTCTGGCGCCGGCACTGCGACGGTGTCCGCGAAGGCCACGGCGCTCGAGTCCGGCGCCTGGGCTTTGAGCGCCTCGGGCGAAGCCAAGCGCTTCCCGGTGGTGGTGGACGACCAGCTGCTCGCCACCGCGACGGTGGACGCGTTGAAGGTCGAAGGCACCTGGGGAACGCGACTGGTGGACCTGCGCCGCGTCGCGGCGTCCAGGCTGAAGGTCGAACTGCCCGAGGTGTCCGGCAAGAAGCTCCAGAGCCTCCAGCGCCCGGGTGACGTCATCGTCCTGCGGGACGGCCGGCGGCCCGGCGTGGCGAAGGCGCAGGACGACGGCCCTGGGCGCACCGTGGCGCTGACGCTGGAGCTGCCGCGCAACGTCTGGGTCGAGAGCTCCGACGTGCACCTGGAGGTCGGGCTGTCCGACGGCTTCCGCATCGAAGCAGGCAACGGCACCCGCGCGTCCGGCGAGCTGTACGTCATGCGCGGCAGCGTCGACGTGTTCGGCCGGCGCTTCGAGGTGGCGGGGCGTGAGACGAGCCTGTCGGACTCGTCGCGGCTGGTGTTCGCCGGGCCGCTGACGTCACCCCGCATCGACGTGAAGGCCACACACTTCAACGACAACGAGAAGGTGGCGGTGACGGCGCAGGTGCGCGCGTTCAGCCTGGACGGCATCAAGCTGACGAGCGAGCCGCCGGGCATGACGGACAGTGAAATTTTCACGCTGCTGGCGACGGGGCGACGCAGCCTGCACCGCGGCACCTCGGCGTCCTTCACGCCCGAACAGGCGGCGTCGGCGCTCGGCAGCTTCGCCAGCGCGCAGGTGCGCGACGTCATCGCCAAGGTGCTGCCGCTCGACGTCTTCACCGTCGAGTCGAGCAGCGCCGCCATCGTCTCGCGCATCGAAGTCGGCAAGTACCTGACGGACCGGCTGTACGTCGGCGGCACCTTCGCCCCGGGTGCCAACCAGTGGCGAGGGGAGAACGCCGCCGCGGTGCGGTTGGAGTGGCAGGTGTCGAAGAGCTGGGCGCTGGAAGTCGAAGCGGGCACCGCGCCGGCAGTCAACGCCGACGTCATGTGGACGCGGGAGTATTGAGGTCCACGGGCCTCGCCACGTCACGGTGAGGCACGCCACAGGATCCGCAGCGTCAGCGCTCGAAGCCTCGACCCCACTGCGGACAGAACACGTTCAGCGTCGACGTCGCGAAGGAGACGGCAATGGCGGCGGTTCTGTCGAGCGGCCCGGCGACTTGCCGCCGTAGAAGTCCTTGACGATCTGATCGACGATCGCCGCGCCGCGCTGTTCTTGCGCCTTCCGCACGCCATCGAGTTTCGGGTCGGGGACTGTCGGTGGTCCGTTGACGATGGAATCGACGATCTCCTGGCCGCGCGCAATCTGCTGCTCGGCTACCGTCCGAATCTGTGCCTCTGAGAAGCCTGCGCCGCTTCTGGGAACGCTCGACATGGTCACGACCTCCGGACGAACAAGGAGAGCGCACGATAGGGGCCGTCAGGGGCCAGCTCAATGTGAGGATTGGAGCCACCTGTGGGTTTCGGGAACGCAGTGCGGTGCGAATTCCCAAGCTCGCTGGGTGAGCGCGAACGCCGACCCCGCAGACTCACCAACGACAGGGTCCGGGTTCGGGCCTGAACTTCTCGGGTGGGCTGGATCCCGTGCGCTGACGGGAGCGAGCTGCCGGTCGTTCCCCCGAAGTGGGTCCCGCCCCCCCGCACCGCCCTGGCGGTCAACGCCGACGACAGGTGGATGCGGGAGTATTGAGGCCTCGCACGCCGGGCAGAACGCTCGACACACTCCGCTCGGCACGCCTCCGAGCAGCCAAGCGCCGACGACGAAGGCGCCACGTCAGAGCCCACGCCATGAAGACACTCGGAGCCCAGGGCACGCCAGCGCAGCCGCACGCCGCCGGCGCCATGGCTCCGCCACCAGCCGCCCCACCCAGCCCTCCGGCCGCGCCCACACCGCCCTGGCCTACGCCTGAACCGCCCCCGCCAGCACCCA
Source organism: Myxococcaceae bacterium (assembly GCA_022842905.1). Classification (GTDB taxonomy): domain Bacteria; phylum Myxococcota; class Myxococcia; order Myxococcales; family Myxococcaceae; genus JALHOS01. The sequence continues at coordinate 2,092 of JALHOS010000469.1, read as the reverse complement.
AGCCGCCAGCGCCGCCGCCGACGCCGCCGCCCCCACCCGCACCGCCGGCTCCACCCACGCCGCCGTCGAAGAGCGGGTCGCCCAAGTCGACGGCCCACCAGTCCTCGCCGGTGCCGTCGTCGGCGACGAAGACGACGGTCGTGCCCAGCACCTCGAAGTGGCGCGGGTTGGATGACGCGGGGCCAGGGTTGAGGTCGCCCAAAAGCACCGGGGCCGCGTCCGGCGCCACCAGCACGTGCGGCTCGAGGCCCAGCTCCGCCGTGGCGTGCGCGAGGAAGAGCGGCCGCCCGGGCGCCGTGCCGTACGTCTCCGGCGGCGTCGCCGGGTACGTGAAGAGCGGGTGCACCGCGCCCGGGACTGCTCGGGTGCCGCCGTCCGTGCCGTCGGCCAGCCACAGCTGCCGTCCATGCACGCCGTCGCTGGCGGTGAAGGCGACGCCGTTCCGCCAGGGGATGACGGACTCCACCGAGTCGGTGATGGCGGCGCCGAACGCGTGAACGGTGCGCGGGCCGGCGTCTGGCGCGTCGAGCACGTGCAGCCCCGGCGACCGAAAGCCGGGGTACGAGCCGAAGAAGAGCCGATCGCCCCCCACCGTCGGCACGTCAGGCCAGGGCGCGAGGACTTCGTACCCGCCGTCCACCTCGTCGAAGCGCATGAGCGCCCCGGTGGTGACGGACGACGCCACGAAGTAGAGCTGGCCGCGCCAGCGCGTGAAGAGCCGGGGCGCTGCGTACTGGCCGCCGTCAATCACCTCGAAGCGCCGCGTGCCTTCGGGCGTGCCGTCGGTCCGACCCAGCTCGAAGTCCGTCGTCATGAAGTAGGCGAAGGGGGCGACGTACTTCTGGTCGAAGGTGCGCCCCGGGCTGAGCAGCGTGAAGCCGGCGTCCGGGCGGGAAGACCACAGCTCCTCGGCGCCCGTGGCGCTCCGCGAGAAGACGAGCGTCCCGTCTTCCATGCCCACCAGCGACAGGAAGTTCGTGCCCGCCGCGCCCGCGGTCAGCTCGAGCAGCACCGTGCCCGCCGCCGTGCCGTCGGTGCGCCACAGCTCCGCGCCCAGGCTCGAGGGCGAAGCGGCCGCGGTGTAGTAGCCGTAGCGCCCCGCCGAGGTGGCGAAGGCCATGGGCTGGTTGCCGGCGACGCTCAGCACCGCGGCCGTGCCCTGCGGCGTGCCGTCGGTGCTGCACATGGAGCCGCCCTGCCCCGCGGCCCGGCAGTACGAGAAGAGCTTGGGCCCCAGCCGGAAACGCGGCGCCCCGTACAGGCTCGAGCCGCTGCGGGGACCAGCGAGGTCGGCCAGCAGCCTCGCGCCGCCGTCGAGGAGCGCCAGCGCCGTCGGCTCGCTGCCGCCCGCCACGTGCGCGGCGCCGAACCACAGCTCGTCGCCGACACGCTGGAGGGCGAAGGGGTTCCGAAACACCGTGGCCGAAGTGAGCGCGCGCGTACCCGCGTCGGTCCCGTCGGACACCCACACGCCGGACCATGCGGCCGGCAAGGGCGCGACGAAGTACACGAGCCCCGGCTCCGCCAAGAGCGACAGCGGCGTGCTCGTCGCGCCGCTCGTGCCGAAGTTGAAGACGGCGGCGGTGCCCGCCGGAGTACCGTCGGAGCGCCACAGCTCCGAGCCGTTCTGGGCGGAAACGGACACGTAGGCCTGGCCGCCGGACGCGGCGAGCTCGTCGATGCGGCGGAAGTCCGAGGCCAGCGTGAGCGTGCCCGCAGGCGTGCCGTCGGTGACGCGCAGCGAGGTGGTGGTGCTGACCCGCAGCGCGAAGAGCACCCGCGCGCCGACGGCGATGGTGCGCGTCACCTCGGCGTTGGAGCCCAGCGCCGCGAGCGGCTGGGTTCCTGCAGTGGTGCCGTCCGTCACATAGGCGGTCAGGGTGTTGCTCACCGTCGCCGCGAAGAACAGCCGCCCGTCGGCCATGGGCGTCAGCGCGACGGGGTTGCTGCTGCCGCTGCCGGCGACGAGGTCGGCGACGCGGGCCGAGCCGGCGGCCGTGCCGTCGGTGGCCCACAGCTCGCGGCCGGCGCTGTCACTGCGCACGAAGTACAGGCGACTCGCCGTGGCCGCCAGCCGCGGAAACGCGCTGTC
>JALHOS010000468.1 GCA_022842905.1 Myxococcaceae bacterium | reverse complement strand
GGGCCAACGAGACGCCCCACGGCGGTGGCGGTGGCAGTGGCTTCGTGGCGGCGAGCGTCGTCAACGGCAGCTCCACGCGCGCGCCGACCCCCGGACAGCCCGTCGGACAGTCGGTGTCGGGGTACGTGTCCGGTGTCGGCGTGGGAGGCAGTGTCACGTCGAGTCAAGCGAGCGGCGGACCCGGCCTCGTGCTGGTCAGCTGGTAACGGACCGACGACACTTCGCCCGTGGCGAGCGCTCCACTCGGTGAGGTTGAAGATGGCGTCAGCGGCAGGCCCCTGACACGGTGGCCGGCCCTGCTGCTGGCCCTCTGTGCCTGCCCTGGCCCCGCCCCGTTCGATGGCGGCATGTCCGGAGCCGACGCGGGGAATGACGCCGGACCAGGCGGCGACGCAGGCGTGATGGACTCCGGAGCACCCGACGCAGGCTCATCCGACGCAGGCACCTCCGACGCTGGCTCTTCTGACTCGGGGACCGTCGACGCGGGCACTGCCGACGCCGGCCCGCTCGTCCGCTTTCGCAAGCGCACCCTCGACCCGCGCTTCCTCTCCGAAGGCGCGACGGCGGCCGACGTCAACCGCGACGGCGTCCTGGACCTGCTCGTCGGCGACCTCTGGTTCGAAGGGCCAACCTGGACACCCCACCCGCTCGCGCCCGTCCAGCCGTTGGATCCCGCCACCCAGTACAGCCACTCCTTCATCAACTTCGCGCACGACGTGGACGGCGACGGCTGGGTGGACCAGCTGGTCCTCGGCTTCCCGCTCTACCGCGGCTTCTGGCGGAAGAACCCCGGCGCTGACGGCGGGACCTGGCTGGAACGTCCGCTCGCGCAGGGCTCGGCCCAAGAGAGCCCAGCGTTCGCCCGCGTCGAAGGCCCGGCCGCGCCGCCGGTGGCGCTCTTCCAACCCAGCCCGACGGAGCTGGGGCTGTGGAGGCCGAGCGCAGACCTCAATCAACCCTGGACGGCGCGCACGCTGCCGCTCCCCGGCGGCGTCAGCTTGGGCGGGCACGGCCTGGGCGTCGGCGACGTCGACGGTGACGGGCGGCTCGACGTGCTCACCACGCGCGGCGTCTTCTTCGCCCCGCCCAACCCGGCGACGCAGCCGTGGACCTTCACCGCGGTGGACCTGGGCCCCGACTGCGCGCAGCTCGTCGTCTTCGACATGAACGCCGACGGCCTGCCCGACGTCGCGACCAGCTCCGCGCACGACGTCGGCGTCTGGTGGCACGAGCAGCGCCGCACGGACGCGGGGCTGACCTTCACGCGGCACCTCGTCTCCCAAGCCTTCTCACAGTCGCACGCGCTGGCCGCCGCGGAGGTCGACGGCGACGGCCGGCTGGACTTGGTCACGGGCAAGCGGCTGTGGGCCCACGGCCCCACGGGCGACGTCGACCCCAACGGCCCCCGCGTCCTCTTCTGGTTCCAGCAGCAGCCCGGCGGAGCCGAGCCTCGCTTCGTGCCGCACCTCATCGACGCCGATTCCGGCGTGGGCACGCAGTTCCTCGCCCAGGACGTGACGGGCGACGGCAAGGTAGACGTCTTCGTGGCCAACAAGACGGGCATTCACCTCTTCGTGCAGGAGTAGACGGCGCTACACTGCGCGCACGCCATGGCCGACCACGAGCAGGGGAACAAACGTCGTCACCCCCGCGCACCGCTGTCGCTGCTGGTGCAGTACCGCTTCAACTCCTTCGACGACTTCCTGGCTGAGTACTCCGTCAACATCAGCCAGAGCGGCATGTTCATTCGCACCGACACGCCCAGCGAAGAGGGCGCCATCATCTTCCTGCAGTTCGCGCTGGCCGACGGCTCGAAGCTCATCGAAGGCATGGGGCGGGTGGTGCGCGTCAACCCGCCGGGCGTCGCCGGCCGCGTCGCGGGCATGGGCGTCGAGTTCCTCAACTTCGACCCCGAGTCCATGGCGCTCATCGAAGAGATCTGCGCGGCCCGCCTGGCGCAGAGCGGCCCGAGGAACTGAAGCGGTATGGGCCGGGGGCTCGGGCTGCGCGCAAAGCTCCTGCTGACCTTCCTGGTGCCGACCTGCGTGGTGCTGGCCGGCGGCGGGCTCGGGCTGTACCGCACCAGCCGCGGCGTGCTCGAACGGCAGCTCGGTGAAGCGCTCGCGGGCACGGCGGCGAGCATCGCCTCGCAGCTCAAGGCCGAGCGCGTGCTGTCGCTGACGCCGGAGGACGCGGAAGGTGAAGGCTCACGCACCTACCGCTCTCTCAAGGCGCAGCTGGCCGAAGTGAAGGCCGCGGCGGAGCTCAAGCGCATCCTCGTCTTCGACATGGCGCACCGGGCGCGCGTCGACGTGGGCGGCACGTTGCTGCCGGGCGCCGAGGTCTTCGAGCTGAGCCGAGACGAGCGCGAGCTCAAAGCGGTGCAGGCCGGCGAGCGCCGCGCCTCGCAGGTGCTCTTCAAGGGGACCGACGGGCAGTACTACCTGACGGGCTATGCGCCGGTGCGCGCCGACGGGCGGGTGGTGGCCGTCGTGGCGGTGGAGGGCACCGCGGAGTTCTTCGGCCCGCTCACCAGCCTGCGCTGGGGCTTCTTCGCGCTGACGGTGGTGGCCCTGCTCGCGCTCGCGCTGGCCGCTGCGTGGGTCAGCCGCACGCTGTCGGTACCGCTCGAGCGCCTCGTCGCCAGCGCCCTGCGCATCGGCAGCGGAGACTTGAAGACCCACGTGCCGCCCGAGCCCACGGTGGAGATCGGCCTGCTGGCCCGCGAGCTGGAGGCCATGCGGCAGAACCTGGAGAGCCGCGACCGGCAGCTCAAGCTGATGCTGGACGGCGTGGCGCACGAGGTGAAGAACCCGCTGGGCGGCATCGAGCTGTTCACCGGGCTGCTCGCCGAAGAGCTGGCCGGTCCGCAGCCGAACCTCTCGGACGCGCAGGGCCACCTCACCCACGTGCGCAAGGAGCTCGACTACCTCAAGCGCATCGTCGACGACTTCTTGGCCTACGCGCGAGAACGGCCGGTGGCGTCCACGCCCTTCGACGCGGGCGCCTGGCTGCACTCGGCCGCCGGCCACTTGGAAGGTGAAGCGCGGGCCAAGGGCGTGTTCCTGGTGGTGAACGCCGAAGCCGCCACGCTGCGCGGCGACGAGAGCCTGTTGACCGGCGCCGTCGTCAACCTGCTCAAGAACGCGGTGCAGGCGTCCAAGCAAGGCCAGACGGTGCGGCTGGCCGGCGCGTCGGCGGAAGGCCGCTACCGGCTGTCTGTCGCCGACGAAGGACACGGCATTCCCGGCGACGCGCTCCCGCACATCTTCGAGCCCTTCTTCACGACGCGAGAGAAGGGCACGGGGCTGGGGCTGCCGCTGGCCAAGAAGCTCTTCGAAGCCCACGGCGGCACGCTGGCGGTGACGTCACAGCCCGGCGCCACGCGCTTCGAAGCCACCTTGCCGCTCGGCTCGACCGGCTGACGTTCAGCACGCACGCGGCGGAGCGTTGAGGCTAGGCTCCGCGGCCGATGAGCAGCTCTGCCCTGCAACGGTTCGCCTTCGTCGACGAGCGGCACTTCTCGTTGCCCATGCCGCGCGTGGGTGTCCGGCTGAGCTTCGTCATTCGCGTGCGCTCGGCGTTGAGCGACGACGACTGCCGCCAGGAGACCGAGGCCGCCAAGCGGCTGCGCCACGACTTTCGGTCCTGCGTGGCGGCCGACGCGGCGACGGGCCTGGGCTGGACCGAAGCCTGGCCGGGGAGCACCGGGACCAAGGGCCTGAGCTTCGACGTACCAGCGCACCGGCTGCCGGTGACGAAGCTGGGGCAGTTGCTCACCGTCGATCGGGGCGCGTGGAAGGACCCGCAGTACTACGCGGACGACGGGCTGCTCGCCTTCGCGGTGACGCAGGAGCAAGCCGTCGCGCTGCGCGAAGACTTCCTCGAAGGCCTCACCCACGGCCAGCTCGCCGCGGACCCCGGCCAGCGCGTGGTGCCCGTCAGCCCGGTGGTGGCGGCCTACCTGACCGGCCGCTGAGCGGCGAGGCGCTCGACCTTTTCCAGCAGGCGCACAAGCGCCGCGTCGAGCTGAAGCTGCCGCGCCTCGGCAAGGGAGAACCACCGCACCTGCTGGCTTTCTCCCGCGGGCGGGCGCGGCGGCTCGAGCGGCGCGCAGAGCAACACGCGCAGGTCCAGGTGCTGGTGTTCGGGCTCGTGCTTACGCGCGGGAATGACGTGCACGTCGACGTCCAAGAGGCCGGCGCCGGCGGCGGGGTGCACCACCACCGGCAGGCCCGTCTCTTCCCGCGCCTCACGCAGCGCTCCGGCGACGAAGTCGGCGTCGGTCGGCTCGACGTGGCCGCCCGGCTGCAGCCAGCGCGCGAGCTTCACGTGGTGCAGCAGGCAGACCTGCTCGAGCTGCGCGTCGGCGATGAGCGCGGAGCTGGTGAAGTGCCCCGGCCACGTGTCTCGCGCGAAGGGCCGGGCCAGGGACTGCAGGGCGAAGCGCATGAGGCGCAGGTCCGCCGCTTCACGCGCGTCGCCGGCCACGTGCGCGGCGAGCGCCTGGGCGAGCACGTGGCGAAAGCCGTCCTGGGACCCCGCGGGCCGCGGTCCGGGCTCTCCCACCCACACCCGCTGGCCGACGACGCAGCGCTCGCGCGTGGACCTTCGGGAGGCGAGCTGTGGGTCTTGCTGGTAGGCCTGCCACGCCGCGGCGTCGGGGAAGTGCAGCACGTGCAGCTCGGTGACGGTGGGGCTGACGCCGTCGTCGACGAGGGTGACGTCTTCCAGCCGCCCGCCGTGCGCTTCCATGCGCTCGACTGCCAGGCGCTCGAAGTCGTGGAACTCGGTGAGGTGGGCGCGGCGTACGTCGATGGCGGCGATGACTCGCATGCGCGCCGGACGGTACTCGGAAAGTCGGACCGGCGAGGGGGAGGTCGCGGCCGCCTGACGGCTGGCGAGAAGGACCCTCGAGGCGGCCGGCTGGGCGCGCCAACGAAGAGGCTCGGGCGGGCGCGGGCCGACGGCAACGGAGGAGCGACGAGGGGCCGGCAGCGATCGACGCTCGAGCCGAGTCGGCGAGCGTCGAGGTCCTGCGACGGCGGGTGAAGCGTGAGCGGTGCCGGGGTTGAGCGCAGGCCCCTCACGTCGAGCGTGCGCTCCCCTCCATCTGCGCGACGTCAGCGGCCGCTGAGGCCACGCATGAAGCTGGTGAACTCGGCGACGTCCACCTCGGGTTGGCCCTTCGTCCGGTGCTCGCCAGACGCGTCCATGGCGCGCGCGACGTTCGCTCCTCGGAACGTGTTCGAGATTCGCGAGGGCAACCAGCCGTCGTCCGCCGCGTTGAGCATTTTCACGAAGTCGAGCGGCCGCAGCTTGTCGTCTGCGCCCTTCTTGTCGGCGAACGCCTTGAACAGCTTCGTAGGGTCATTGTCGTAGCGGCTCTGCAGCTTGAGGAGCAGGCTCTGGGCGTGCTTGCTGATCGTCGACATGGTGACTCCAAGGAGAGGGCAAGAGTTGCGGCAGAAAGTGCAACCGACCGTGTGGTTGTCCGACCGGAGGGACAGTTGACCTACATCCAATCTGCCAACCACCTTGGCAGCGCTCCGCAAGGGCCCATCCGAATGCCGTGAATTCAGTCTCTGGACGCTCTGTGAG
>JALHOS010000467.1 GCA_022842905.1 Myxococcaceae bacterium | reverse complement strand
GGCGACGGGGGCGTCGTCACGTTCGGGCCGGTGCACGCGGGCAGTTACCACGTGGGCCCCGTGGACTTCGCGCAGTCGGTCTGGCCAAACGCGTGCGCCCCCTACCCCCCAGCGGTGCAGTCGCTCACGGGCGACCTCTTGGCCGGCGTGGACAACAGCCTCGCCTCGACCGGCAACCTCTGCGACGCGTGTGCGCTGGTGACGACGCGGCTGGGGCGGCAGGTGCTCGTCCGCATCATCACCTACGGCGTCAGCAACGCGCCCGGCGACATGGACCTGAGCCCCCAAGCGTACGCGGCCATTCACCAAGTCGACCCCCAGGGCACGAGCACCAACCCCAGGCCCATGACGTGGCAGCTGGCCCGGTGTCGCGATTCGGGGCCCGTGGTGCTGCAGTACCAGACGCTGGCCAACACCGACTGGACGAGCCTGTGGGTGCGCAACGCGCGGCTCCCCGTCGACCGCGTCGAAGTGCGCAGCAGCCGCCACGCCACCTTCACCGCGCTGCGCCGCGGCACCGACGGCACGTTCACCCTCGACAGCGGCTTCGGTCCTGGCGCCTTCACGCTGCGGCTGACGGGGCGCGGCGGCGTCGTGGTGCAGCAGAACTTCACCGGCTTCTCCGGGGGGCAGCTGGTGACGAGCACCATGCGGCTCGAGTGACGCCAAGCCGTCAGCCGAGCAGCTCCGCCACCACCTTGAGCAGCACCGAAGGCAGGAACGGCTTCTCGAGCGCGCGCAGCGGCTCCACCGACACGCCTTCCAATTTCTCGGTCGCGTCACCCGGGTAGCCCGACAGCAAGATGATGGGGACCTTCGAGCCGCTGGCGCGAATGTTCCGCACGAGCTGGGCGCCGTCGAGCTTGGGCATCACCAAGTCCGTCACCACCAGGTCCACCGGGCGCGACTCGAACAGCGCCTTGGCCTGCGCGCCGTCTTCCGCCGCCAGCACCGTGAAGCCTTTCGACTTGAGCAGCCGCACCAGCGCCTCGAGCAAGGCGGGCGTGTCGTCACACACCAGACAGACGCGCGCGCCCTCGGCGGGCGCCGGCTGGGGGACTGGCGTCGGCTGGACGGTGCTCGGCCCCGACGACGCGCCACTCGTCGATGCCGGCGCGAGCGGGAGCTGGACGACGAAGCGCGTGCCCTGGCCCAGCTTCGTGTGCACGGTGAGCCCCGCGCCCGCCCGCAGCGCGATGCCGTGCACGACCGCCAGGCCCATGCCGGTGCCTCGCGTGACGTCCTTGGTGGTGAAGAACGGCTCGAACGCGCGGGCCAACGTCGCCTCGCTCATGCCCGTGCCGGAGTCTTCGACGGACAGCTCCACCACCTCTCCGGTCGGCGACGGCAGCACCTGCGTGCCTTCACCTGGCGGCGTGGTCGCCCCCCGCCGCGTCGCCACCCAGACCCGGCCGCGCTCGCCGACGGCGTCTTGCGCGTTGACGACCAGGTTGAGCAGGAGCTGGTCCAGGTGCGCCGGCGCCAGGCGCACGGCTGCCCCCGCGGCACCCAGGTCCACGCTGAACGCCACGTCGGGCTTGAGCAGCCGCGCCAGCAGCGGCCGCGCGGTGCTCACCGCGTCATCGACGACCAGCGCCGCGGCTTCGCCTTCTCCCTTGCCGAAGACGAGGAAGCGGCGCGTCAGGTTCTTCCCCGTCGCCAGGGCCTGGGCCATGTCGGAGGCGACGCGCCGGACCTGGGGCTCGTCGGGGCCCGCGCGCAGCTCGTCCACCTGCAGCTCGAGCGCGGCGAGCACGTTGTTGAAGTCGTGGGCAATGCCGGCGGCCAGGCGGCCCAGCCCTTCGAGCCGTTGGGACGCGGCGGCCTTGCTCAGCATCGCCGTGCGCTGCGCTTCCGCCTCGTGCGCGGCCGTGAGGTCGGTCGCGGCCACCAGGACCTGCGGCGTCCCGCGGAGCTGGAGGTTGGCCGCCTCGACGCGCACCGCCACGCTTCGCCCCGACGGGTCGACGAAGGTGAAGTCGTGGCCGTGGGCGCTCGTGCCTGCGGCCGCGCGCGTCAACATGTCGTGGAAGCGCGGCCGCTGGTCGACCGCGACGAACGACGGCCCGGCGCCAGGCTCGCCGACGAGGCGACGCGCGGCCGGGTTCTGCTGCAGCAGCTCGCCGCTCGCCGAAAAGAGAAACAGCGGCCCGGGGGAGCCGTCGAAGACGGTCCGGTAGACCTCGTCGCGTTCCCGGCGTGCGCTCTCCGTCTTGTGGCGTTGCTCGAGCTCGGCCTCCAGCGCGCGGGCGCGGCTCTTGAGCGTACGCGTCCACGCGCGGGCCACGAGCGCTCCGGCGAGGAGCAGGAGCGCGGGCAGGCCCAGGCGCGCCCAGTTGGTTTCGAGGAAGGCCGCCTCCAACGTGAAGGACAGGCGCGCCTCCGGCCCGCGCTCCGCGCCCAGGCCCCGACGGCGCGCCGTGAACTCGTACTGGCCGGGCGGCAGCCGCAGGTACGTGGCGGTCAGCCCGCCGAGCTGGGTGTGGGGGACGCCGTCGTGCACGAGCGTGCGCTCGACGAGCGTGTCGGCCGTCACGTCTGGGGTGCTGAGCGTCAGGGTGACGTCGCGGCGGCCCGGGGGCACCCGCGTCGGGCTGAAGAGCGACAGCTGCACGTCGTCCGCCGCCGCGGCCTCGACGAAGACCGCCGGTGGCGGCCGGGTGGGTGGAGCGCTGTTCGGGTCGACCAGCGCCACCCCTTGTGTCGTGGGGAAGGCGAGCCTCCCGTCGACCAGCTGCCCGCCAGCGGGTTGTCCGCCACCGTTGCCTTCTCCCGACGCGAAGGCGTCGCAGGGCACGGGGCTCTGGGCCGTGGCCGCGCGCTCCAAGGCTGCCCAGGGCACGCGGAAGAGGCCTTGGTTGGAGTTGAACCACGCGTCGGCGCCGTGCCGCAGCACGCGGGACAGCTCGTCTGCGCAGAAGCCCCGGTCGCGGTTGAGCCAGCGCGCCCGCCGTGCCTCCGTCGGCGCGTCGCTGCGCGGCCGCTCCACCCGCGCCAGCCCGTCGCCGTAGGTCGCCAGCCACACGGTGCCCGAAGGGTCGACCTGGAAGTCTCGGACGGCGGCCGGCCGGTCGTCGTCGGGGTGCACCAGGCGGTGCAGCTGGCCGCCCACCAGCCGCATGGCCCCGCGGCGCGTGCCGATGAGCAGCGCCCCGTCGGTGTCGTACGCGAGCGACTGCACTTCGTCGTCGAGCAGCCCGTCGGACGTGTGCCACGAGCGAACGAGCCGAGGTCCGCCGGCACTCAGCGCGAGCTGGTGCAGGCCGCGCCGCGCGCCCACCCACAGCGTCGTCGACCCTTCGAACAGCAGCGCCTTGACGTCCTCCCAATTTCGCTGCGCGTCGCCGAACGTCGGCGCCACACCACCGTCCGCCCAGCGGAACAGCGCGCCTCGACTTTCGAACCAGACGCTGAAGTCCGGCGCCTGGGCCATGGCAAAGACGCACGCGTCGGCCGGCACGCCGGGCACACGGCTCACCGACGCCCCCGCGCCGTCCGGCCGAAGCCGCTGGAGCCCCTGGCAGTACGCGCTCACCAGCGCCGTCCCGTCGACGAGCGGGAGCACCAGCAGCACCGAGCGGCCGCTCAGCCCGTTCGCTTCGCGCACCTGAACGACGCGCCGGTCTCTGACGACGTAGAGGCCTGCGTCGTTCGTGCCCACCCAGAGCGCGCCGGTGGGGTCCACGAAGAGGCTGCGTACGTCCGGCTCCGGAGGGTTCGACGCGGTCGGCAGCAGCGAGGCGCGGGGCAGGAAGATCCGCTCGACTCCCTCGGCGCTGCTGACGAGCAGCCCCTGCGCCGTCGACACGAACGTTCGCCCCGCCGCTTCGTCCACGGCGCTGACGCCGACGGGCCCTTCTCTGAGGCGCGACAGTCGGCCCTCACGCCATTCGAACTGGCCTTCGCGAGCGCCGAAGCGCACTGCGCCGTTCGACTCCACGCTGAGCGAGGCGAGCCTGGGCGCCGACAGCCGAGCCCCTTCGGGGCAGCGCCCGTCGAGGCAAGCCAGCTCGTCTTCGGCGCCGCCCCACACCGTCCCGTCCGGCGCCGCCGCGACGAAGCGGACGAACTGGAGCGAAGACGGAATGTGGCGGACCGCGCCGTCTTTGAGTTCGTAGACGCCGGACGTGCCCGCGGCGACGAGGAGCGCACCGCGTGGGTCCACCAGGAGCTGCCAGAGCGGGTCCGCCCGGGTGTTGCCCAGCGGCACCTCGGTGACCGCGCCGCGGCCGTAGTCAGCGAAGCGGAACAGCCGGCCGTGGTCCGTCCCCGCCCACACGACGTCTGCTTGGCAGGCGACCGACACGAAGCGGTGCCCGTCCATGTCCGCGCGGGCGTGGTCCACGCGCAGGAAGTGCTGGCCGTCGAAGCGCGCCAGCCCACCGAAGGTGGCGACCCACAAGAACCCGCGCGCGTCCTGGGCGATGGCGGCCACTGACGTCTGGGGCAGCCCGTCGCTCACGCCGTAGCCGGTCGCCACGAAGCGGGTGCTCACGGGCAGCTCGCCCTGGGCAAGCACGCTGAGCGTCAGGAGGGTGAGCATGCGCGAAAGGCCATGGTAGCCGGCTCACGCGGCCGCGCTCGCTCTCAAAAAGGTTGTGCTACACGAGCGGCCGCCATGACCTCTCCGAATCCAGACGCTGCGCCGCTCACCTTCGACGCCTTCTGGCGGTGGCTCGGCGAGCACCGGAACTGTGTGGTGCGCTGTGGCGTGGGCGACGTCATGTTCTTCGACCACGAGCTGGTGCACTGGGACTTCTTCGACGAAGCCGACGGCCGGGCGGTCGCTCAGGTGATTCTGGGCAAGACGCTCATCTCCGAAGTCGTCATCGAGCGCGCCGACGTGCTGTTCGTGCAGGCCAGCCCCGACCACGAAGACCCGCAGCGCGGCCACTGGCTGTTCGAGTGCATCGGCGGGCCGCGTGAAGACAGCTACCCGCTCTATTCCTTCGTCGTCTCCCACGGCATGGAGCAGGCGCAGGGACACAGCGCGCTCAAGCACTGACGAGCGCCGCGCTGTCTTGGGGCGCTACTTCGGCGCGCCGGACAGCGCGCGAACGCGGTCCGCGAGGTTGAGGGCGAACAGCCGCCAAATGCACAGCGCCGCCGCGGGCGAGTTGTAGAGGTACTGCAGGAACGCGTCCCGGCTGACGAAGAGCACCTTGGTCGGCTGCGAGGCCACGACGGTGGCCGACGTCGGCCCGTCTTGCACCAGCGAGATTTCCCCGGCGTAGCGCCCGGCGCCCAGGGTGTTGATGACCTTGGGCGGCGTGCCGACGGCCACCTGCACCTGCCCTTCGAGAATGACGAAGAGGCCCTTGCCCGGCTTGCCCGCTTCGATGAGCGGCTGGCCGGGCTTGAACTCCTGACGGCCGCACACGCGGTACAGCGCCTTCATGTCGTCCAGCGCGAGGTCAGCGAAGAGCGGCAGGTTCTTGAGGAACTCGTACGCGTTGTCCTTCGGCGCGAGCACGACCTGCGCGTCGGCGGCGGTGCCGATGACGGGCGGCGCTTCCGGGGCTTCGGGCGTCGTCGGCGCCAGCACCCGCGCCTGGCCGGACAGGGTCGCCAAGTGAGCGCGCACCTTCTGGGCCTGCGCCGTCGCGCCCGCGGCCTCGAGCGCGTTG
>JALHOS010000466.1 GCA_022842905.1 Myxococcaceae bacterium | reverse complement strand
GCCGCCCCGAAGCCGCGACGGTCGCGCCGCCCAAGCCGTCGGCGGTGTCCGACGCGCCGGGGCCCGACGCCCCCGGGGTTGCGCCGCTGGCGAGCTGAAGGCCCCTCGCTCGGGCTGTGCTTCCTTTGCTCCACCTGGTGCGCGCGCGAGGCTAAGAGGCGCGCCTTCGCCCCATGGCCGCGCTCATTCCCGCAGGCGTCTACGTGTTGGTGTTGGTCTTGAGCCTGGCGCTCCCCGGCCGCTGGGTGGACGGGTACGTGACGGGGCCCGACGGCACGCGGCTGCGCTACCGGCTCAACGGGCTGCGCGTGTTCTTCGTGGTGGTGGGTCTGTGGGCCGCGGCCTGCGCCAACGGGCTCTTGGCCTGGGACACCTTCTGGACGCACCGCTGGGCGATGGCGGCGGGGGCCTGCGTGCTGGGGCTGCTCTTCTCGGCGGCGCTCGTGCTGCCCGCGCCGTCCACCGGCAAGCCGTTCCTCGCCGACTTCTACCTGGGCCGCATCGCCCAGCCGCAGTGGGGTGGAGGCCGCGTCGACGCGAAGATGTACCTGTACCTCATCGGCGCGGTGCTCCTGGAGCTCAACCTCTTGTCCTTCGCCGCGGCGCACGTCCTGCGGTACGGCCAGGCCAGCAACCCCGGCGTCTTCGTGCACGTGGGGCTCTTCACGTTCTTCCTGTGTGAGTACCTCTTCTTCGAAGAGGTGCACCTGTACACGTACGACTTCGTCGCCGAGCGCGTGGGCTTCAAGCTGGGCTGGGGCTGCTTCGTCTTCTACCCGTTCTTCTACGCCGTCGCGCTCTGGGCCACGGCCGAGCTGGGCGACCCGCAGGTGTCACCGCTGCTCACCGCCGCCGCGGTGCTCCTCTTCTTCTCTGGCTGGGTGCTGTCCCGCGGCGCCAACCTGCAGAAGTACTGGTTCAAGAAGGACCCCGAGCGGAAGGCCTTCGGGGTGCTCGCTCCGCAGGCGCTGACGGGGCAGGGCAAGCGCGTGTTGATCAGCGGCTTCTGGGGCCTGTCGCGGCACGTCAACTACCTCGGCGAGGTGCTGATGGCGTCGGGCCTGTCGCTGGCGCTGGGCTGGCCGGGCGTGTGGGCGGTGTGGCTGTACCCGCTGTACTACGTCGCGCTGTTGTGGCCGCGGCAGTGGGCCGACGACGCGCGCTGCCAAGAGAAGTACGGGCCGCTCTGGGCGGAGTACGTGCAGCGCGTGCCGTACCGCATCATCCCCTTCGTGTACTGACGGCGGCGACTCACCAGTGCACGTCGTAGCGGTACTGGCACAGCGACTCCGCCGCGAAGTTGTCGACGATGATGGTGGACTTCGTCATTTCCGCGCCCACGCGCATCACCTGCCGCCAGCCGAGCAGCTCCGCCGGCACGGGGCGCGGGTAGTGCACGGTGAAGGTGCCGGCTCTGGTGCCCGCCGGCTGCCAGCGAAATTCCAGGCCGCGCATGGCCATGTGGACGATGTCGCCCACCTTCGCGAAGAGCGTCGCTGGCGACGCGCCGGACAGGGCCAGCGCCACCTGCACCAGCGGCCGCACGATGGGGCTCAGCGAGTCCGTGTAGAAGCGGTAGTTGGTGTCGTCGAGGAGCGCCTGGCCACCGACCGCCCGCGTCGCCGCCCACGCGTCGATGGCGTGCTGGCCCGGGTGCCACCGGGCGGACTGGGGCTGCACGTAGACGGCCCGAGCCTGCGGCGGCATGCGCGCGAGCACTTCGTCCCTGCGGCCCAACGTGGCCAGCGCGTTGCCGAAGCCGCGCACGTTCGTGGCGCTCACCGAGAAGTCTTTTGCGGGCGGCTCTACGCTCACGGGTCAATTCGTAGCGCGGCGGCGGCCCGCGCGCATGGGGGAGGTGGTGGGTCCGTCAGGACGATTGACTGCGCGCAAGGTGCTCGGCTTCGGGCGACGGTTGCGCTGTGTACCGGATTGTAAGGGGGCGCTGTACTTGTGAGGCGGCGTCGCTGAGGTGGTCGGAAGTCGTGGCGCTGGGCTCTGAGAGGGGCGCAGAGGCGGGTGAACTGCTTGGCTGTGCCCGCGCTCCACCAGCTGCGTCCTGCAGGCGGCGGATCCGCACAACATCGCTCTTCACGCCCAAGGCCCTCCCCCCGGGGTGTGCTCACAGCCAAGTTGCAACTCGTCGCTCGACAGTCCTCCGCTCGGAGCCGCTCGGCTCGCCTCCTTCTACTTTTCTTCCGCGCATGCGCAGTGCGAGTGGACCTCTCCAGCTCTGCACCCTCGGGGCCTTCAGCCACCGCTCCTCAGCCGCCTTCGGCCCTTTCCTCGCGGTCGTGCCCGCACCGGACCCTTCGCGCTCCTGTTCGGGCCGCACTGCGTTGAGTGCGACCTTCGCCCACAGCGTTGAGGGCGCGGGCCCTCGAGTTGAAGGTACAGTCCGCGCCTGCCGCGCCATTGAGCGCGCCCCTCGAGAGGAGCCACCTTTGAAGACCGACCCCAAAGCGCAGCCGGTGCCGGACACCGCGGAAGCACAGCGCAAGGAAGCCGAACATCGCGCCGCCGAGCTGCGCAAGACGGAGGCCGCGCGTCAGGTGGCCACGCGCCTCTCTCACCTC
This sequence comes from Myxococcaceae bacterium, assembly GCA_022842905.1. Classification (GTDB taxonomy): domain Bacteria; phylum Myxococcota; class Myxococcia; order Myxococcales; family Myxococcaceae; genus JALHOS01. The sequence goes on along the minus strand of JALHOS010000466.1, from coordinate 3,067 downwards.
GCCGAGCGCACCCCCAGCTCCGCGCGCGCGCTCGCCGGCAGCTTGGGCGGCGACGGCTTCGAAGCACCCCCGACCCGCGCCGCAGCCCTGAGCGCGCCAGTCACCACCACCCAGCCCCTCGACGCGAAGGCGCTCGGCAAGCAGGCGGACGACGTGCTGGCCACCCCGGACAAGCGCAAGGCCGCCGTGACGGCGCTCGGCGACCTCGCCGCCAAAGGAGACGCCGAGGCCGTCAAGCAGCTGGCAGACCTCGCGCGCTACGGCACCCTGTCCGGCACCGCCGCCGAGCAGCTCTGGCGCGCGCCCAAGGAGGCTTTGAGCGCCGAGCACTACGAGCTGCTCGCTTCCACCCAGGGGCGGGACCCGCAGGCCCGCGCGAAGCTCGACGCCGTCATTCAGGCCGGCGGGACGGCCGCGCAGGCCGCGGTCGAAGGCCTCGCCAAGGCCATCGAGCGGCGCGCGTCGGGCTCGAAGGAGCTGGGCGAAGTGCTCGCCAAGGCCCCCGGCCCCTTGAGCGACGCCGCGTACAAGGCGCTCGGCCGCGCCGCCGGTGACAACAGCATGGTCGCCTACGAGCGGCTCCGGCAGGACGCTTCGGCTGGCTCCCAGGGCGCCGTGCAAGGCCTGCTGACGCTCGCCGACAACGGCTTCCACGAGACGGTGCGAGACCGCGGCCTCGAAGGCCTCGCCACCGCCGCCGAGAAGAACCCCGCCGCGCTCGCCGCGCTCCAACAACGGCAGGCCCAGGGCCGCGCCGTCCGCAGCGACGGCGTCAACGCGTACTTCAACGCCGTCGCCCGGCAGCAAACGCCCGAAGCCGCCACCGCCGCCATGGAGCAGCTCAAGAAGGACGGCCAGCTCCAGAAGTTCATGGAGTCGCTCGGCCAGTCGAGCAACCCCTACGTGTACACGCAGGACGCCGTCCGCAGCGCCATGGTGAAGGCGGTGCAGGGGCCCCCGGAAGACGCGGGCGCGAAGCGAGCGCTGCTCGACGGCCTCAACCGCGCCGACCGGGAAATCCACGGCACCGACCTCAAGCTCGCCGAAGGCGACATCACCCGCGCCTCCGAGCTGCTCGTCAAGGGCATGCAGGACCAAGCGAAGACCGACCCGGACATGAAGCGGGTGCTGGACCTCATGGGCGTCATGCAGAAAGCGCAGAGCGACAAGGACTTCGCCGCGAAGGTGGACCTGGGCAAGGTGCAGGGCGAGCTGCAGAAGCTCCTCGACAAGCCGTCGATGCAGAAGTCGATGGAGGCGCTGCGCAAGAAGTCCGACGTGCTGGGCGCCGGAGAGCGCCTGGGCAAGCGCATGGAGAGCGGCGCCTACCAGGACCGCCTGGCGCTCATGAGCCCTGAAGAGCGCAAACAGACGCTCCAGAGCGACCTGGCGCAGCTGGCGCGGGTGGACCCGGCCGGCGCGCAGAAGGTGGCGGCCAAGCTGGTGGCCTCCGAGCTCACGAAGGACCCCGTCGCGGCGCTCGCGCAGCTCGACCCCGCCGCGCGCACCGACGCCATCAAGAAGCTCGCGCCGGAGCTGGGGCTGGACCCCGCGCAGCTGACCGGCATCGTCGACACGCTCGAGACCGCGCGGAAGGCCGGCCTGCCGATTCCCACCGCCGAGCAGCTCCTCAAGGACCTGCCCGCAAAGCAGCGCGACGCGGTGCTGCGCACCTTCGGCCAAGGAAAGGACTTCGCCGAAAAGCTGTCGCTCGGCTTGTCGGTGTTGGGCCTGGCGGACGCGGTGCGCGCCGGCGACCTCAAGGGCATGCTCAGCGGCAGCCTCGACCTGGCGGGCTCGGCGGGCACCATCGCCGGCATGTTGGGCGCTTCCGAAAAGTTCGTCGCGGCCGCCAGCAAGTGGGGCGGCGTCGTCGGTGGCGTCGGCGGCGCCGTGCTGTCCGGCTTCGAGGCGTACAACGAGCTGACGAAGGGCGACTACGTCGGCGCGGCGGGCCAAGGGCTGTCGGCCGTCGGCGGCGTGGTGCTCGCCGGCAGCGCGCTGGGCGGTCCGTCGGCGCCGGCCTGGGCCCTCGTCGGCATGGGGCTCATGGGCGCGGGCGCGGCCGTCAACCTGTTCAGCGACGACGACGCCACGTCCTTCGCCAAGCAGAACGGGTTGATGAAGCAGTGACGGCTGGAAAGGGCGCCTGCGCCTCGTCAGTCGACGCCGACGCCCTGCTCGAGGCGTTCCCATTCTTCGGCCGACCACCACTCTCGCTCGAGGCCGCGGCAGCCCACCGTGTACTCCGGGCACATGACGCAGCCGTCGCCGCGCAGGAGTGAAGCCTTCTGCGTGGGCGGGTAACGCTGCGCCAGCGCGAGGCCCAAGGCCAAGGCCCGCGTCTCTTCGTCGGTGTGCGGGCGGCTCACCAACGTCGCGGCGTCGACGGGCAGTAGCCGCGCCTGGCTCTCGGGCAGCAGCACCGAGTTCTCCGCGTCGATGTGGTGGAGCAGCAGGTCCGCATACGCGTCGCCCCGCCGCGTCGCCGTCAGCGCGTCGTCCGCGGACCAAACCGGCAGCGCGAGCGACTGGCTGAGCTGCTCGAGGAAGCCTTCGAGGGTGCGGTGCTGCCGGGTGAGGACGGCGATCGGGCCGCGCTCGCCAGGGAGGTCGGCCAGGCGGGTCAGCGCTTCGAACAGCTGCCGCTCCTCGCGCTCGTGGTGCCAGGCGCCGGCGTAGACGCGGAAGAAGGTAACGAAGCGCTCGCCGTCCGATTCGTCCGCGGCCCGCTGCGCTCGCGCCGCGAGGTAGCTGCGCAGCGCGCCGACCACCCGCTCGATGGTTTGATGTTCCTCAACCAGCTCGTCGAAGAAAGACGCCACGCGCGCTCGGCGCTTAGCTCCCCGACGGCACGAGCGGAAGGCGCACGGCTCTCTCTGGCTTGACAGCCGCGCGCAACCCTTGTCTTGGAGCCGGCATGAATCGACTCAAACTCCTCGCGCTGGGCTGTGTGCTTGCCGTGCTCGGCTGCACTCCTGCTGGCACCGCTGGACCTCAAGGCGCGACCGGGAGCACCGGCGCGACGGGCAGTGCCGGGCCCACCGGCGCGACCGGCCCGACGGGG
>JALHOS010000465.1 GCA_022842905.1 Myxococcaceae bacterium | reverse complement strand
CGTCGAGCGGCGCGTCGGCCGGGACGGTGAGCGCGTCCCACGCGGAGTACGAGACGGCGTCTGCGCAGGTCTGGGGGAGGACCTGGGTGAGCACGTCGCCGGGGGTCGGGCCGGCGACCAGGTTGAGCTCGACGGCGTTGACGACTTCGACCCCTTCAGCCGGCACGGCGGCACGTGCGCGGGCGACGCCGCGCTGCCTCGCGTCGAGCCAGCGCACCATGCGTTGAATGCGCGCGGGCGGCGTCGCCTCGGTGGCGGACAGCCCCGCGCGAAGCGCCCAGTCGCCTTCCCAGGTCTGGAGCACGAAGCGCTTGTTCGTGCCGGCGTAGGTGTCCAGCAGGTGCCGGGCCAGCGCCTCCAACTCCTCGGCTTCGGCGGCGTACAGGCCAGCCTCGTCGCTGCCGCGCCATGGATCGCCCACGCCCAAGGCAAAGGAGTACGTGGTGAGGACGAAGGTGTCGAAGGGCCCTTCGAAGAGCGCGCGAAACTGCGGCGTCTGTGCGAGCTGTGTCAGCGAGGACACCTGCGGCCAGCTGCCCGGGTACTTCGTGCGGTACTCCGGCGTCAGGTACACCTTGAGGGTGCGCACGCCGAGGAGCGCGGCGTCGCTCGCCCCCGCCTGGAGGAACGGGATCGCGGGTGACGGGTGGTAGTCGCCTGCGACGTGCGCCACGCCCAGCTCGAACGTCGTCGGCGCCCCACCCACCACGCGGCGGCAGGAGTCGTCCGCAGGCGCCTCGGCCCCGCAGGCCGCGCCGAAAGCACACAGCAGGAGGAGCGCGCTCGTCCGCACGACGGCACGCCCTTCTCACGGCGAGTGCCAGCGCCAAGCACGGCACACCGTGGGACTTGGGCAGGGTCGCGCCGCTCCTCGCGAGGGGGTCACCACCCTGGGCCGAGCGCGACCCAACACAGCGCATCAGGCGGGTGTGGGGCGCACACTGGCCTCCGCGCGCGCTGATCAACGCTGGATCGCGCAGAACGGCGTGCATTTGCGCGCTGGGTCGAGCCCGCTACGCTCCAGTCGCGACTGACTCGGGGAGGTCCAAGATGCGGCGAGCAGCATGGCTGAGCGTACTGGTGATGGTGGGGTGTGCCCCGGTGGATGACGGGCGCGCGCTGGGGACGGGGGCCGAAGACGACCCGGTCGTGACGCTGGCGCGGCAGACGCTCATCACCGACCTCGACACCTGCCTGTTGGGGACGACGCAGGGTCCGCGGCGCCTCATCTTCGACAACTTCCAAGGCTCGTCCGCGGGCAACTCGCCGCTCTGGCCGATGAACGACGGCTACGACGCCGAGTTCTCGGGCGACTGGGAAGCGCGTGACGGTCGGGCGCGGGTTGGCAACCCGATTTGGCCGGGCGCTGCCACCAACGCGCCGCCGCGCCCGTTCACCAGCGGCATCGTGAAGTTCATGGACGTCTGCCCGCTGCCCGGCACGGCCGTCAGCGTCAGCGCCGTGGCCGACACGACTGAGGCGAACGACGCCATCACCGACGCGACGCTGGTGCTCTACGTGTTCGACGGCTCGGCGAACCTGCTGTCGGTGCACGCCAGCTACGCGCTGCGCGCCGGGAATCGCCGCCCGCTGTCGCTGCGTGGAGTGGCGCTGCCGATCAACGCCCGCAGGCTCGCGGTGGTGCCCATGGTGCGGCTGGGGCCGACGGAGCTGCGGACGGTCTTCTACGACGACCTCTCGCTGGACGTGGACGGCACGTTCACCACGGTCGCCGACTTCTCCGACGATCTGTCGACGAGCGAGACTGGCGCGTACGGCGCGAACCAGCCGACGGGCTGGGGTGAGTGGGGTGGGGCCGACTTCTTCACGTACCAGGCGTCGTGGGCGACGGTCTGGAACGGCTCCTGGGGCGGTGAAGCGCGGACGCGGCCGCCCTGGGAAGGCGGCGCGTTCAAGACGGTGGCCCTGCCGACCTCGGTGCGCGCCGGCGACGTCATCAGCGCGCAGGTGCTCAGCGCCAACACCTTCAAGGACGCGGCGTCGTATTCGATGCTGCGTGTCACGGTGGGCAGCAGCGTCGCCGAGTCGGCCAAGCTGTTCGGCACGGCGTGGAGCAACTTGGAGATCGCGCCGGTCCGCATTCCTGCGGGCGCGACGAGCTTCACCGAAGAGCTGCTCGTGGGCATGGGGGCGGCTGAGTCGAGCTCGCTGTACTTCGACGACCTGCGCGTCAAGGTGCTGCGGCCGGCGGTGACGGCGCGCGCTGCCAAGACGTACTCGCCGGGCCGCAACTACGACGCCGTCTTCGAGCTGGGCGCCGAGTCGAACGTCGACGTACCGACGGCGATACCGATCGATACCGCGAGCTACGCCGGCGCAGCGACGCCGTGGAACTTGGCCGCGGGCAATGCGGGCAACCACAACACATCAGTCATCTACACGACGGCCAGCGGCGCGACGGTCACCTGCTCGTACCGCGGCGGCTCCTCGCAGGCGCACCCCAACGGCGCGACGCAGCTGGCCCTCGCTCGGCAGTACACGTTCCGCAGTTGCAGCAACGGCGCGCCTGCGGGCGCGACGGTCGCGGCGGTCAAGGTCGTCGTGCGCGTGGACAACGGCGACAGCAATCAGCCGTCGACCCGCGTCGCGGTGCCGCTGAGCTGGACGGTGCGCTGAGCGAGCGGCCGGCCGGTCGATCAAGTCGGCGTGCGCATGGAGATTGGCGAGAGACGGCCAGGTCACAGGTCGTCCTGCGCGTGGACAGTCGGGACAGCACGCTCGCTTCGACCCGCGTCGCGGCGCCGCCGTGCTGGATGGTGCCGAGCGACGGCCAAGGCAGCCGGCCGACCGTCACGGAATGATCGGCACCGTGCGTTGCGGCGGCGTGCCCGTCACCGGCTGGCCGCGGACCAGCGCTCGGGCCTGTGGGTGCATGACCTCGGGGACCTCGCAGTGGCCGATCTGCGAGCCGAGGTACGCGCCAGAGGTGTACCGAGAGAAGCTTCTCATGGGCGCCAAGGAATAGTCGTAGTCGGCGCAGGTGGAGGACGCCCGACAGCGCGGCGGAAGGCCGCGGTAGGGCCCCAACAGCGCCGTCGCCGAGCAGTCGTTCGGCGGCGAGACGCTGTGGCGGAACTCGTGAAAGGCCCGGACGCCCGACGGGACGTCCAGCGTCGTGCGGCTGGGCTGGTACGGGTCGATGGCGACGATCAGGTCCACCGCTCGTCTGGCCGTGTCGATTCGCGTGTCGGCCAAGAGCGCCGTAGCGACCTCGACGGAGGCGACTCCGCCCCACGAGTAGCCCAGGAACACCACCAAGCAGGCCTGGTCCCGCGCGTCGACGCGCTGGTCGCGGTTCGTGTCGAGCGCGGAGAACACGCGCGGGTAGAGCGTGGAGGCGGCGTTGACGAGGAACGAGTCGAAGGTCGAATGGCACGTGGTCCCTGACCCGCCGTTCCCGCAGTCCTGGACGAGCCCGTCATTCACCAAGCTGTCGCAGAGGTGGTTGAAGGGGAAGTTGGACGAGGCCGTGCGGCTGGGCGCGCCGTTGAAGCAGAAGATGACCCGGCACGCTGAGCCGCCGTCGGTGCTCGTGCCCGCGTCGCGCGCGGCGCCCGCGTCAGGGGTCCCCGCGTCGCCGGGCGTGCCGGCGTCCGGACTCCCAGCGTCCGTGAGGCCGGCGTCGCTGCCCGCGTCCGACGAGCCCGCGTCCGCCGATCCGCCGTCGACGTCCAGCGCGCCTCCGTCCTGCAGGCCGGCGTCATGCGCGGTGCTTCGCCCCGCATCGACGAGCGGGGTGAGCTCGGGTTCACAAGCGACCAACGTCAGCGCGAGAGCGAGGATCAGGCGGCGCATGGCCGCCTGATAGCGCGGCAGGGCGGCTCAGAGCGAGCGCAGCACCCGGATTCGCTGGGTCAGCGCGTGGTGCTCGGCGGCCTTCGCCTTCGCTTCGTCGAGCGTCGCGCCTTCGCTCACGTGGCGCTCCGTCAGCGAGGCGTTGATCGTCACCGGTCCGAGCTTCGCGTCCTTGAGCCCCAGGCTGGACGCGTCGTCCCACGTGGCCAGCTCCACCTTGGTCGTCGTCGCGCCCGACAGGAGGTCTTCCGTCTGGACCTCCTTCACCTCGTGCTCCGTTCCGGCGAACACCTTGCCGAGGCCGCCCTTGATCTTGCCCTTGGTCTCGGTCTCGCGGAGGAGCGCGACTGGCGCCAGCGAGCCGACGAAGTCGCCGAGGGACTCGCTCTCGAGGGCCTTCGCGAGGTGCTCGGGCGAGACGTCGAAGACCATGCGCTGTCGCACTTCGGCTTCGCCTTCGACGCCGGCGTGAGCGAGGCCGACGCTCCCACCGGCCGCGCCAAACGCCCCGACCTTCTGAATGACCGACAGCTGGTGCTGCTGGGCGTCGTACTGCAGCTGGTATCCGTGCCGGGCGCCCGCGGCGATGCCGACCTTGGCGAACACCATGTTCGCTTCGGCCGACAGCTCGAGCTCTCCGACCACGCCCAGGTTGAGCACCTTGCTGTTGTTCAGGACGTAGTGGGCCAGCCGGCTGAAGCTGTCGTCCCCGAGCCAACCCAGCTGCTTGACGCCGTAGGCGATGGCGGGGTTGGCGACGGACACCGACGCTGCCGCCGCTGCGTCCATGAAGTCGGCCAGCGCTTCGGGGGTCGCGAACTTCAGCTTCGTCCCCGCTTCGAGCTTGTGACTCGCGCTGGCACCAGCGCTCGCGGAAGGGCCTCCCTGCATGCCGTCACTGATCCCTGCCTGCACGCCGATGCCGGCCTTCGCATCGAACTTGAGCGTCACCGTGAACGAGCCGTCGTCCTCTCGCTTGATGGTCGCCTTGCTGTTGGCGCCGCCGAGCGCCGCGGCCTTCACGGAAGCGCCGAACGCCAGGCTCAGCTCGTCGCCGCAGCCCATTCGAGCTGCGACGTCGGAGATCTGCCGCTCGTAAGCGCTGACCGACTGAGTGGCGAACGCGCGCTCGGCCTCGACGGAGCTGCGCTTCGCAGCGGGCGTTGGGGGCGGCGGGGCTTTGGGTGCCGACGTCTCCAGCGGCGGCGGCTCTTCGCAGACGTTCTTGGGTGAGGTGCTGACAGACGAGATCGTTTCGGACACGGGAGCGCTCCTGCGGGTGTGGGTGAGTGAGGCCCGGACACCCAGAGCAAGGCGGCAGCCAACGAAAACAAGCCTCGTTTCAGTCGCTTGGGTCGACCTGCCCGTCTCCGCGCCGAGACGTCGCCGCGCTTGCGTCGGAGCCGACGCTCAGGCGAAGACTCGCCTCCCATGTCCTTCACGCATCTGCACCTGCACACGCTCTATTCGCTGCTCGATGGGGCCATTCGCATGAAGGACCTCATCAAGACGGTCAAAGAGAAGGGCATGAGCCACGTGGCCGTGACGGACCACGGCAACATGTTCGGGGCGATCGACTTCTTCAAGAAGGCGAAGGACGGCGGGGTCAAGCCGATCATCGGCATGGAGGCGTACGTCGCCGGGCCCAAGGGCCGCGAAGATCGAAGCGAGAAGGTCGCCAACCACCTCATCCTGTTGGCCAAGAACAAGGAGGGGTACCAGAACCTGCGCTACCTTTCGTCCACCGGCTACATGCACGGGTTCTACTACCACCCGCGCATCGACAAGAAGGTCCTCAAGGAGCACAGCAAGGGCCTCATCGCGATGACGGCGTGCCT
>JALHOS010000464.1 GCA_022842905.1 Myxococcaceae bacterium | reverse complement strand
GTCCCGAGCGCGCGGGCTTCGAGCTCGGCCGCCGGCGGCGCGGGCCTCAGGTCGTCGTCCGGGAGCGCCACCTCCCCTCGAATCTCGAGCCCCGACAGCGTGCGCAGGGTGCGCCGCGCGGTGGCGCGCTGCGCATGGGCGTCCGCAACCACCTGCGTCGCGCGCTCGACTTCGGCCATGGCTCGGAACACCTCGAGCTCGCCGCCGACCCCCGCCGCGCGCCGGGCTTGCTGCTGCTCGAGCTGCGCCTGCGCGACCGTCAGCGACCGCTCGGCCGACGCGGCTACGGCCAGCCCGTCGGCGACGGCGTAGTACGCGGTGGCCACCTGCCGCCGCACCTGGTCCCCCGCGCCGAGCTCCGCGGCGGCAGCGCCGAGGGCGCTCTCGGACGCGGCGCTGACCTCGAGCCACTTGGCGACGTCGACCAGCGGCAGCTCAGCCCGCAACGTCGCCTCGAGCTGGTCCCGAGGGAGGATGGTGATGCGCTGGGTCTCTCCGAGTCCGGACGGGACGTCGACGACCGCTTCGTACTGGTTGCGGGTGTAGCCCCCGCTCGCGCTGAGGCTCGGCAAGAGGCCTCCCCACCGCTGGTCGAACGTGGCTCGGGCGACGACCGTCGCCTGGGTGGCCTGGCGCTGGTCCACGTTGGCGCGCTCCGCCGACTCGAGGAAGGCAGACAAGGGCTGCGCCAGCGCGAGCGAAGGCACCAACAGGAAGAGCGGAGGGAATCGATTCATACGCACAAGTGAAAGCCGAAATAACAACCACCCAGTTCGTCGCCACCAAACCGGTTCGAGCTGCGGACTACTGCACGCCCATTGCGGCTTACGATTGTGCCAATTAAATGTTTCGCCGTGGCCCGCACCGCTGGCTCCAGGAACGCCGATTACGACGAGCAGCGCCTCACGTTGGCGCGCCGTGTCCGCGCGCGGGTGATGGCGCCGGACGGTTTGCGCGCGTCGCTGCGCCAGCTCGCGGCGGCAGCGGACACGTCGGTAGCCACGCTCAAGCACTACTTCACGGACCGCGACGGGGTGCTGCGCGCGGTGCTGGAGAGCCAGCACGTCGACGCCGCGCCGTACCTGGCCATGGCCGCGGTGCCCATCGCCGGCGACGTCGAGGCGTCACTCAGCGCCTACCTGGTGCGCCTCAAGGGGGCCTGGTTCGAACACGGGGTGGGCGTGATTCAAGCGACGGCGCTGGCCGGTGGGCTCGGCAGCCCCGCGCTCGGGCCGACCTACGTCAACCACCTGCTGGAGCCGCTGCTGGGCACCTGCGAGACGTTGCTGCGCCGCCACGTGGAGCTGGGGGACCTCGCGCCGCTCGACCCGCGCATCGCCGCGCTCGAGTTCTTGGCGCCGGTGGTGCTGGCGCTGCTGCACCAAGACTCGCTGTCCGGCGCGAGCTGTCGTCCGTTGGACCTCGACGCGTTCTTCACCGCGCACGTCGCCGCGTTCCTGCGAGCCTGGCCCGCGGCAGTCGCCCCACGCCGACCGCGGCGGTGAGCTCGGGACGCGCGCTTCGCATTCAGCGCACGTTCGACCGGCCCGGTGACCCTCGAAGGCAGGCTCGCGGACGCGCACGCAGCGACGGACACCACACGTCGTCGAACGTTCCGCACCGACCAGGCACCCGCGGCCGCGCGAGGGCCTTCGAAACCTCCGCGCGACCGTGAGCCGGCTCCCCCCGACAAGGTCCCTCAGCGGCAGCCGCGGAGTGGCTTGCGCGGGGACAACCAACGAAGGGCGCGGTCGCCGACGCGCAGCGAGGTGCCGCGAGCGCGCCACGGCTACAGTGGGCTGCCCCTCGACAGCGCCTCGGAGCTGCCCTAGGCCCTCCAGTCCATGGCTCTCTGGCTCACCGCGCTGCTCGTGCTCGCCCAGCAGCCTTCGACCCCGCCGACCCCGCCGACGGTGCCGCCGCTGGTGCCGTCGGCAGAGCCCATCGAGGCCCCTCCGCCACCTCAGCGGCGCGCCTCCACGAACCCCAGCACCGCCACGCGGCTGCTGCTGTCGGGTGCGGCGGCCACCGCGGCGGGCGCGTTGAGTCTGGGCGTGACGCTCTTCACGTCGTCCGGCAACCCGGGCCTCGACCTCACCTTCGGCAACGCCGCGCTCGGCGCGCTCGTCGTCGCGGGCGTGGGCTTCTGGGTGCACTCGCTGCTGGGCGGCCGCGGCGAGGTGCTGTTGGGGCTGCTCGGCTCGGCGGCCGTCTACGCGCTCGGCGCCGTGGTGGGCAGCTTCGTCGAGAGCGCGTCGGTAGGGCGCGCCATCTGGACGACGGCGCTCGCGGCGCTCCCGGCGGCGGTGCTGACGGTGGCCCTGCTCGAGTTGTCCGCCGGTCGTGAGCGTCCCAAGCCCACCGTCGCGCCGCTCGCGGTGCCCGGCGGCGGAGGCGCGCTGCTGGTGCTGCCGTGGTGAGCGAGAGCCGAGCGTACGAAGGCGGCCAGGTACTGGAGACGATGGACGACGCCGTCGTCATGCGGCGCTTCTGGCTCGACTTGGTCGCTCGCGCCCTTCCGCCCGGAGGCCGCGTGCTCGACTTCGGCGCCGGCCGCGGCGGCTTTGCGTCCGAAGTGCATGGGCTGGGCTTCTCCGTCACCTGCCTCGAGCCGGACCCTGCGCAGCGCGCCCTCATCGCCGCGCGCGGGTTGCCGCTGGTGAGCTCACTCGACGAGCTGCCGCCGGCGAGCCTCGACGGCGTCTACGCCATCAACGTGCTCGAGCACCTGGACGACGACCTGCTGACGGTGGCGCAGTGGCGGCGGGTGCTGCGCCCCGGCGGCGTCGCGCTGGCTTACGTGCCCGCGCTGCCCGCCCTGTGGACTCGCTTCGACGAGCGCGTGGGGCACCGGCGGCGGTACACCCGGCGGACCCTGCGCGCGCTCTTCGTGGAGGGCTTCGAGGTCCGTGAAGCGACGTACGCCGACGTGCTCGGAGTGCCCGCGACGCTCGCGTACAAGCTGACGGACCGCTCGGGTGAGCTCAACCCCAGAGCGCTGCGCCTGTATGACCGGCTCGTCTTTCCCCTCAGCCGCGCTGCGGACCGGCTGACCTCAGGGGCGCTGGGGAAGAACGTGTACGTGGTGGCGGTGCGGCGCTGAACGAAGCAGCGCCGGTGTCGAACCTCCGCGTCACCGGCGAAACAGCACGCTCGTCGTCCCGCCGCTCAGCGACAGCTCGTTGTCGTTTGCCTTGTCCAGCCCACACCCGGCGCTCAGCCGCGGCTGCATCAGCGTGAGCGACCCGAGCACGAGCGGCGACGGGCTGACGCTGAAGGTCTCGAGCAGCACCGAGCTGAAGTTCGTCTGACACCCGCGCAGCCAGGACGCTTCGGGGAGCGCCGTCAGCTCGAGCGTGGTGTCGCTCTGCCCGGGCGTCTTGAGGGTCGCGCGCTTGGCGGCCACGTCGACGGCCAGGCTCGCCCCGCTCGGTTCGAAGCCCGAGGCGATGGTGTAGCTGCCGCTCTGGAGCTTGGACGTCGCCAGCCCGCAGCCAGCGGTCGCGGTGAACAACACGGAAGCCAGGAGGAGTCGCATGGCGCGGATTGTCGACGACGCTACTCGACCGTCAACACGAAGCCGTCGGCCCCGCTCACGGAGTCGACGACGAAGATGACGGGCGAGCCGGCAGTCGCGGTGAAGGTCACGGCTTCGGGCTGCCCCATGCCCGCGTCCGCGCCGACCTCGCAGGACGTCGCCACCGCGCAGGCGAAGCCGCGCAGCACGACGAGCGTCGCGTCCATGCCAGGGCCCGTCCGCACCCGCGCCGTGTAGGTGCCCGACGTCGGCGGGTTGAACACGTAGTACACGTCTGGCCCACCGAAGACGCCCGAGCGCATGCACGCCGCGTTGCCGGTGAAGGAGTTGTTGCCGGAGAGCGTCGCTTCGACGGCCATTCCGTCGTTGGTGGCGGTGCGCGCGGTGATGGAACGGGCGCCGAAGCACGTGTCGTGGGTGGGCGCACCGCTGCGCTGGACCACCGTGTAGGGCCCACCGGCATCGGGGAGGCTCGTCACGCGCAACACGCCCTGGTCATCGATCGACAGCTGCCTCGCGACGACGCCGCCGGGCTCGGACGCCCACAGGCACTCGGGGGTAGCGCCGAGGTTGCCGCAGCTCGCAACCATGCTGAGCGAGTGCTGGGTGTTCACCTCGCTGGCGAGGGTGAAGATGACGTTGCCTTCGTTGGGCGTGTGGAACGTGTCCACGACCGCGCCGGCGGGGGCGCAGCTGGGCGTCACGCTGCTCTGCGCGCTGGCGGCCCAGGTGGAAGTAGACGCGGTTTGCATCGAGCCATTGGTGAAGGGCGTCGCCGCGGAGCAGACGTCGTTCGTCGGAGGCGCTGCCACGGGCGCGGTGCGCAGCCGCAGTCTGAACGGGCCTTCGCTGCCGGCGGCGGCGTCGACCCAGAGCACGTAGGAGCCCGCGGGCAGCGCCGGCACGAAGAGGCTCGACAGACCGAGGCTGGGCCGGGCACACCGCGCGCCCGTCGCGACGCCGCAGCTGGCCTGAGGCACGAGCGCCACCGAGGGCTGGGTGGTGCTGCCGGGGACGGCGGACACCTCCACGCGCACCTCCGAGGGAGCGGTCAACGTCAGGACGTACGCGACGTCGCCACCCGAGCCTGCGCCGCAGGCGTCGACGTCGTTCGACGCGCCGGTGAGGTCGCCGGTCAGCCCGAGCCGTCCCGTCGGGGGCACGCTGAGTGGCCAGGCGTCTCCACAGCTGTCGTTCCGCGGGCCGAACAGCTCGAACTCGGCGAGCGCGGCGTTGCCGACGTACTGGCCCGGCAACACCCGAATCCGCGACACGCCGGTGACGGGCGGCGTGAAGAGCCCACCCCAGTCTCCGTAGGCGCTCTCGGTGGTGAAGGACGCGTAGCGCAGGGGCTGCCCCGCGTCGTTCTGCAGCACCACGTACCCCGAACGGAGAAACCAGCCGGTCTCGTCCCACGCACCCACGCTCCGCAGCGCGAGGCCACCCAGCGTGGTCGGCGCGCCCAGGCGCAGCTCGACCCACTGGTTTCGGCAGCACGCTTCGGTGCACGACTGGTTGGGCGCGGTCGCGTACCAGGCGGTGGCGAGCTGCTGGTCGTAGGCGGCGGAGGCTGGGTTGTACTGCTCGCTCGAGGCGACGACGCCGCTGTCGGCCACCGTCACCGCGCGGACGACGCTCGGCATCACCCACGGTGCGCTGGAGACCGGGAGCAGGACGCCGCCCGGCGGACCGCCGTCGAGCGGCAGGTTGCAGCCGCCGTCGCTCGGAGGTGGTTCGCCCAAGACGACGCCGCCGCCCGTGCCGCCAGTGCCGGCTGTTCCACCGGTGCCGGCCGTGCCTCCGACGCCCGCAGTTCCTCCCACGCCTGCTGTTCCGCCAGCGCCCGCCGTTCCACCAGCACCCGCAGTTCCACCAGCGCCTGCTGTTCCACCAGCGCCTGCCGCTCCACCAGCGCCTGCTGTTCCACCAGCGCCTGCCGTTCCACCAGCGCCTGCTGTTCCACCAGCGCCTGCCGTTCCACCAGCGCCTGCCGTTCCACCAGCGCCGGCAGCGCCACCAGCGCCGGCCGTTCCTCCAGCGCCTGCCGTTCCACCAGCACCCGCAGTTCCGCCAGCGCCGGCTGTTCCACCAGCGCCCGCCGTTCCACCGACGCCCGCCGTTCCACCAACGCCCGCCGTTCCACCAACGCCCG
>JALHOS010000463.1 GCA_022842905.1 Myxococcaceae bacterium | reverse complement strand
CATGGTGATCAACGCGCTCATGTTCTTCCCGCGCGTGCAGTACACGTTCTAAGCGAAGGCGCCATGGCCGCGGTCGACACGTACGGGCTGGGGCGGGTGCTGGGCGAGAAGGGCGTGCTGCCGCAGCGCGCGAAGCGCATCGATCCGTCGTTGCCGCTGCGCCCCGGTGAGCTGCTGATTGACGTCGAGAGCCTCAACATCGACGCCGCGTCGTTCAAGCAGCTCAAGGACGCGGCCGGCGGTGATTCGGCCAAGATCATCGAGCAGATCCGAGCCATCGTGAGCGAGCGCGGGAAGATGCAGAACCCCGTCACGGGCTCGGGCGGCATGTTGATCGGCCGCGTCAAGCAGATCACGCCGGAGCACCCGGCGGCCGGAACGCTCAACGTCGGAGACCGGCTCGCGACGCTGGTGAGCCTGACGCTCACGCCGCTGGTGATCCACGAGGTCCGCGGCATCAAGCCGGAGATCGACCGCGTCGACGTCACGGGCCAGGCGATCCTCTTCGCGTCGGGCATCTACGCGCGGCTGCCTGACGACCTGCCCGAGACGCTCTCGCTCGCCGCGCTCGACGTCGCCGGCGCCCCCGCCCTCGTCGCGCGCTGGGTGAAGCCGGGCATGCGGATCCTCATGCTCGGCGCAGGCAAGAGCGGCGCACTGTGCCTGGCGCAGGCGCGGCAAAAGCTCGAAGGGCAGGGGCAGCTGATCGCCGCCGACATCTCCGCCAAGGCGCTCTCGACGTTGCAGGGCCTGGGGCTGTGCGACCAGACGATCACCTGCGACGCCACCCAGGCCGTCGAGGTCATGGACGCGGTCAAGGCCGTCACGAACGGCCAGCTCGTCGATCTCGTCGTCAACTGCGCGTCGGTCCCGAACACCGAGATGGCGAGCATCTTGTCGGTGCGCGACGGGGGCACGGTGATCTTCTTCTCCATGGCCACCAGCTTCACGACGGCCGCGCTCGGCGCAGAAGGTGTGGGCAAGGACGTGACGATGATCGTCGGCAACGGGTACGTCCCCGGCCACGCCGACGTCACGCTGGGGCTCTTGCGAGGACACCCCGGCCTGCGGCGGCTGTTCGAAGAGCGCTACGTGTAGGCGGCCGGGGGCAGAGGCCCAGCGCGTCTAAAGGTAGTACCGGTCCGTCACACCCGCCGTGCGCTGGAGAATGCCGGTCCACCCGATCAGCTGGTCCACCTTCGGCTCGACGTCGGGTGGCAGCAACCCCAACGCGGCCATGGATCCCGTGCAGGCGAACGTCTTTGCGCTCGGCGCGTCGCGCAGGATGTTCAGGAGCTGGCGGATCGTGGGCACGCCGCGCAGCTCCATGGTCGCGTTGACGTCGTCGCGATCGAGATCCGGCTCGTCGAGCTGATCGCGCACCAGCCGCTCGAGGGCCCACCAGAAGAAGTACACCTCGACCGGGCGCTGGATCGCGCTGGCCGCCACCGCCACCGACAGTCCCTGGTGCACGGCGTCGTAGTCGCCGCGGTGGAGAAACACGCAGACGGGGGCGGAGGCGCTCATGCGTGGGGTATGCGGCGACCCGGCCGGAAATTGCAACTTCAGACGAGCGCGAAGTGACCGCTCGGGTTATTCCGCGGACCGCTCGGGGCGTTGCGGCTTGCCCGTCGAGCGAAGCGTTCGCCAGAGTCGAACTCGAACGCGGCATCAAGGAGCGCGGCATGCCAGCCGGTGTCAATGACGTGAGCGACGTGGCGACGAGTCGGCGCAAGGACGCCCACCTGGATCTGTGCGCCACGGGCGACGTGGTCCCTGCGGGGAACGCCACGCTCTTCGACGACGTGCACCTGGTGCACTGCGCGCTCCCTGAGCTGAGCCTGGAAGAGCTGTCGCTGCGCGCGAGCCTGTTCGGCAAGCAGCTCCAGGCGCCGGTCCTCATCACCGGCATGACGGGCGGCTCGCAGCGCGCCGGAGAGGTCAACCGGCAGCTCGCCGAGGTGGCCGAGCGGTTCGGCGTGGCCTTCGGCGTCGGCTCGCAGCGCGCCATGGCCGAGCGCCCGGAGCTCACGTCGACCTTCGCCGTGCGAGACGTCGCGCCCACCACGGTCCTCATCGGCAACGTCGGCATCGTCCAGGCGCGGCAGCTCGGCGCCGACGGCGTGCGGCGGCTCATGGACGCGATCGGGGCCGACGCGATCGCCGTTCACTTGAACCCCGGCCAGGAGCTCACCCAGCCCGAAGGGGACCGCGACTTTCGGCAGGGCTACGCCACGCTGTCCACCCTCGCCAAGCACCTCGGAGACCGCCTGCTGGTGAAGGAGACGGGGTGTGGCATTTCCCCAGCCGTCGCGCGGCGCCTGGTCGAGATCGGCGTGCGGACCGTCGACGTGTCGGGCTCGGGCGGGACCAGCTGGGTGCGGGTCGAGCAGCTGCGCGCCACCGGCGTGGCACAGGAAGTCGGCGCGCAGTTCTCGGGCTGGGGCATTCCCACCGCGGCCGCGGTGGCGTCGGTGCGCCGCGTGGTGGGCAGCAAGGCCACGGTGATTGCGTCGGGCGGCATTCGTCATGGGCTCGACGTGGCCAAGGCGTTGGCGCTCGGCGCCGACGTGGCCGGCTTGGCGCTGCCGCTCTTCCGTGCGCAACAGCAGGGCGGCGTGGCGGGCGCGGCGCAGGCCATGGAAGTGATCCTCGCAGGGCTCAAGCAGGCGCTCCTGCTGTGCGGTGCGCGCGACGTGCCGACGCTGCGCAGTCAGCCTCGGGTGCTGACAGGGACGCTCAAGGACTGGTTGACTGCGCTGCCCCCCGACGAGCCGGCGAACGGGTGGCGGTGAGGCGGCTCAGGTCGCGCTGACTGAAGGACTTCGAAGAAGGCGGAAGAAGACGATGGCTCAAGGTGTGACGTCGAGGTTGTCTGGGTTCCACAAGCTGCTGCCCTCGGAGCGCGTGGGCACGCTGTCGCGCATGTTCGAGCTCACGGTCGAGGAGATCGGCGCGCTCCAGGGCAACGCCGGGCTCGCGATGGAGACGGCCAACCAGATGATCGAGAACGCGGTGGGCGTCTTCCACCTGCCGCTCGGGCTGGGCCTGAACCTGGTCGTCAACGGGCGGGACTACGTGGTGCCCATGGCGGTCGAGGAGCCGTCGGTCGTCGCGGCGGTGTCCTTCGCGTCGAAGATCGTCCGCGAGGCCGGCGGCTTCACCGCCGAGGCCGACGACCCGATCATGATCGGCCAGGTGCAGTTGACCGGCTACGGCGATCCCACGCGCGCGGCGGCGGAGATCCGGGCGCACAAGGACGAGCTGCTCGCGCTGGCCAACAGCTTCCACCCGGCCATGCTCAAGCGCGGCGGCGGCGCCAAGGACATCGAAGTGCGGGTGCTCCCGGCTCCTGAGGGGCCGCGCGGCGAGCCGATCCTCGTGGTGCACCTGCTCATCGACACGCAGGAGGCGATGGGGGCCAACCTCATCAACACCATGGCCGAGGGGATCGCCCCGTTCGTCGAGCAGCTGACCGGCGGCAAGGTGTACCTGCGCATCCTCTCGAACCTGGCTGACCGGCGGCTCGCGCGGTCGACCTGCCGGATCCCGGTCGGTGGCCTGGCAGACTTCGACATGAGCGGCGAGGCGATCGCCGAAGGGATCGTGCAAGCCAGCCGCTTCGCGCAGGCAGACCCTTACCGCGCGGCGACGCACAACAAGGGGATCATGAACGGGATCGACTCCGTGGCGATCGCGACCGGCCAGGACTGGCGAGCGATCGAAGCCGGCGCGCACGCGTTCGCCTGCCGCGACGGCCAGTACCGGCCGCTGTCGACCTGGACGCTCGAGGAGGGCCACCTCGTCGGCCGCATCGAGCTGCCCATGGCGCTGGGCACGGTCGGTGGGCCGATCAAGCTGCACCCGCAGGTGCAGGCGGCGATCAAGATGCTGCGCGTGCAGAGCGCTCGCGAGCTGTCCATGGTCATGGCGTCGGTCGGCCTGGCGCAGAACTTCGCCGCAGTGCGCGCGCTCGGCTCGGTGGGCATTCAGAAGGGCCACATGGCGCTGCACGCGCGTTGCGTCGCCGTGACGGCGGGCGCGCGGGGTGAGTTCGTCGAGCAGGTGGCGACTCGGCTGGTCAGCATGGGCCAGGTGAAGGTCGACGCGGCGCGCGAGGTGCTCGCGACGTTGCTGCGTGAGGCCGAGGCGTCGGGCCAGGCGTAAAGGCGAGGAGAGGGGAACGTCGTGGCAGGCAAACGCACGGTGGGGCCGGTCGACGATCGGCGGCTCACCGCCTTCGGGCCCGGGAAGGTGATCCTGCTGGGCGAGCACGGCGTCGTGTACGGGTACCCCGCGCTGGCCGCGCCGATCGCTCGCGGCGTGACGGCGGTCGGTGAGCCGGGCGCCGCGTGCCGGCTGGTGCTCCCCCAAGCGCTCCCGAGGAAGCACGCCGACGTGCTCCAGCGAGCCTTCGCGCGGGCCGCAGTCAAGGCCGGCAACCCGAAGGTGACGGTCCACGTCGACAGCGAGATCCCCCTGTCGATGGGCTTGGGATCGTCCGGTGCGCTGTCGGTGGCCGTGGCGCGGCTGCTGCTGACCGCCAAGGCGGGCGGCGCGACACCGGACACGCGGCGAGTCGAGGCGCTCGCCATGGACATGGAGAAGGAGTTCCACGGCACGCCGTCGGGCCTCGATCACACCACCAGCGCGCGCGGGGAGTTGCTCGTGTTCCGGCGCGGCACGGTCCGGCCTGTCAAGGCGTCCAAGCCGCTCAAGGTGCTGATCGCGCTGGCCGGCGAGCGGTCGGGCACCAAGACGATCGTGGGTGCCCTGCGGGAACGGCAGGCCCGCTGGCCCAAGCGCTACGCGCGGCTGTTCCAGGAGATCGGCCGGCTCGTCCCCGAAGGCGCCAAGGCGGCGGAGCAGGGCGACCTCGAGGCGCTGGGAGACGTGATGAACGTGAACCAGGGCCTGCTGAGCGCGCTGCAGGTCAGCTCACCCCGCATCGAGGCGCTGGTCTTCAAGCTGCGCGAGCTGGGGGCCTTGGGCGCGAAGCTGACCGGCGCCGGCGGAGACGGGGGCGCCGTCATCGGCCTGTTCCGCGAGCCGGAGCCGGCCGTCGTGCACCTGCGCAGCGAGGGCGTCACCTGCTTCGCCAGCCAGCTCGCCGGTCCGCAGGCGCTGTGATCACCCCTTCGAACGAGGACGGACGACGGTGAAGGCAACGGCCCGAGCACACCCGAACATCGCCCTGGTGAAGTACTGGGGAAAGCGCGACGAGCGGCTGATCTTGCCGCACCAGTCCAGCGTGTCCGTGACGCTGGGGCCGTTGGCGGTGACGACGACGGTCGAGTTCGGCACGCGGCGTGGCGCGGACGAGGTGACGATCAACGGGCAGCGCGCCGAGGGCTCCGAGCGCCAGCGCGTGGTCGACTTGCTCAAGCTCGTCCGTGCGCAGACCAAGCGCCAGAAGCTCGGCGCGGCGGTGGTGACGTCGGCCGGGGACTTTCCGAAGGCCGCGGGCCTCGCGTCGAGCGCGGCGGCCTTCGCGGCGCTCGGCGTGGCGGCGAGGGCGGCGGCGGGCCTGCCGCGTGACGAGAAGGCTGAGTCGATCCTCGCGAGGCAGGGCAGCGGCAGCGCCTGCCGGTCGATCCACGGGGGCTTCGTGCGCTGGAACCGCGGCCGGCGGGCCGACGGCGCGGACAGCTTCGGTGAGCAGCTCTTCGACGAAGCCCATTGGCCCCAGCTGC
>JALHOS010000462.1 GCA_022842905.1 Myxococcaceae bacterium | reverse complement strand
GACGCTCGGTCGTGCGGCGGGCGGCGGGACGCTCGGTCTGGCGGCAGGGGGCGGCGCGCTCGGTCTCGCTCCGCCTGGTGCGCTGGCTCTCGCCGCCGGAGGTGCGGCGGGCTTCCCCGCAGCGGTCGCGCTGGCTCGAGGCTCGGCGATCGCTTCGGCCACCAGCGCCTGCGCCGCCGCGCGCAACGAGACGTCTGCCCCCGTCAGCACCGGGTGCAGCAGGCTCGACACTTCGGTGAGTCGCCTCTGCTGCACCAGCGCCGTCGCCAAGTTCACCCGCGTGACGGCGTGTGTCGGGTCTCCCTCGTGCGCGGGCCGAAGCAGCCGCTCGGCCTCGCGCCCGTCGTGTCGCGCCAGCGCCAGCCGAGCGAGGTCGTTGCGCACGCCCAGTGAGTCAGGGTGTTCCTCGAGCGCCGCGACGAGCAGCGCCTCGCCCCGCGCCGCGTCACCCAGCTCCAACACGCAGCGTGCCAGGCCGCGCGCCGCTTCTTCTTCGTTGGGCAGCGCCGCGAGCGCGAGTTCGAATAGCGGCAGCGCCTGCGCGTTGAGTCCCCGCGCCGACAAGGCCACCGCTTGGCTGTACGCGAGCTCGGGGTTGCCTGGGTTGGCCTGCCGCCACGCCATGGCCACCTTGAGTGCTTCGGCGGACTGGCCCGAGTCGAGCAGCAGCTGAAAGCGCACCTGCTGCAGCGTGGTGTCATTGGGGGTCAGCGTGAGCAGGTGGTTCACCTCACCCAACGCCTCGGCCGGCCGCCCCGCGAGGGCCAGCGCGTCCACCAACAGCCGCCGCAGCGACGGCACGTCTGGAGCGAGCGCGAGGCCCTGGCGCACGGCCAGCACCGCCCGCTCACGCTCTCCGAGCGCGGTGAAGGCCACGCAGCGCTCGAAGTGCACCACCGCCAGCTCGAGGCCGGTGTTGAGCGCCCGTTCGAATGCGTCGAGCGCGGCCGGGGCGTTGCCGTCTTGTCGCAGCGCCATGCCCAGGTACAGCCAGTCGAACGTCGACGGCCTCAACGTTTGGTTGGCCTGGCTCAGTCGCTCGAGGCCGGCGGCGTCGCCAGCTCGAAACTGCTGCGTGGCCTGAAGGCTCGGGAGGGCCGGGTGCTCGGGCGCCGCGGCCGCCAGCCGGGCGATGGTCTCGTCCGCGCGGGGGTTCGCCGCGATGACGTGGGTGTGGGCGAGCAGCGCGAGGCTCTCCAAGTCACTTGGATCGCCTTCCAACGCTCGTTCGAAAGCGCTTTGCGCCGCGTCCATGCGCAGCGCCTTGAGCGCCTGCAGTCCGGGGCTCAGCTCTTCCTCGAACACGGAGGGCATTCGTCACTGCGGGCGCGCGGCCGGCGGCCAGCCAATGCACGCCGTCCCGCTGGCGCTCAGCTCGAAGCCCGGCGCGGCCCGGTGCGAGATGCTGCCCGACATGCTCACCGGCACGCCGACGCACAGTCCCGGGCTCGTGCCCGCAGTCGCTTCGACGCCCAGCGCCGCAGTGCCCTTCACGGTGCCCTTGAAGCCGCCCTTCTCGAACGACGACTCACACTCGATGCTGCCGAGGTTCGCGCTGCCCGTGACGTTGTAGCCGCTGGTGCCCGCGGTCCGAGAAGCCGATGCCGCCGGGCCCTTCACGGTGCACTTCCCGCCGGGAATGTCGAAGCTCTTCTTCTCGTCGCCGCCGTAGCTCTTGAGCTCCTTCGTGTGGTTGAGGCCGACGTCCATGCTCCTCTGCGGTCGGCGTCCACTCGTTGGGGCGGTCGTGGTCATGTGGGGGCGAGCTCCGTGCGGGGTGTGTGGAGTTATCGAACGCTGAGAATTCGCGACTCGACCCGTTGTTGTGATGCAAGTTTTCAGAATCACAGGCAAATGTGCGCCTGGGTGATCCTCAGGCACACGTCGCCGCTGACGGCGCGACACGAGATCGCCGTCGCGCGTACTGCGTTTCGTCGGTGACGACCACGAAGTGGACACCGAAGGGCGCCAGCGCGAGGGCTGCGGCGCGCGCCGACAGCGTGACGGCGAGGCCTCGGCTCAGCACCACCACCTCGTCGATGTGCGCCTTGTGCTCGAGGACGGTCGCCAGCCACGCGCTTCGCACAGCCCCTTCGAAGGACTGGAGGTCGCGCACGTCCAAGAAGACCACACAGCGTTGTGCGCGCAGCGACGCCTGGCGGGCGAAGCGTGGAAAGACGGCTCCGACCTCGGCCGACAGTCGCCCGCGCGCGACGACTTCGAGGACGCCGGCCGCTGGCTCGGAGACCACCAGCGAGCCAACGGCGTCACGCGCTTGTGCGGTCTGCATGGGCGCGGCGAGTTGCAAGCGTTCGGCCCTTTGAAGCGCACCAGTGGCGTCGCGTGCTTCGTTGGGCAGCCCCGACCGCGGCGTCACGCCCTTGACGCCCGCTCGTCCGAATGCGGGACGAGTCTCCGCTGCCTCGCGTTCAAAACTGAATCGTCTTCTCGGCGACGCTGGCCTGGCTCCAGTCCTTGCCGGCGTAGAACTCCCGCCACAGCCGCAGGTAGCCGTCCGTCACCTGCTGCGGCGTCAGGTGCTTGGGCAGGTACACACAGTTGGCGTCGTTGTAGCGGCTCCACGTGCGGTCGATGATGCGGTCTTCCTTCACCAGCCGCGTCCAGGCCGGCGTGCCCGGGTACGGCGTGAAGATGGCGAACTCCGCCTTGCGAATGCCGCTGCTCGCGCAGAACTCGAGCATGCGATCCACCGTGCCCTCGTCGTCGTCTTCATTGCCCAAC
This sequence comes from Myxococcaceae bacterium, assembly GCA_022842905.1. Taxonomy (GTDB): domain Bacteria; phylum Myxococcota; class Myxococcia; order Myxococcales; family Myxococcaceae; genus JALHOS01. The sequence goes on along the minus strand of JALHOS010000462.1, from coordinate 3,023 downwards.
AGGAACGACGTGTACGGCTCGATGCCGCAGTCGAAGGACTTCTTGATGGCCAGGTGCGCGCGCTCGAGCGCCTGCGGGTCCTTCCCGGTGAACGCCCGCATGGTGATGGGGTCGAACCCGCCCACCAGGTAGAACATGTTCACGCCCGCACGCTTGGCCTGCTGCAACGTCGCCGTCGACGTCGTCAGAATCATCGGCATGCTGATGCCGATGTAGCTGATGTTCATCGGCGTGCCGCCGGCCTCCATGCGCGAGAAGAGCCCCTTGAGGTGCTTCGTCGCGTGGCCCGGAAACCAGCTCGTGTCCTCGGTCAGACAGGCGCGCTTGCCTGCTTTGGCGAGCTGGCTGAGCTGGCCGGTGACGTGGTCCAGCGAGAAGTCGCGCATCTTCCGCGTCATCGAGTACGGCAGCACGCAGGCCTGGCACGTCATGGGGCAGCCGCGGGACAGCTGCACCGGGTAGTCGTCGGGCTGGAAGGCACCCGCTTCCTTCTGCAGGTACAGGCTCACCTTGGGCAGCGGCAGCTCGTCCAGGCACTGGCTCTCCGTCGCCTGGTAGCGAGGCTGGAGCGCGCCCTTCTTGAAGTCTGCCAGCACCTGCGCCCAGACCGGCTCTCCTTCGCCGATGACGACGGCGTCGAAGTAGGGGGCCACCTCGTCCGGCATCATGGTGGGGAAGATGCCACCGCAGACGAGCTTCTTGCCTTGCGCGCGGAAGTACCGGGCCAGCTCCAGCGCGCGCGTCGCCGCCGGCGTGAAGAAGCTGAAGGCCACCAGGTCCGCGTCCGTTGGCGTGTCGGCGGGGCTGAGCCGGTCGTCGCGGAACTCGGTGACGATGTCGTCCGGAGTCATCGCCGCCATCATGGCGATGCCGAGCGACGGCGAGCCCAAGTACTCGTTCATGGGCACCCACTTCTTGAGCTCCGGGTGCGCCTCGGCGTGGCGCTGGAAGCGCGGGTAGACGAACAACACCTTCATGACAGGACCTCCTCGAGAAAACGTTCCAGGAATGGCAGCGGGACTTCGTCGGACAAGGGAAGGCGCACGGCGGCGAGCGCCTGCGCGCGGAGCTGCGCGGCGGCGTCGAGCTCGCCGGGGCTTGAAGCTAGGCTCGTCGCGGCGGCGGCGACGTCTCTCAGAATCGCGGCGCGGCCCAGCGCGTGGAGGGCGGCGCGGCGGTTGAACGCTCGCACCCCATAGGCCGTCGACAGCGCGGTGCGGCGCTCGGCGAGGGCGGCCTCGAGCTCGGCCATGGCGGCGTGAGGCGACTGAGGCAGCGGCGTCATCAGCTCCGACAGGCCCGCGTGCGTCGCCAGCACGTCGTTGGCGCCTTCGAAGATGCGGGTGACGCGAGCGTCGCGCAGCGGCAGTGCCACGCCGGTGTCTTCGATGAAGCCCGCACCGCCGTGAAGCTGAAGCGACAAGTCACACAGCTCCCAGGCGCGCTCGCTGCAAAACACCTTCGAGGCCGTGGTGAGCCGCGCGAGCGCCGCGAAGTCGCCTTCGGCCCGCGCCGCGCGCGTGACGATGGCCTCCATGCCGAAGAGGCCGGCCGCCGCCGCGTGGAGTTGCCGCTGCACGACCTCTTGCCCGAAGAGCGGCTTGCCGAACTGCTTGCGCAGCTTCACGTGGGCGAGCGCCGTGCGCAGCGACACGCGCGTCGTCCCCACGCAGCCCGCGCTGAGCAGCAGCCGGCCCCAGGACAGCACGTGCTCGAGCTGCCGCGCGCCTTGCCCCGGCTCACCCACCACCGCGTCCGCTCCCAGGCTGACGTCGTCCAGGGTGATGGTGCAGGTCGAGCTGCCGCGCAGGCCCAGCTTCCGCTCCTCCGCGCCAAGCGACACGCCCTGCGTCGCCGGGTCGAGAATGAGGAGCGACAGGCCCTTCTTGGCGCCGCCTAAGCCCGGCGTCGCGGCGGTGAGCGTCAGCACCTTCGCGAGCCGCGCGTTCGTCACGTACACCTTGGTGCCAGACAGCTTCAGCCCCGCGCCGTCCACGCTCGCCGTCGTCTTCACCGCCGCCACGTCGCTGCCGGCTTCGCTCTCCGTCGTGGCGAACGCGGCGATGGTGCGGCCTTCGGCCAGCCCCGGCAGCCAGCGCTCGTGTTGGCTCTTGCTGCCGAACGCGACGAGCCCGCGGGTACCCAAGCCCAGGTGCAGCCCGAGCGTCGTCGCCACGCTGCGGTCCACGGCCGCCACGTGCGCCACCACCGTGCACGCGGCGACCGCGCTGAGCCCCGCCCCGCCGTGAGACGTCGGCAGCGTCAGCCCGAACACGCCCAGCTCGCCCAGCTCCGCGAGCAGGCCTTCCGGCAGCCGGTGTTCTTGGTCCACCTCCAACGGCCGCACGCGCCGCAGCACCTGGCTGAGCGAGGACTTCAGTGGCTCGACGACGTTCAGCTCTTCGGCGGTGGGGCGCATCGGCCCTCCAGGGACCAGGGAGAGGGTTTCAGGCCTGCTTCTGCGCGAGGTACCGGTGCGCGAGCGCCAGGGTGGCCTCGACGGTGGACACCTGCGCGGCTTCTTCGACGGGCACGTCGAGGTCGAGCTCTTCGGCGAGCATGCTCAGCAGCTCCATGCTGCCCACCGAGTCCAGGCCCAGGTCCTCGCGCAGCCGGTGTGTGGGCTTGATGTCCTGCGCCCGAACGCCGGACGCACACTGCGCAATCATGGCCACGATGCGGCCGTTCACTTCGGTCAACGACGCCTGAGTCATGCGCTCTGCTCCTGTGGGTGCTGCGTGAGAATGCCCATGCCGCGCGCCCAGCTTTCCCAAGCGCTCAGCGTGTCTTCCAACGGCCGGTAGGTGACGCCGAGCGAGCGGGAGAGGCTCGCGTCCAGCGGCGTCGCGTGGAGGATGAGGTCCGCCAGCTCGCGGGACAGCGCCGCGCGGCCGCCTTCGCGGTGTGCCCGGGCCTCTTCGCGGTCGGCGAGCGCCAGCGCTTCCTCGGCGGACAGCGGCGACGACGGCGGCGGCACGCCGAAGCGCGGGGCGAGGCGCTCGAGCAGTGGCTGGAGGCGCTCC
>JALHOS010000461.1 GCA_022842905.1 Myxococcaceae bacterium | reverse complement strand
CGCCCCGCCGAGCGCCGCGCCCGGGCTCGAGCTCAAGCCCCGCGCTTCGGCGCCCACGCGCACCCAAGCGCCGGCCGAGGCGTCGGACAAAAAGGGCCACGTCATCAACTCACCCTTCGTGGGCACGTTCTACCGGTCGCCCGCGCCGGACCAGCCGTCGTTCGTCGAGGTCGGCAGCCAGGTGCGCAAGGGGCAGGTGCTCTGCATCATCGAAGCGATGAAGCTGATGAACGAGATCGAGAGCGAGGTCGCCGGCAAGGTGGCCGAGGTGCTCGTGCAGAACGCCCAGCCCGTGGAGTTTGGCCAGCCGCTGTTCCGCCTCGAGCCGGCCTAGCAGGGTGTTGAGAATGCACTCCCGTCGCCAGAACGCCGATCTCCTTCGCCGGGCATCGTCAGAGCCCCTTGAAATACCGACTCGTAATTCTGCGGGGCTCTTCCTCGCGCGGCTCGAAGCTCGGCATTCGGGCTCGGTCCGGCATTCCTCAACACCCTGCTAAGCGCGAAGCGGCGTCGACGTTGCTCCCCAGGAGAGCCCCATGTTCAAGAAGGTGCTGATCGCCAACCGCGGCGAGATCGCGCTGCGGGTCATTCGCGCGTGTCGTGAGCTCGGCATCGCCACGGTGGCCGTGCACTCGACGGCCGACGCCAACGCGCTCCACGTGCGTTTCGCGGACGAGTCGGTCTGCATCGGGCCGCCGCCGTCGCGCGAGAGCTACCTCAACGTGCCGGCGCTGCTCTCGGCCGCGGAGATCACCCGCGCCGACGCGATCCACCCCGGCTACGGCTTTCTGTCCGAGAACGCCGAGTTCGCCGAGGTCTGCCAGAAGTGCCAGATCACCTTCATTGGCCCGCGCCCGGACGTGATTCGGCTCATGGGCAACAAGGTCCGCGCCCGTGAGGCGGCCAAGGCCGCGGGGCTGCCGCTGCTGCCGGGCTCTCCCGGCGTGCTCAAGAGCGCGGAAGAAGCGGTGGCCTTCGCCGAGCAGATCGGCTTCCCCGTCATTCTCAAGGCGGCGGCCGGCGGCGGTGGGCGCGGCATGAAGATCGTGCGCGACGCGCGGGCGCTGCCGCAGGCCTTCGCGACCGCGTCGGCCGAAGCCGTGAACGCGTTCTCGAACGGGGACATGTACATCGAGCGGTACGTCGAGAAGCCCCGGCACATCGAAATTCAGATCGTCGCCGACACCCACGGGAACGTGGTGCACCTCTTCGAGCGCGAGTGCTCGGTGCAGCGGCGGCACCAGAAGTTGATCGAAGAGAGCCCCTCGCCGGGCGTCAGCGCCGCCCTGCGCGCCGAGATGGGCCGGGTGTCCGTCGCCGCGATGAAGGAGATCAACTACTCGAACCTCGGCACCATCGAGTTCCTCATGGACGAGACGGGGCGCTTCTACTTCATGGAGATGAACACCCGCGTGCAGGTCGAGCACCCGGTCACGGAGATGGTGACGGGCGTGGACCTGGTGCGCACGCAGATCCGCCTCGCCGCCGGCGAGAAGCTGCCCTTCACGCAGGAAGACCTGACGATCCGCGGCGCGGCGATCGAGTGCCGTGTCAACGCCGAAGACCCGACCACCTTCGCGCCCTGGCCGGGCCGCATCACCGGCTACAACGCGCCGGGCGGCTTGGGCGTGCGCGTCGACTCCGCGGCGTACGAGGGGTACACGGTCCAGCCGCACTACGACTCCCTGGTCGCCAAGCTGATCGTCCACGCCGAGAGCCGCGAGGTGGCGATCCTGCGCATGCAGCGGGCGCTGTCCGAGTACGTGGTGCAGGGCATTCGCACCAACATTGCCTTCCATAAGGCGGCGCTGCAGGAAGACGCGTTCTTGCGGGGCGAGTACGACACGCGCTTCGTCGAGCGCATGCACGCGTCGGAGACCGGCACGCAACGCCTGAAGAAGGCGATCGAAGAGACGCCCTAGTTCTGGTAGCCTCGCCGCCGCCGTGCCCGCCTTCTAACCCCCCGACATTCGAAGCCTCTTGGACAAGAACAAGATCATCGAGGCCGCCGCGAAGCTCGTCGCCAAGGGGGCTTACGACAAGGCTGCAAAGGAGTACCAGAAGGTCCTCGACGCGGACCCGAAGGACGTGCGCGTCCTCCAGAAGATGGGGGAGCTGTACCAGAAGAAGAACGACAACGTGCAGGCCGCGGTCTTCTTCACGAAGGTCGCCGAGAGCTACGCGAGCGACGGCTTCTTCCTGAAGGCCGTCGCGCTCTACAAGCAGGTCCTCAAGCTCGACCCGTCCCTCATCGACATCAACATTCGCTTGGCGGAGCTGCACCAGCAGCTGCAGCTGCTCGGCGAAGCGATGGCGTACTTCCAGATCGTCGCCAACCACTACGACAAGAACGGGGACGCCAAGCGCAGCCTCGACATCTTGAAGAAGATGGTGGAGCTCGACCCGGAGAACGTGCCGTCGCGGGTGAAGCTGGCCGACCTGTACCTGCGCCAGCAGCGGCAGGCCGAAGCGCTCGACGAGTTCCGGCGCGCCGCCGAGCAGCTCAAGAAGCGCGGGCAGGTGGACGACTACCTGCGCGTGGCCGAGCGGCTGTCCACGCTCGAGCCCAACAACTTCAAGTTGGCCAAGGAGCTGGCGGACCTCTACATCCAGCGGAGCGATCAGAAGCGAGCGCTGGCGAAGCTGCAGGTCTGCTTCAAGGCGGACCCGCGCGACGTCGACACGCTCAAGCTGCTCGCGGTCGCGTTCCAGGGGCTGGGCCAGACGTCGAAGACGGTGTCCGTCTACAAGGAACTCATCAAGGTCTACGACGAGACCGGCCGCGGCCCCGACGCGCAGGCCGTCTGGGACCAGCTCGAGCAGCTCGACCCGAACGACGCCGACGTCATCGCGCGCCGGGCGCCCAAGCAGGCCGCGCCGGCCGCACAAGCCGCCGTGCCCGCGCCGCCGCCCCCCCCGAGCCGAGGCTCAGGTGTTCAGGCGGCCCCCGCCAGTCGCGGGTCCGGGGTGCAGCCGGCGCAGCCTGGCCGACCCAACATCGGCAAGCTGCTGACCGAGACCGACGTGTACGTGAAGTACGGGCTGCACGACAAAGCGCTCGAACACTTGCGCAAGGTCTTCGCCGTCGAGCCGGAGAGCATCGACGCGCACGAGAAGGCGTACCACATCTACGTCGCTTCGAATAACCAGGGTCAGGCCTTCGAGCAGCTGCTCAACGTGCTGCGGCTGCACACGCGCAGCGGCGACGTCGCCCGCGCGCAGCCGTTCCTGTCGACGATGTTGCAGCTCGATCCGAACCACGCCGAGGTTCCGGCGTTCCTGTCGGTGCTGCGCCCGGGGGCCGCCGCGCCCGCCGGCGACGAGGGCGACGACGCGATCCTGGTGGAGTCCAGCGAAGAAGAAGTCATCGTCGCGGACGAGCCTCACGAAGACGTCGTCAGTGCCGAGGTCGCCGCGGCGGCGGAAGAGAGCGCCGAAGACGAGGCGGTCGTCAGCGAAGAAGACGACATGGCGCTGTCCGAAGCCGACGCCGAGGCGGCGGGGCGCGTCGAGATCGAACCGCCGCCGGTCGGCGAAGATTTCGCGCCCGAGCCCGGCCTGTTGGCGGCCGAGGCCGACGAGCCGATCACCGGCCGGCACCAGGCGATCGAGGGCGATGACGCCGCCTTCGGCGACGGCGAGGCCGCTGAAGAGTCGGAAGAGGTGGTCGAGGAGACGGACGACTCCGCCGACGTCGCCGCCGCCGCGGCGATGGGCTTCGACGCGCCGCCGCTGGACGAGCCGGAGCCAGACGATCAACCCACGCGCATTCGCTCGATCGACGCTCGGCAGGTCGAAGCCGCCAGCTTCGCAGCGGCCGAAGAGGCGCCGTCCTTCGCGGACGAGCTGAGCCCGCAGGCCGTCGGGGAAGAAGAGGCGGTCGAAGCGCCTCCAGAGGAGTCGCTGTACGAGGAGCCGGCCGCCGAGGCTTCTGCGGAGGCAGCGTACGCGGCGGAGGAGCCCCCAGCGCCCGCGTCCTTCGAGGCACCGGCTGCGGCAGAAGAGCCCGCTGCGGAGCCGCCGGCCGAGGACGAGCCCGCGAGCGAAGAGTGTGACGAAGCGCAGTTCTTCGTCGAGCAGGGCCTGGCGGACGAGGCGCGGGAGATTCTGGAGACGGTGCTCATCGCCTACCCGGAGCACCGCCGGGCCGCGGCGCTGCTCGCGCAGCTCGACGCTCCGCCGCCGGCCGCGGAAGAAGCGCCTGCCGACGCGCCCGTCGACCAAGCGGCGATCACCGAGGACGGCGAAGGCCGCGACGCCTTCGACCTGGCCCGCGAGCTCGAGACCGAGCTGGGTGACTTCGCGGGCGGCGGCGGTGAAGAGGCTGCGGCGCCGACGTCCGGCGGCGACGACTACCAGGTGTCCGTCGACGAGGTGTTCAGCGAGTTCAAGAAGGGCATCGAGAAGGTCGTCAAGCCCGAGGACGTGGACACGCACTACGACCTTGGCATTGCGTACAAGGAGATGGGCCTCGCGGACGACGCGATCTCCGAGTTCCAGGTCGCGCGCAAGGGCTGCATCGGGAAGCGCAAGGAGATCGACTGCCTGACGATGATCGGCATGCTGTCCGTCGACAAGGGCGACTTCCCGGTGGCGATCGACGCGTACCTCCAGGGCCTGGCGAGTGAACACGCGACCGGCGACGTTGAGAAGGCGCTGCGCTACGAGCTGGCGGCCGCGTACGAGGCGTCGGGCAAGCAGGGCAAGGCGCTCGCGCAGTTCATGAAGGTGCGGGAACTCGACGGTGGGTATCGCGACGTGGCGGGGCGCATCGAGACGCTCGCCCAGGTGACCGCCCCTGAAGACGATGAGCCCCCGCCTCCGCCACCCAAGAGCTCGGCCAACGGAGCCACGGCCAAGCCCGGCGCGGCCCGCAAGGTCGGGTTCATCTAAGCGCCAAGGAGGCTTGCGGACGTCATGAGCTACCTCGAGTTCTTCGGGCTCTCGTCCGAGCCGTTCAGCAACGCGCCGGTCAGCCGATTCTATTTCAACGCGCCGCAGCACCAGCAGGCGCTGACGCGGCTGCTGCACGCCGTCAGCTACATGAAGGGGCTGGCGGTGCTGGTGGGGGACATTGGGGCGGGGAAGACGACGCTCGCCCGGCGCATGCTCGATTCGCTCCCGGAGGAGGAATACGAGGCGGCGCTGCTGGTGATCATTCACTCCGGCATCACGGCGAGCTGGCTGTTGCGACGAATCGCCCTGCAGCTCGGCGTGGACAACCCCCAGCAGGAGAAGCTGGCGCTGCTCTCGCAGCTCTACCAGCGGCTGCTGCAGATCTACGAGCAGGGGCGCAAGGCCGTCGTGCTGATCGACGAAGCGCAGATGCTCGAGACGCGCGAGCTCATGGAGGAGTTCCGCGGGCTGCTCAACCTCGAGGTGCCGGAGCGCAAGCTCATCAGCTTCGTCTTCTTCGGCCTGCCGGAGATCGAGAAGAACCTGAAGCTGGACGCGCCGCTCGCACAGCGCGTGGCCATGCGCTACCGGCTCGAGTCGCTCAACGCCGAGTCCACCGAAGCGTACGTCAAGCACCGCATGCGGCTGGCGGGAAGCCCTCGGCTCCCCTTCGCACCCGAGGCGATCGAAGCGATTCACCGGCGCAGCGGCGGCACGCCACGCGTCATCAACACGCTGTGTGACAACGCGCTGTTCGAGGCGTTCCTCGCACGCGCCCAGGAGATCCGCCGCCCGCTCGTGGAGCAGATCGCCGACAACCTGGGACTCGAAGGCAGCAAGCTCCCCGAAGGCCCGGCGGTCATCTCGGCGCCGGCCGCGCCGGTGGGGCCGCCGCCCGCGCCGGTGGGGCC
>JALHOS010000460.1 GCA_022842905.1 Myxococcaceae bacterium | reverse complement strand
GCTCGACTGCGCCGCGGCGGCCCGGGCCAAGGGCAAGGCCGTCTGCGCGGACGGTGGCGTGAGGCACCCGCGGGACGTCGCGCTGGCGCTGGCCGCGGGCGCGTCGTCGGTCATGATCGGCTCGTGGTTCGCCGGCACCGCCGAGAGCGCGGCGGACGTCCTCCGCGACAGCGACGGGCGGCTGTACAAGGAGAACTTCGGCATGGCCTCGCAGCGGGCGGTCAAGGCGCGCACGCAGACGGACTCGGCCTTCGAGCGGGCGCGCAAGGAGCTGTTCGAGGAAGGCATCTCCAGCTCGCGCATGTACGTCGATCCCCAGCGGCCGGGCGTGGAGGATCTGATCGATCGGATCGTGGCGGGCGTCCGCAGCGCGTTCACGTACGCGGGCGCGAAGTCTCAGGAAGAGTTTTCCCAGCGCGCCGTGGTCGGCGTGCAGAGCGCCGCCGGGTTCGACGAAGGCCGGCCAGTGCGCAGCAGCTGGTGAAGGGACACGATCATGAGCTCACCCAAGGCAGTGCTCACCTGCGCGTTGACCGGCGTGCTGACGGATCCCGCCCAGCACCCGGTGCCGGTCACTCCGGAGCAGCTGGCCGAGGAGGCCCGGCGCGCCCATGACGCGGGCGCGGCGATCGTCCACGTGCACTTTCGGCGGCAGGAGCCAGGGCAGGGGCGCTTCCCTTCGTGGGACCCCGACGTCGCCGACGCCGTGTGCGCGGCGATCCGCGCCAAGGTGCCAGGCCTGCTCATCAACATGTCGACGGGCGTCGTGGGGCCGGACCTGAGCGGCCCGCTGGCGTGCCTCGAGCGCGTGCGGCCGGAGCTGGCGGCGCTCAACGCGGGGTCGCTCAACTACCTCAAGCTCAAGGCCAACAACGAGTGGGCGTGGCCGCCGCTGCTGTTCGACAACCCGGTTGAGAAGGTGACCGCGTTCGCCGAAGCCATGGCTCGGCTCGGCGTGGTGCCGGAGTGCGAGTGCTTCGACACGGGGATCCTCCGCTCCGTCGCGCTGTTCGCTCGCAAGGGACTCGTGCCCAGCCCGCCGCACGTCTCGTTGGTCATGGGCGTCGAGTCGGGCATGCCCAACAAGGCCAGCTGGCTCGAGCCGCTGCGCGACGAGATGCTGCCCGGCACGCACTTTCAGGTCATTGGCATCGGTCGGCAGGAGGTCTGGGCGCTACACCGCCGCTGCGCGGAGCTAGGTGGCGATCTGCGCACCGGTCTCGAAGACACGTTCTACTTGCCTGACGGCTCCAGGGCCGCGGGCAACGGGCCGCTGATCGAAGCGCTGGCTCGCGTTGCGCGTGAGGTCGGACGAGAGATCGCCAGCCCCGCAGAGGCGCGCCAGATCCTCGGCGTGCGCCCGGCCTGAGGACCGCGGGCGCTGAGGGGCTCGGTGGACCGTTCTTGAGCCGCAGCCCGGGTTCGAACGTTCTCCCGGCTTTGGCTCCTCACGCGCCGCGTCGGTCGTCATGCGCGGAGGGCGTGCGCCCGGCCTGAAGACCGGGGACGCTGAGGGGCTCGGTGGACCGTTCTTGAGCCGCAGCCCGGGTTCGATCGTTCTCCCGGTCTTGGCGCCTCCCTCGCTGCGGCGATAATCCTGCGCGGCGGGCTTGGGCCGCGGCGTGTGACCCTCCGAACAGGACAGAGGCGAGCTCGCCCGCTCCGTGGTGGTCGTGGTCGTCCGTCGCCTTGGGCTTCAGCTCCGCGACAGGCTGACGGCTACCGTCCCAGGCTCGGCAGCGTGGTCGGAGGGTGCTTGGGCTGTTCGACGAACGGTGACTCCAGCGCAGTGCGCACGCCAACGGACAGCTGCTGGTACGCGGGGTCCTGCAGGTTCGCCGTCGCGCTGAACGAAAGCGCCACGAGGCGGTGCAACGCGAGGCTGCCGAAGGCCTCCACGGTGATCGGGCGATCGCGGCGCTGCCAGCCGACGAAGCCGCGCAGCTCGAGCCCAGCCTGCCACCAGGGCCCGCTCAGGATCGCCCGCGTGAAGTACGTGTACGCGTCGTTCTGCGCGTAGTCCGGCTGTTGCCAGGCGAGGAAGCCGATCGCCCCGCCCAGCTCCAGCGTGAGACGGCGGGGCAGCTGCCAGCGGTAGGCGAACGGGAGATCGATGAGGTAGCCCGGCGCGTCGAGGAATCGCCGCAGCGGTCGGCCCTTGCCCGTCGTGGTCTTGAACACCAGGCGCAGGGCGATCGCCGGCAGCGCGGGATCCGCCAGGAGCAGGAACTTGGCGCCCAGGCGGGTGTCGCCTTGCACCACGCCGGTGCCCTGCGTCAGCCCCCAGCCCCGTTGGGACTCAGGCGACACCCAGAACGCCTCGAGCGGCGTGCCGTCGGACAACAGCGCCACGCGGGTCCCGAACGGAACGCTCAGGAAAAGTGGGACCGTCAGCGACCAGTCGGGCCCGCCGGTGGGGGACATCGCGCGCTGCACGGCGACCCCGAGGCCCGAGCGAATGTGGGTGCCGGGCCACGGCGAGTCACCGGGGATCGTGGGCACCGCGTTGGGCCCCATGCGACCGGGGTTGAACGCCGAGTCCCGCGCGCCGGCGCGCGCCGTTACCGCCAGGCCCAGCGCCGCGCACAGCGCCCACTTCACGCGTCGCGTCCGACCGCCTGCGACACGCTGGACAGCCCGGCGTTCTCGACCAGCTCCGTCAGGCCCTTCTTGAGGCGCAGCGGGAGCTCCGGGCCCTCGTAGATGAAGCCCGTGTAGACCTGGACCAGACAGGCGCCCGCGCAGATCTTCTCCCACGCGTCGTCCACCGAGAAGACGCCCCCCACGCCGATGATCGGCATCGTGCCGTTGGTGTGCCGGAAGACGCGGCGGACCACCTCGGTCGCGCGATCGCGCAGCGGCTTGCCGGACAGGCCGCCGCGCTCGGCGTTGTGCTCGTGATCCACCGGCCGCCCGACCGTCGTGTTGGTGCAGACCAGCCCGTCCACGTCACAGCTGATCGCCACGTCCACCGCCGCGTCGATCGCCTCGTCGGTCAGGTCCGGCGCGATCTTGAGGAACACCGGCTTCTCTTCGCGCACCTCGGCGCGCACGGCCCGCAGAATGCCCTCGAGCATCGCCGGCTCCTGCAGCTCGCGGAGGCCCGGCGTGTTCGGTGAGCTCAAGTTCACCACGAGGTAGTCGGCCAGCGGCCCCAAGCGGCGGGCGCCAGCGGCGTAGTCTTCGGCGGCCTGGGCGTTCGGCGTCGCCTTGTTCTTGCCGAGGTTGACGCCGACCGGGCCCGGACGGTCCTGAAACTCGAAGAGCCGCGACGCCAGCGCGTCCATGCCCGCGTTGTTGAAGCCCATGCGGTTGATGAGCGCGTGGTGCTCCGGCAGGCGGAAGAGGCGCGGCGCTTCGTTGCCGTCCTGCGGCCGCGGCGTGACGGTGCCGACTTCGACGAAGCCGAACCCGCAGGCGAAGAGCCCGGGCAGCGCCTCGGCGTTCTTGTCGAGCCCAGCCGCGACGCCGATCGGGTTGGGGAAAGTGAGGCCGGCGATGCGCTGCGTCAGCTTCGGAGCCGCGGCGCGTTCCCGCGCGAGCTTGGCCGCGTACTCGGGCACCAGATCCAACAGCCCCAAGCCCCACAGGCCCAGCTGGTGGGCGGGCTCCGCGGGCAGGCGGAACAGGAGCGGTCTCAACACCGACTCGTACATGGAGTCCCCCATGGCGCGCGCCGCACCCTAGCTGCGGATGAACGAGTAGTCCCGTGCCCAGCGCAGCGTCTGGTCGATCTGCTCCGGCGTGAGAATGCGGTTGCTCTCCACCAGCTCGATCTCCCGGCGCATGTCCGTCGTCAGCAGGTACGGGCCGTCCGTGTTGATCGTCACCTTCACGCCGCGGTCCCAGAACGTGCGCACGATGTGCTCGAACTCCTTGATGCCCTCGACGGCCTTCGTCTGGAGGTTGCTCGTGGGGCACAGCTCGAGCACCACGTCGCGCTCGCGCAAGAGCTTCATCGCCGCCTCGTCGTACGCCGCGCGGATCCCGTGGCCGATACGGTTGGGCTTGAGCTTCTCGACGACGGCGATCACCCCTTCGGCGCCGGTGCCCTTCGTCTCCCCCGTGTGCACCGTCGACTTGAGCCCCGCCTTGCGCGCGTGTTCGAACAGATCGACGTACTGGCTGACGATGTCGGGCTGGAGCTCGATCGCGTTCGACTCGGTGCCGGCCAGGTCGATGCCCAGCACGCCGCGGTTCCGGTACTTGATCGCCTTCTCGACGATGATCGCGTTGAGGCGGTGATCGAACTCCCGCGCCAGGCAGAAGATCAGGCACGCCTTGACGCCGTACTCGAGCGTCGCGCGGTCCATGCCGCGGATCGCCGCGTGAATGATGTGGTCGAGGTCGAGCTCGCTGTTCAGGTTGCGCTTGGCCGGGTTGAAGCGCAGCTCGATCTGCGTGACCCGGCTGGACCGGTACTCCTTGCCGATCACCTCGTAGACGGAGCGCTCGATCGCCATCGGCGAGCTCTGAATCTTCTCCGTCACCGTGTGCATGATCTTCAGGTAGTCGTCGAGCCCGCCGACCTTGTCCGGGCTCGCCGTGATCAGCTCCACGAACTCGAAGTAGGTGCGCACCGGCAGCTTGAAGCCCTGCTGGTGGGCGATGGACCACAGGACGTGGGGGGCGACGGCGCCACCGACGTGAATGTGCAGGTCGATCAGTTCCCGAGGCATGCCGCTCATTGCCATAGGCGAGGTCGTCCGGCCAGCCGCTTACTCCTCGTACCAGACCTCGAGCTCTTGGACGGCCGCGGTGGCCGCGCCGCTGCTCGCGTTCACGCCGCACAGCTCCTGACTGCAGGCGTTCTCCGGCGTCCCGGCCGTGCGCTGGTTGCAGTTGTAGCTGTAGGGGAAGTTGCAGTAGCCGATGTCGAGCGTCCCGTTCACGTAGATGTCGTGGCCGTTGCCGAACGTCGGCCCGTAGCTCGCGTTGTTGTAGATCGTCCCGGGGTAGCTGCTCGCGCCGTAGCCCATGTGGTTGTAGCGCTTGGGCGTGGGCAGCATGGTGAACAGGAAGGCTGACGAGTCGTAGTAGCCGTAGATCGAGGCCTGATTCCAGGACAGCCGGGTGTAGCCGCCGAACACGCGGTTCGCAGTGCGGATGATCGTCATGGTCGGGCCGCGGTAGTCGCAGGCGGTGTGGAAGGCCGCCGCCGTCGCCGGGCCCACGCTCTTGCGGAAGCACAGCTGCCAGCGGTTGAACGGCCGGCCGGTCCACAGGTTGAGCTGATCCATCTGCGCGCGGGTCAAGATCGTGCTCCCCGGGAACGGGTTGTCCGGGAAGATGTCGGTCTGCGGAATCTGCGCGAAGGAGCGCACGCGCAGGCTGTCCAGGAAGCCCAGGTAGCGCTCTGCCGTGGGGCCGCCGCCGATCCTCAGCGGGGTGCCGACGCTGCCGGCCAGCGCGCCTTTCGCGCAGGCCGCTCGCGCAATCACTCGCCCGTTGAGCGCGATCGCCACGTTGAGCCCGTCGTAGAACGCCTCGACGTGGCTCCAGGTCGTCGTGGGAATCGCGGCGCCCGCCGTCGCCACCGTGCAGCTGGGGCTCGACGCACGCGTCGTCACCATGAAGTCCAGGTCGGACACCGACGGACCGGTGAGGTACCGGAAGCTCCACGCGCCCTGCTTCGCGGCGATGACACCCTGGCCGGTCATGGACACGGACTGAGGCCAGATCCACGCCTCGACGAAGACTTGGGGTGAGTCGGGAATGGTGTTGCCCATGGCGACGGTGGCGACGCCGCCGGAGAAGTTGGCGCCGACGCCGGTGTGGCCGACGGCGCCAGCGGTGAGGCCGGAGGTGAAGGTGGCGTTGTTGGA
>JALHOS010000459.1 GCA_022842905.1 Myxococcaceae bacterium | reverse complement strand
CGCGCCCGCTGCGCCCCCCGCGCCCGCTGCGCTTCCCGCACCCGCTGCGCCTCCCGCACCCGCTGCGCCCCCGACACCTGCTGTGCCTCCCGTGCCCGACGAACCTGCAACGCCGCCGGCCCCCGAGAGTCCGCCTGCGCCGGCATCGCGCGAGGTGACGTTCCCCGCGTCGGCCTTGCCGCATGGAGCGTTTTCGCAAACCTCGAGCTTTGGCGCGTCACACCCGCAGGCCAGAGCGACCAACGCGATCGCGAGCACACCCGGTCGAGAAGTCATGGCGAACCATACACAGCGAGTAGATCGTACCGAGAAGCCAATCTCTGAGGCGACTCGGCTCAGAACGCAGAGCGCTTCTCGCGCGCGCCTGCTGCCCCCGTCACCGGTCCGCGCGCGACGACTCCAGCGCGACGCTCGCCGTCGCCGCCCAGCGCGCGCACCACTGCGCGAGCGCGGGCGCCGAGCTCTCTCCGCTCAGCGCCTCTCCCGCTCGCCGCGCCTTGTCTTCTTCGGGCCACTGCGCCGCCTCCACCGCATCGAACAACGCCGCGCTCGCCGTCGCCCGCGCTTCCACTCGCGCCCGCCGCACCGCCGTCGCACACGTGACGCACACCGTCGCCTCACACAGCGCGTCCAACCCCACCTCGAAGAGCAGCGCCGCCTCGAGCACACCGGGCTGCGTCAGCGCCCCGCGCCAGGCGCGAACGGCTGCGCGCACATCGTCGAGCACCAGGGCCTGAACCTGCGCCCGCAGCGCCGTGTCGACAAGGGTCGCACCAAACAGCCGCCTCGAATCCAGCTGGCCGTCGGGAGCCCTCGCCTGCGGCACCACCGCCAGCACCGCGCCCGCGCGCGCACGCAGCGCCGCTGCAATGACGTCGTCCACGTCCAGCCGCGCGAAGCCGGTCTCCTCCAACGCCCGCGCCGCGGTGGACTTGCCGGCGCCCACCGAGCCGGTGAGCCCGAGGACGAACGTCTTCACCGCGCGCGGAGCAGCCGCTCCAGCACCGGCTTGGGGACCTTCGTGGCGACGACGTCCTGCCAGCCTTCGAAGCCCACCATGCCGCGCACCGTCGACGAGCTGACCTCGGCGAGCTCTCTGGGGGTGATGAGGAAGACGGACTCGACGGACGGCTCCAAGTCCCGGTTCACGTTTCGAATCGTCTGCTCGTACGCGAAGTCCGACGCGTTGCGCAGGCCGCGAAGGAGGTACCGCGCGCCCAGCTGCGCCGCCACCCGCACCAGGTAGCGCCCGTCGAAGTGCCGCACGCTGACGTTGGGGAGGTGCGCGACACACTGCGCGAGAATCGCCACGCGCTCTTCGACGCTCCAGCTGCCCTTCTTCTGCGGGTTCTGCCCGACGACGACCACGAGCTCGTCGAACAGCCGCGCGCCTTCCTCGAGCACCCAGAGGTGTCCGTTGGTCGGCGGGTCGAAGGAGCCAGCGTAGAGGGCGCGTCGCATGGCCGCGCTGCTTAGCCGCCGGCCGACTGCCCAGCCACCGACAGCGTCACGCGCGCAGGTTCTGGATGATGTTCTTGCGCGCCTCGTGGAGCATCTGCATCACCTGCGTCACCATCTGCACCATGGCCGTGTAGAGCTGCATGGCGCGCTGGTACTCGAGCATTTGCCGCTCGTCCTTCACGTTGGCCGGCATGGGCGGCGGGCCTTGAATCTTGCTGAGCAGCCCGGACTCGAAGTCACCACCCGACGAGCCGGTCGCCGCGGACGACGACGAGCCAATGCCTGAGAGCAGCGACCCCAAGCCCGTGGCCGCGGACGAAGAGGACGACGCGCTCGAGCCTGACGAGGTGAGGTTGTCCAGCGCGTTGGTCAGCGACTGAAGCCCGGTGCTCAGCACCGTCTGCGCGACGCTGGCCAGGGAGCCGCGATCCGCGAACGCCGTGGGAATCACCTGCGCGCTCGCCGCGCTGCGCGTCGTCCCCGTGCCGCCCAGGGGCCGCGCCGTCGTGCCACCCCGGCCGACGTTGATTTGGTTGCTCAGGTCCTTCGCCGAGAGGTCCTTGAGCTCGGGCGCGTAGCGCTGCACCAGCTGCTTGCCGAGCGAGGCCAGCGGGCTGTTCAACGCGCCGCGGTCTTTGACTTCGGCCTTCTGGGTGCCGCCCTTCTTGCCGAAGAGGTCCCCGGCAATGCCGTTGAGAATCTTCGCGGCCTGCACCAGCGCGGTGCCCGACGTGGAGCCGACGCCTCCGGTGACGGTCGTGCCGCCCGTCCCGATGACGGTGCTAACTCCTTGATTTCCAATGGGTCCGACGCTCATGGACTCTCCTGACGGCAACCCCGCGGGTGGGCGGAGATTCGCACTTCATAAGAATCGGCGAAGAGCCCTCGAAAGTTGCGGATCTGGATCATCCCGCTGGCGCCAGGCCAGGTTAGGCGCGGAGGTTCTGGATGATGTTCTTCCGAGCCTCGTGGAGCATCTGCATCACCTGCGTCACCATCTGCACCATGGCCGTGTAGAGCTGCATGGCGCGCTGGTACTCGAGCATTTGCCGTTCGTCCTTCACGTTGGCCGGCATGGCTGGCGGGCCCTGAATGCTGCTGAGCAGCCCCGATTCGAAGTCACCGCCGCCCGACGCCGCCGTCGCGGCCGCCGCGCTCGAGCCGAAGGACGTGGGCAGGCTGCCGACGGCGCCCGAGCTGAGCGACCCGGCGGAGCTCGGAGCGGCCGCCGAGGCGAAGCCCGCGTACGGGTTCGTCGCCGAGTTGTACGTGTTCGGCGTGGGGTAGTTGAACGTGCCCGCAGCGCCGAAGAAGTCAGCCAGCGTGAGCGGCGCCCCGCGGTCCGCGAGCGACGGCGTCACCACCGAGCCCGTCGCCGCGCTCTGCTGCGAGCCAAAGTTCCCCAGCGCCCGCAGCGCCGTCGCTCCCGTCGCCTGCCCCAACTGCCGCGCAAGGGAGCCCGTCGACAGCGTCGAGAGCGCCGGCGCGAAGTGCGAAATCAACCGCTGCGCCAGACCGCCCAGTGGACTGCTCAGCGCGCCGCCCTGGGGCAGCACGCCGCCCGCCGAAGCCTGGCGACTCGAAAAGGCATCACCAACGACGCCGCGAAGCACCGACGCGGCCTGCCGAAGCGCCGACGGCGAACCCACGGCCGCGCCACGCGCCGCCAGCAGCCCACCCAACCGCCCAACCCCACTCATGGACCCGAACATGGCGCGCTCCTTCGAAGGAGAGGACGACCCTCTCGACTGGGGACACGCCTGGGCAGGAACAGTCGCATTTCCTGAGAAAGCCGACTGTGCGCTGAGGTCAGACGTTTCGTCAGCTGGGCCGCGCGCGCCGACGTGTGCGGTCGGACGGCGAATGCACACGAAGCGCCGTCGGGTCAGCGAGGCTGACCGCGGCGGCGCTTCGTTTCACAACGTCCCAGTGACGTGCGAGCGGGCTTACGCCGGCGGACCCATGACGGTGCCGACGGTGGCGGCCAGCGACGGCGGCGCGGGCAGCTTGGTCGACGCCTTGTGCGTCGTGCCGCCGACGGTGACGTCGAGCTGGGTGACGTAGGCGCCGGACAGCTTGTGCATGGCGAGCATGGCCGCGCGCACGTCGATGGACGCCTGCTTGCCGACGGCCTCGAGCACCTTGCCCCACTGCTCCGGAGGCTTGCCGCGGGCTTCGACGACGCGCTTGGCGATGAGCTGGGCGGCGCGTTCGCTGGCCACGTCGTCGTCGAGGTCGCGACCGAAGCGGTCCTTGTACTCGACGCGGGGGTCCGGCCGCCCGTCGTCCGAGTTGTGCGGGTAGTTGAGCTGGAACTTGTAGTTCTCGAACACGTCCGGGCGCGAATACCAGGGCGGGAGCTTCTTGCTGCCGTCGATCTCCGCCTGCGCCGCGGCGAACGCGGTGATGATGTCCTTGTCCTGCCAGGTGCGCAGCTTCTCGATGTGCTTGTCCGTCAGCGCGAGCTGCACGTCGTAGCGGGCTTCCCCCAGCTCGCCGGACTTGGGCGTCGGCAGCCCGTCGATGGGCGCGCCCACGGCCTGGCCGAAGCGGCTGAGCTGCTGGGCTTCGTTGGCCTTGAGGTTGCGGTCCTTGACGTTGAGCGTGACGGCCACGCCGCGCTGCTTGTCGGCGCCGCGCTGCACGGAGCCGGCGCGCACCGACACCGTGCGCTCTTCGCCGTTGAACAGCCGCGGCAGGAAGCCGCCGACGTTGCGGTCGTAGTTGGTCTCCTTGAGCAGCGTCACGCCGCCCGCGTCTTCGATGACGCCGTTGGTGGTGCCGCGCGCCGTACCGACGGCGAGCACCGACTCACCGCCGAAGCTGACGTTGATGCCGGTGTTCGTCCCGGTGCGCGTCTCGGTGTACTCGGGGCCCAGCCGATTCTTGAGGATGTACTGGGCCGCAGCCTGCGGGGTGGACCGGAGAATGGTGTCGTACGCCTCGCGGTGCGCCGCGTTGCTCAGGTCGAGCACGGCCGCGCCCATGACCTTGTCTCCGGCGGCCACCGTGGCCCACGCGCCGGCGCTCAGGGCGAGCCGCTTCTCGGCTTCGCGCTCGACCAGGTCCACGCCCTTGCCGACGAGCCCGCCGTTGACGCCGGGCACGTCCACCGTCAGCCCCAGCCGCGCGTTGGCGGACGCGGTCAGCGCGTTGGTGTCGTCCTTGGACACCTGCACGAAGACCTTGTTGTCCCCCAGCACCTTCACGTTCTTGAGGAACACCTCGGTGTGCCCCGCCGAGACGCCGGCCGACGCGCTCGCGGTGAAGCCCAGGCCGTCGACGCCGACACCGCCGGTGGCCGACGTGCCCACCGACACGCCGGCCGACGCGCCCACGGTGCCGCGGAACATCCACTCGGTGCCCGGCGTCGCGCCCAGCTTCTGCAAGGCCTCCGCGTCGAAGGGCACCACCATGGTCTTGAGCTGCTTCTTCACCGCGTCGTCGATGTCGCCGACGCCCTTGACGTCGTGCGCGACGGTGGCGCTCACCTCGACGTTGCCCGACAGGCCGACGCTCCCGCCGATGCCCAGGGGCAGCCCAACCGACGCCGACGCGCCCACCAGCGCCCGGGTCTGCGCCCAGACGAGGTTGGGGTTCTGCTTGGTGGCCTCGAGCCGCCGCCGGTCCGCCTGGACGAGGTCCTTGAAGACCTTGGTGTCCTTGAGCGCCACCCGCTCGGCCACGCGCACGCTGCCGCCGATGAGGCCCGCGCTGAAGGACGTACCCACGCTGTGCTCAGCCGCCGCCTGCTCGAGGGCGAGCTTCATCACCTTGCCGCGGAAGTTCCCCATGAGCTTCGACGCGCCGAGCGTGTCGAGGGGGCCGTTCGCCTTCGCAGGCGCTGCCGGGGCCGCGGGCGCCGCCGGGCTGGACGCCTTGACGGGCGCCGACGGAGCGAGCGGGACGGCAGAACCAGCGCGGCCAATGGTGTTCGACATGGGGAGTTCCTCGGTGGGTGCGGGGGACGACGGAGTCTGTCGTTTCCCGAAGGACACTCAAGCCCGCGAGCCGTCGCACACTTCGTCCGACACTGGCGCATCCCTTCGAAATGACTTTGCGAGCACAACGCCGCGGTTGCCGAACGTGGATCTCCTGCTAGGCGGGCCACCGAAGAGCGCCCAGCGGCCGGCTTGGGGGAGAGGCGAAGAACCGACATGACACGGTTGACCGTCACGGGGGCCGCGCTGCTGCTGGGCTTCAGCGCCTGCGCGTTCGGCGGCGCCCCGGGCCTCCTCGGGGGCCGGGCGCCCAAGCAGTCACCTGGCGTCACCAACGCCGAGCGCCTGAGCGACGGGCTGGTGCCGCCGAAGGGCAGCGCGTGGAACAGCCCGCGCGTCGCCGTCTTCTCGGGAACGGACGCCTTCGTGGAGTACGAC
>JALHOS010000458.1 GCA_022842905.1 Myxococcaceae bacterium | reverse complement strand
GCGCCACCGGGTTCCCCGCCATGGTGCCGGCTTGGTACACGCGGCCCAGCGGGGCGAGGCGGTCCAGCACGTCCGCCCGGCCCACCACCGCACCCACCGGCAGCCCGCCGCCGATGATCTTGCCCAGCGTGGTGAGGTCCGGCTGCAGCCCCAGCACCTTGCCGTAGCCGTGGAAGCCGAAGCGGAACCCGGAGATGACTTCGTCGAAGATGAGCAGCGCGCCGTGCTGCGCCGTCAGCTCCCTGAGGCGAGCCAGCCAGCGCTTGTCCTGCACCAAGAGCCCGTTGTTGGCCGGCAAGGGCTCGAGCACCGCCGCGGCCAAGGCGTCGCCGTGCTGCTTGAAGACAGCCTCCAGCGCCTCGGTGTCTCCCAGCGGCGCCACCACCGTGTCCGCCGCCGCCGCCGCCGTGACGCCGTCGGAGTCCGCCAGCCCCAAGGTGGCGACCCCGCTGCCGGCCTTCACCAGCACCGCGTCGGCGTGCCCGTGGTAGCAGCCGGAGAACTTGAGCAGCAGCCTGCGGCCGGTGTGCGCGCGGGCCAGCCGCATCGCCGTCATGACGGCCTCGGTGCCGGACACGACGAAGCGCACCCGTTCGAAGGGCGCGAAGGCCTCGAGCACCAGCTGCGCCAGCGCCACCTCGTGCCGGTGCGGCGTGCCGAACGCCAGCCCGTCGACCGCGGCCTTGGTGACGGCTTCCACCACCCGTGGGTGTGCGTGCCCCAGAATCAACGGGCCCCAGGCCATGCAGAAGTCCACCAGCTGCCGGCCGTCCTCGTCCCAGGCGAGCGCGCCCTGGCCCTTGCTGAAGTAGCGCGGCGTTCCGCCCACCGAGCCGAACGCGCGTACGGGGCTGGACACGCCGCCGGGCATCAACCTGCGGGCGTGGGCGAAGAGGCGCTCAGACGCGCCGGGTGAGCCAGTCATGGGATTCCTCCGAGGGGGTGCTGCCGAGGGTGTCGAGCTGCGCTTGGAGCCAGGGTGGCGTGGGCGCGGCGGGGAGCTCGACGCGGGCGCTGCGCCAGCCGTGCGGCGTGGCCAGGCCCAGGTGCGCGAGGCCGCCCTGCACGTAGCAGCCGAAGGGCGTCGTGCAGCCCCCTTCCAGAATGCGCAGGAAGTCCCGCTCGAGGCCGGTGGCCTGCGCGGTGGGCCCGTGGGCGATGCTGCCGAGCGCGGCGCACAGCTCGGTGTCGTCCTCTCGGCACTGGACCGCGACGGCGCCTTGGCCCGGGGCGCACACCCAGCGCGTGGGGTTGAGCTGGAAGGCGACCAGCCCGGAGAGGTCCAGGCCCAGCCGCGCCACGCCGGCCTCCGCGAGGATGATGGCGTCGTAGTCGCCGCGCCTGAGCTTCTCGACGCGCGTCGGCACGTTGCCGCGCAGCGGGCTCGCCTTCGCCTGCGGCGCGTAGTGGCCGAGCATGGCTTCGCGGCGCAGGGACGAGCTGCCCACCCGAGCGCCGGCCTTCAGCGGCACCGAAAGCCCGGGCTCGCCGGCCACGGCGTCGGGCCGCACCAACAGCAGGTCGCCGGCCGGGGCGCGCTCGAGCACCGCGCCCAACGTCAGGCCCTGGGGCGCGCGCGTGGGCAGGTCCTTGAGCGAGTGCACCGCCCAGTCGATTTCCCGGGCGCGCAGCGCGGCCTCGAGCTCCTCGGTGAAGAAGCCCTTCTCGAGCGGCCCGGCCAGCTTCTCGGCCTGGCTGACGTCTCCTTTGGTGGTGATGACGCGCTCGGTGACGGCGCCCAGCCGTTGTGCGAGCAGCGCGCTGACGTGCCGCGTCTGCCACAGCGCCAGCGCGCTGCCCCGCGTTCCGACGACGTACTGCCTCATGACGACACCTCTCGCGTGCGCTGCAGAATGGCGTGGGTGAAGGCGCCCACCGCGCGGCGGACGGCGCGGACCTGGTCCTTGGGCAGCCCTTCGAGGAGCTGCGGCAGCTGCTCGTTCAAGAACGCCGTGCGCTCGGCGTCGATGGCTGCCAGCGTCGCCGCGCGCGTGGGAGAGGCCAGCGTCGCGTGGAGCTCGTCCATGGCGTCGTGCACCAGCTCGTCGAGGCGCTCCCGCTCGGCTTCCGGCAGCTGGAGCTCCGGCCGGGCGAGCAGTTGGTCCAAGTCCACCACCGTCCACCCCGGGGCGCTCGACACCTGCGGCGGCGAGCCCGCGTCCACCACCAGGGCGCCGTGGGACACGTGGGGCAATTGAAGCCAGCTCTGCGCGCCGGCCGTGCACACCACCAACGCGTCGTACGTCGGCAGCTCGCGGTGGAGCGCGTCCAGGGAAGCGCGGGACCAGCTCGTCACGCGCCAGCCGCCGTGCGCCACCAGCGAGCGCTCCATGGCCTGGCCGAAGTCGCCCTTGCCCAGCACGGCCACGGTGCGCACGTTCCGCTCGCGCAGCGCTTCGCGCACCAGCGCCTGCACGCCCAACGTCCGCTGGGTGGGCACGCTGTCCTTGCGCAGGTGGAGCAGCCGCTCGAGGTGCTTCCACACCTGACGCAGCCGCTTGTCCGTGTGCCCCGCCGCGCGCGCCGCCTCGAAGGCCTTGAGGAGCTGTCGACCCACCGCGCCCTCACCTTCGGCGACGGAGTCCAGCCCGACGGCGACGCGCAGGAGGTAGTGGAGCCCCGCGGCGCCCGCGCGCACGTGCACGGCGTCGACGGGCAGCTCGGGAATGCGGGTGATGAGGGCTCCGCGCAGCAAGGCGCCGGCCCAGTCGGGGTTGTCCGCGGTGAAGAGCCACTCGGTGCGGGAGCAGGTCGCCACGCACATGGCGCCGTGCACGTAGCCGCCGTCGCGCAGCGCGGTGATGGGGGAAGTGGTGTCCGTCGCCAGCGCCGCCAGCTGCGCGCGCAGCCGCGTGGACGCCGTGCGCCACGACACCCCGACGACGCCGACGGGAATGGGCTGGCTCACGCCGCACCTCCCGCACTTCGCGCCGCCGCGTCACCGACGGGTGGGCGAGCGGCCGGAGCGCCGCGCGGCTGCAGCACCAGCTCTGCCGCCGCGAAGCCGCTCGCCAGCGCGTCCTTCATGGCCGCGCCGCCGAAGTAGCTGCCGGCCAAGACGACGGGAACGCCGGCCAGCGCCTGCGTCAGCGTCGCGAGCGCCGCGGCGTGGCCCAGCGGCGGCTGGAAGACGGCCTGGGGCCAGCGCACCACCCCCAACGGCTGGCCGACGACGCCGCCGGACAGCCGCTGCACGTCGGCGCGCACGCCTTCCCACAGCAGCTCGTCGCTTTGCGCCGCGCGCTCGGGGAAGAGGCCCCCGCCGACGAACGTGGAGAAGCGGCGCGGCGTCTGGGACTGCAGGTCTCCGACGAACAGCGTGCCCAACGCGAAGCACCCTTCGATGGGAGCCGCCAGGTAGCCGAAGCCGTACGGCAGCTTGCTGTCGCCTTCCGTCGCCTCGGCCCACTGCGCGAGCGCGAGCGGCGCGTAGCGGAAGCCGGCCAGCACGCTCGATGCCGCCGGGCAGAGCTGCGCCAAGAGCGTGGCCGCCTGCGCTGCCTCGGTGGCCAGCACGACGTCCTTGGCCAGCAGCTCCCCCTGGGCGTGGCGGAGCAGGACGCCGGTGCTGGTGCGCTCGAGCGCCGACACCGGGCAGCTCGTGCGGTTGGGCAGGCGCTTGGCCGCGGCCTCGCCGATGCAACCGAACCCGCCGTCCAGGGTGAAGAGGCCCGGCCGCGCGCCGGCTTCTTTGGTGCGCAGCGCCGAGAGCGCCCCGCGCAGCACGCTGCCGTATTCCTTCTCGGCGGTGACGAGCGCCGGCATGCAGGACGTGGCTGACAGCTGCTTTAGGTCCCCCGCGAAGATGCCGGTCAGCACCGCGGCGAAGAAGTGGTCGACCAGCGCGCGGCCGAAGCGGCGCTCGAGGAAGGCGTCCAGTGTCTCGTCGGCGGCCTGCGACGGTGCGGGGCCAAAGCCGAGGAAGTCCTTCGCCAGCGACAGCTTGTCGCCAAACGACAGCGCTCCGGTGGTGAGCACGCTCAGCGGGTTGGGGTGGAGGCCTTCGAGCCGGCCGCCGCGCACGATGAAGCGCGCGCTGGCGCGGGGGTGCAGCTTCGTGGCGCGCTCGGACAAGCCCAGCCCGTCGAGCAGCCGCCAGAACGCGGGGGAGCGCCCGTTGAAGGACGTGGGCCCGGTGGGGAAGTCGCCTGCCGCCGTGCTGCGGGTGCCCGCCTTGCCGCCCAGCGTGGGGCCGGCCTCGAGCACGACGACGCGGCGCCCCTGCGCCTCGAGCGCCAGCGCGGCGGCCAGGCCCGCGAGCCCGCCGCCCACCACGGCGACGTCGACGGCCTCAGGCATGGACCTTCACCTCGTCACAGAGCGCGGCGACCGCGTCCGGCGAGGTGTCCTTGTGAATGCCGTGGCCCAGGTTGACGATACAGCGGCGCCCGGCGTCGACCTGCTGCATCGTTTCGAGCAGCGCGCGCACCCGCGGGCTTACTGCGTCGGCGCCGGCCAACAACAACAGCGGGTCCACGTTGCCCTGGAGAATCGCCTTGGGGTAGCGCGCGCGGAACTCGCTCCAGTCGCTGCGCCAGTCCAGCGCGAAGCCGTCGGCGCCGCTGTCGCCCAGCACGGGCAGCAGGTGCTGGCCGCCGCGCACGAAGAGCAGCACCTTGCGCCCGCGGGCCTTGAGCGGCTCGGTGATGCGGCGCAGCGCGGGCAGGCAGAAGCGCACGTAGTCGGCGCGGTCCAACAGCCCGCCCCAGGTGTCGAAGAGCTGCACCACGTCCGCGCCCGCCTCACACTGCGCTTCGAGGTACTCGGCGGACACGTCGGCCAAGGTGGCCAGCGCGCGCTCGGCCAGCCAGGGCTCCTTGTGCAGCATGATGCGGGCCTTGGCGAAGTCGTCGCTGCCGCTGCCCTCGGTGCAGTACGCGAAGAGCGTGAAGGGCGCGCCCGAGAAGCCGAGCAAGCCGTAGCGGCCGGCCAGCGCGTGCTTGAGGTGGGCGACGGCCTTGGGCACGAAGGCCAGCCGCTCCGCCACGCCGTCGCGCTTCCACGCCGCCAGGTCCGAAGCGGACTGCAACGTGCGCTCGAGCCGAGGGCCCTCTCCGGGGCCGAAGCTGACGCCCAGGCCCAGCGCCTGCGGCACCACCAAGATGTCGCTGAAGACGATGGCGGCGTCGAGCTTGAAGCGGTCGAGCGGCTCGAGGGCCACCTGGGTTGACAGCTCCGGGGTGTGGCAGACGTCCCAGAAGCCGTGCTGGCGGCGCACCTCGCGGTAGCCGGGGAGGTAGCGGCCGGCTTGGCGCATGAGCCACACCGGGGGCCGGTCGACTGGGGCGCCGTCGAGCGCCGCGCGGAAGCGTGCGAGCGAGTCCATGGCCGCGGTTAAACGGCAGCCCCGCAGCGCGCGTGTCATGTGTTGGTCGGCCCCGGGTCACTGCTTTGTCACGTGGCGAGGCGGGTCGCCGAGCGCTCTGGTGAGAAGGCGCCATGGCTCGGGCGGTCCACAGTCGGTGGCTGTTGACGCGCACCATCGAGGACGCGGCGGACGACGTCGCGACGCTCCGTGAACACGGCGTCGCCGCCATCAACGTGCCCTGCGTGGAAATCGAGGCGCTGCCCTGGCCGGCCTGGCCGACGCACCCGGGCACCGCCGTGTACGTGTTGACGAGTCGGCGGGCCGCGCAGGCGCTGCTCGACGCCCCAGGCGCGCCGGAGCCCGCGCTGCTGGCGGCGACCGCTCCGGCGACGGCGGCGCAGCTGGAGCGCGCGGGGCGCCAGGTCTTCCTCAGCGCGGAAGGTGGAGCCGCGGGCCTGGCCAGGGCCGTCGTGGCCGCGTGGGAGAAGGCCGGGCGGCCCGTCTGGCACTGCCGCTACGCGACGAGCGACGCCGGGGAGCGCGCGGCCGAGCAAG
>JALHOS010000457.1 GCA_022842905.1 Myxococcaceae bacterium | reverse complement strand
CGCGCCCGCGCTCCCGCCAGCGCCGCCCATGCCCGCCGCGCCACCGCCGCGCCCACCGCTCCCCGCATCAGTCGGGCCCGGCCCAGGGCCGCAGGCGACGACGATGGACAGGCTCAGCGCGAACGCTGACGGAAGGAAGCACGAGGCAGAGGTGTGACGCACGCGCCTCGTTTAGCTCCGAAGTGAGGCGAAGCAGAACTGCCAACGAAGCAGAGGGGTGCTCAGCCGACGCCGAGGCGCCGCAGCAGGTCGTCGCGCACGCGGTCTTGAAGCGCCCACACGAGCACGCCGCGGAAGAACGGGCCGGTGCCCGAATGAAAGTGGCTCGACGCCAACGTGCAAGGGTCGGCCTGGTGCGGCGCCTGCGCCACCACGGCTTGGGTCGGCCCGTCGATGACCTCCGGCGGCGTCGGCAAGAGCGGCGCGTGCACCATGGTGCCCACCGACGACAGACACGCCGACGCGACGATGTTGGCCGCCTCGCGCACGGCCAAGCCCAGGTTCGACGACAGCCCGTTGAAGGACGGGCGCGCCACCAGCCGCTGGCCCAGCACCTTCGCGTCGTCCTTGGGCAGCACCCACCACAGCTCGCCCGGCAGCGGGCCTTCGACCCCGAAGCGCACCGCGACGACGCGGGTGTCTCGCCCTCCCAGGAGCGACACCAGGTGGGCCCGGCTCGCGCGGACGACCTGCGGCACGTCCACCCAGACCGAGCCGTTCCCCAGCAGCTTGGCCAGCAGCGTCGCGGCCTGCGCGGCGCCCAGGTGCGTCACCTCGCGCACCGCGTCTTCCTGCCGGGCGGTCAGCTCCGTCATGCGCTCACGAGGCGGGCGGCGTCGAGCACGAAGACCGGCCGCCCGCTCCCCAGAATCGTCACGCCAGCCAGGCCCGGCACCAGGTCCAGCGGGCGCACGAGCGCCTTGAGCACTACTTCTTCTTGGCCCAGCAGGCGCTGCACGGCCAGCGCGACGCGGCCGTCGTCCACCTCGACGACGACGTAAGGCATGGGGCCCTTCGGCGCCGCCACCGCCTCGGCGCCCACCAGCGCGCTCAGCTCGTACACCGGCACCACGCCCGCACCGAAGTGGAGCACCTTCGACGAGTCAGACGAGGCGAGCTCTTCGGGGCTGGCCTCGACGACGCCGGAGATGCGCGCCAGCGGCAGCCCGAACACGTCGTCTCCTGCTTGCACCAGCAGCAGCCGCACCATGGCCACGGTCAGCGGGAGCGACAGCCGAAAGCGCGCGCCCTTGCCCCGGGTCGACTCGATGTCGATGAGCCCGCCCACCGCCTCGATGGAGCGCTTGACGGCGTCCATGCCCACGCCGCGCCCGGAGATGTCCGTGACTGCGGCCGCTGTCGACAGGCCCGGCAGGCAGCACAAGAGCAGCGCGTCGCGCTCGGGCAGCGACCGCGCGTCGTCCACCGTCAGCAAGCCTCGCTCGACCGCCAACGCCTTGAGCCGCTCGGCGTCGATGCCGCGGCCGTCGTCTTCGACGTCGAGCAGCACGCGATCGCGCACGCGACGCACGCTGAGGCTCACCTTGCCGCGCGGGTCCTTCCCGCGCATGCGCCGCTCTTCTGGCGGCTCCACCCCGTGGTCGATGGCGTTGCGCAGCAGGTGCAGCACCGGGTCGGCCAGCTGGTCGACGATCGCCCGGTCCAGCTCGATGTCCGCGCCGGTGATGACCAGCTCCACGTCGCGACCCCGCCGCTGAGCAATGTCCCGCGCCGCCCGCGGCAGCCGGTCCGTCACCGCGGAGATCGGCGTCATGCGCGCCGTCATCACCTTCTCGTGCAGCGAGCGCACCAGCCCATGCAGCAAGTCGACGGCGTCGTCCAGCCCGGCGCGCTGCGCTTCGGGCACCGGCTTGGTCGCCTCGCGCACCCGCGCCGTGGCCAGCAGCAGCTCCGAGGCGGTGTCCAAGAACTGGTCCAGCAGCTCCGTGCGGACGCGCACCGTGCGCGCAGGCTCGTTGCCCAACGGTCGGGCCGCTTCTTCGACGGGCGCCGACGGCCTTGGCGACGGCGGCACGGTGGGCGTGGAGGGCTGCGCTTCGAGCGGCTCGAGGGCCTCGAGGGACACGTCGGCGATCGCCGACAACGTGCGGCGAATCTCCGGCTCAGGCGCGCTGGTCTCGAGCGTGAAGCGCACCAACCCGTCGGCCAGCCGCCCGGCCTTCATGTCGTCCAGCGGGGGGCGCACGTCGAAGACGTTGCCGAGCGACGTGGCGCGCTTGTACGCCAAGAAGCCGCGCACGCCCGGCTGGTTGGAGCTCGACGCCACTCGCAGCGTGACGGCGTGTCGCGGTGGCCCGAGCTGCGGCGGCGCGGGCCTGGGTGCGCTCGGCAGGGGCGGCGGCACCGAGGGCACCGGGCTGGGCAAAGACAAGCCCGGCGACGACGGGCGAGACGTCACCGGCGCCGATGGGGTGGGGAGCGCTGGCAGAGGCAGCGCTTCGAGCGCGGCCAGCGCGGCGCGCACGTCGGGGAAGGGCTGCTGTGCTTCGGCGGCCTTGACGTGGCTCTCCAGCGCGTCGACCGCGGCGAGCACCGCGTTGAGCGACGCCTTGTCCACCGCCGCGGGCGCTTCTCGCTGCGCCGACAGCCAGTCCTCCAAGCGGTGGGCCAGGCTCGCCGTGGCGCCGAAGCCCATGGAGCTGGCCATGCCTTTGACGGAGTGCGCGTGGCGAAAGAGCGCGTCGACGAGCGCGGCCGTGGGGGCTTGCTCGAGCTGCACCACCTGCCTGGACAGCGCCTGGACGTGCTCGCCCGCCTCGCTCACGAAGAGCGCCAGGTACTTCGAGGTGTCCCAAGGAGTGGCCACGGTCTGTTCGGCGCGTTCGTTCTTCGAAGGGGTCGGGCCTTACGGGGTTTCCCAGCGCGGCGGCACCCAGGCGCCCTGCGGCGCGCCCAAGAACTCGTCGGCGGGCACCAGCAGCGCTTCCCACGGGCGCCGGTCGAACTGAATGCGGCCGAGCGTGGGCGGGTCGTCGCCGCGGTCGTCGACGGCGACCAAGTTGGTGTGGCCCCGCACCGCGAGCTTGCCGGTGGTGAGGTTGTCGACGCGGTAGTGGAAGTCCAGCGCCACCCGGCCCAGCTTGGTCAACGCGACGCGGGTGCTGAGCAGGTCCTCGTAGCCCAAGAAGCTGTCGAAGCGGACGTTGAGCTGGCGCACGGCGAGGTACCAGCCCTTGCGGAACAGCTCGTTCGCCGGGACGCCGTACTTGCGGAAGTAGACCTCGCGGGACTGTTCGAACCAACGGACGACGCCGCTGTGGTGGACGAAGCCCAGCCCGTCGGTTTCGGAGAACGTCACGCGGTGTTCGAAGTGCGCGGTCACGTCGTCCCAGCGGTGCGGCATGGCGCCGGACCATACGCGAGGGGGCGCGCGGGGTGGGCTTCGACGGGGGCTCCAATCTCTTGGGCCGGTGCTATGACGGCGGTCGTCACATGGGTGAGAGCGGCTTCGAGCGACGGCGGGCGACCCGAGTCGCCGTCAACATCACGGTGGAGCTGCGCGACCGGCGCGGCTTCTCGCTGCACAGCACGCGCGATCTGTCGATCGGCGGCGTGTTCTTCGACCGCGCCATTCCCCACGCGGTGGGCGAGCGGGTGCAGCTGTCGCTGCAGCTGCCCGGAGACAGCCGCGCGCTGCGCTGTGACGGCGAGGTCGTCAACGTGCCCAACAAGCAGGGCTACGGCATGGGCGTGCGCTTCGTGACCTTGTCCCCTGGCGATCAGCAGCGCCTCGAGGCGTTCCTGGATTCCATCGGCGGCGACGAGACGAAGGTCGGGTGAACGTGCGCGCGGTGCTGGTGGTGTTGCTGGCCGCGGTGGGCTGCCGCGCCACGGCGGATCGCGAGCGCGGCGCCACCGGCTTGTGGGACGCGGCGGCGACCATCAAAGGCCCGGCGGAGCACCGCTGCGCGCGCTTCAAGACCACGTCCAATGCGGGCAAGGCGTGCGCCGACTCGCTGTACCTGGCCGAGCTGTACGTGCGGAAGCTGGCGGTGGGCGATCAGGTCTGCCTGGAAGGTGGCTTCGGCGACCCGCCGGGGACCGGGTGTCTGGCCCGCGCGTCCGTCGAGGACACGAGCAACCACGCCGTCATGCTCGAAGTGCGCGACGCGGCGCCCAATTCGAAGTGGAAGGCCAAGGGCGGCCACCAGTTCTGGTTCGACGAAGCGGCGCTCATCGACCTGTATCTGTTGGACCACGGGTACTGAGCCGCTCCTGCCCGTCCGGCGCGTGGATCGTCCGGTGGCCTGCTAGCGTTCAACGCGTCATGGCACTGTGGGATCCACTGCTGGAACGGCTGGCGGCGGCGAAGGGGAGCCCCGCGAAGCTCAAGGAGCTGGGCCGGGAACGGCTGTCGGACATCATCGACCAGGAAGCGGCGCGCGCCCGGCGCAAGCTGGACGAGCTGACCGCCCGCTACCCATCGGCGGCGCCGCGGGAGCTGGCCCAGCGCTTCGTCGACGACAAGAAGCAGCTCGCGTCGATGGTCGGCGGCGTCACCGGCGTCTTTGGACTGGCGACGCTTCCGCTCGACTACCTGGGCATGACGTACCTCCAGCTGTCGCTGCTGGTTGAAGTGGCCACGGTCTTCAAGGTCAACCTCAAGCCGGACACCGCGAAGACGGAGCTGCTCGATCTCTTCGGCTACGCGAACGGTCTGCCGCCGACCAAGCGGCTGTCGCCGCGGCTGTTGGGCAGCTTGGCCGCGATGCTGCTCGCGCGCTCGGGGCTGGCGACGCTGTCCAAGGCCATGCCGCTCGTCGCCGCGCCGGTCTCGGCGTACTTGAACAACCAGCACATTCAGAAGATCGGCGACGCCGCTTCGCGGCACTACGACGGCTGGGGGCGCGCGCACCAGAAGGCCCAGGGCGGCTGAAGGCCTTCGCGTCGACCCGCGCGCCTTTAGTTCGCCAGGTCGACCTCGATGTTGTACTCGGCGGCGAAGCGCACGTTGAGCTGCTGAGGCGCGAGGAACACGCCCGGCGCCTTCAGCTCGACCGTGTGCATGCCCGACGGGACGTCGACGGTCAGCGGCGTGTGGCCGACGCTCTTGCCGTCGATCAGCACCTCGGCGCTCCCGTGCAGCGTGCGCAGCCGAATGCGGCCCGTCGAGGTCGCGCCAGGGCTGAGCGCCTTGGGCGCCTCCTTCGGCGGCCGCGCGGCGACGGGCTCGGGTTTCGGCGGCGCAGGCTTGGGCGCCGGCTTCGCCACGGCCACGGGCTCCGGCTTGGGCGCGGGCTTCGCCACGGCCACGGGCTCCGGCTTGGGCGCGGGCTTCGCTACGGCCACGGGTTCCGGCTTGGGCTTGGGTGGCGCGGGCTCGATGGGCGCAGGGGCCGGCTTGGGCGGCGGCGCGGCGATCGGCTCAGGCGCGGGTGGCTTCGGCTCGACGGGCTGAGGCTTGGGCGTCGCCGGAGGCACTGGCTCTGGCTTCGCCGGAGTGGGCGCGCCGGGCTCCGGGCTCGGCTGCGGCGCGGGGGCGGGGTCCGGCTTCGGGACGGGCGGGGGGCTTGGTGTGGGCTGTGCGGTGGGCGCCGGCGCGACGGGCGCGGTTGGCGTCGTCGGGTCCGGCGGCGGGCTGGGGGCCCTGGGCTTGGGTGTCGTCGTGGGGCTTGGCTTGGCGGAGCTTCCGGGGTCCTCCGTAGGCGTTGCCAGGACGGCGATCGCTGCGACTGCCGCGACGCCGAGCACCACGGCGACGGCTGCTGCCGCCACGAGCGGTGCCTTGCCACGCTTCTTGCTCCTCGGCCGCTCGGTGGGCTCGTCCGAGCCTTCGTCGGCGTCGGTGGGCGCGGCCGCCGCTGTCTCGTCGTCGGCCTCGCTGTCCAGCGTCGCGCTCGGGGGCTCGGGCGCGAGCCG
>JALHOS010000456.1 GCA_022842905.1 Myxococcaceae bacterium | reverse complement strand
GCCGCGCTCGAGCTGCTGGCCCGCGTGGGGCCCGTCGAGCGGCGCGTCGTGTACCGCACCAAGCCCGCGCTGGGGCTGGGGCCGGCGCTCGAGCGACACACCAGCGCGACCTGGTCGACGGTCTTCCACAGCCCTTCGGCCGTCGCGGCCTTCGTCGCCGCCGTCCCGGTGGGCGCGCGCGCGCCGGCCCACGTCGTGTGCTTCGGCCAGTCGACGGCGCGCGCGTGGGACGACGTCCGGCAGCCGAGCTGGCCCACCGCCATCGATTCCACTCGCGTCGTCGACACCATCCTCACCCTGGAGCGCCCCAAGCCATGAACGTCCCCGTCCGACTCCGCCGCCTGCGCCAGACTCCGTCCCTGCGCGCCCTCTTCAACGAGACGAGCCTGAGCCCCAGGCACCTCGTGCAGCCGTACTTCGTCGTCGCCGGCAAGGGCGTGCGCCAGGAAGTGCGGCCGGGCTTGGGGTTGTGGCAGGTCAGCGCCGACATGCTGGGTGAAGAAGTCGGCGCGCTCGAGAAGGGGGGCGCCGGCGGCGTCATGTTGTTCGGCGTGCCGGAGCACAAGCGTGACGACGGGCAAGGGCTCGCGCAGCAGCTGGCGCCGCTCGAGGCCGCGCTGGGTGAAGTCAAGGCGCGCGCCCCGGAGCTGCCCACCTTCGTCGACGTCTGCCTGTGCGCGTACACCACGCACGGGCACTGCGGCCTGGTGAAGGACGGCGTCGTCGTCAACGACGAGAGCGTGCGGGTGCTCTCGGACATGGCGGTGCTGCTCGGGAAGTGGGGCGCGGACTTCGTCTGCCCCAGCGACATGATGGACGGGCGCGTGGCGGCGCTGCGCCGCGCGCTGGACGAGCAGGGCCTGCAGCGCGTGTCGATTCTCTCGTACGCCATCAAAATGGCGTCGGCCTTCTACGGGCCCTTCCGCGAGGCCGCGCACTCGGCGCCCAGCTTCGGTGACCGGAGGAGCTACCAGATGCCGGCCGGCAACCGACGCGAGGCCCGGCGAGAGCTGCTGCTCGACGTGCAGGAAGGCGCGGACGCGCTGTTGGTGAAGCCGGCCATGAGCAACCTGGACCTGCTGCGCGACGCGCGGGAAGCCACCGACGTGCCGCTCTTCGCGTACCAGGTGTCCGGCGAGTACGCGATGCTGCGCGCCGCCGCCGACGCCGGGCTGCTCGACTTCGACCGCGCGCTCGACGAGTCGCTGGTGTCCATTCGCCGCGCCGGGGCCGACGTCATCGTCAGCTACGCCGCCCGCGCCTACGCGCGCCGCTGAGCTTGTGTGGACTGGGCGGTGGCCCGCGCTACGGTACGGCTTCGTCCATGGACTCCGTCGAAGGTGACTTCCCCATCATCAACGCGCTGGGCCTGCACGCGCGCGCCGCCGCGCAGTTGGTGAAGATCGCCAACCGCTTCCCCTGTGAAGTCGAAGTCGAGTGTGAAGGGCAGGCCGTCAACGGCAAGTCCATCATGGGTGTGCTCATGCTCGCTGCCGCGCAGGGTATGCAGGTGAAGGTGCGCTGCAAGGGCACGCAGGCGCCGGAGTGCCTCGAGGAAATCCGCGTCCTCATTGGCAACCGCTTCGGCGAGCCGCGCTGAGGGCGGCGGACCGGAGCTGGGTCCTTCAGCACCCAGAGCCTTCGCCAGTTGCGGCGCTGCGACGAGGGGCGTTACCTCTGTCTGTGTGGACAGCGTGATGGGAGCGGGAGTCGAGCGGCGCTGGAGCCGAGACGCGAACCTGGCCGCGGCGGCGGTGCTCACGTTCATTCCCATCGACTGGTTCCTCATGGACGTGAAGGACCTGCGCTTCGTCTTCGCGCGCGCCGCCCACGCCGCGGCATTGGCTGCGTACGGTCAGTACATCGCCGCGCTGCCGGCGCCAAAGCGGCAGCGCTCCGCGGGCTGGGCGATTCCGGTGGCGACGCTGCCCTTCGTCGGCTCCACGGCCGCGTGGACCGGCGGCGTCGAGAACCACAACTTCCCGTGGCTGCTGCTGCTGCCTGTGCTGTCCGTCGTGTACGCCCGGCAGTCCACCCGGCAGGCCGCGGTGACGTCGCTCGGCGCGCTGGTCTGCGCCGCGCCGTCGCTCGTGCAGTTGCCCACCGTGACGTCCGTCGTCAGCCAGGTGTTGTCCTTCGTCATCGTCGGCCTGGTCTGCACCGCGCTGGCGCACGCCTTTCGAAACGAAGACGCCTCGCGAGCCGCGCTGGCGCAGTCGAAGGCCCAGGCGGAGCTCGAGCGGCACAAGGGAGAGCTCGAGCGGCAGCGGCTGGAAGCGGCGCAGCGGGTCAAGGACAGCGAAGCGCGCGCCCAGTCCGCCGAGCAGCTGGCGACGGTCGGTCGCATCGCCGCGGGCGTCGCCCATGAAATGAACACGCCGCTGGCCGTCGTCATGGCCAACATGAGCTTCCTGCGCGACGAGCTGCGAGGGCTGACGGCGCCGGAGTTGACGCAGGCGCTGGCCGAGTCGGACGCCGCGCTCCAGCAGCTGCGCGACACGGTGCGCGACTTGAAGGGGCTGGCCCGCCGCGACGAGAAGCCCGACACCGAGCGCTGCCAACTGTTGCCGCTGGTGAACGACGTGCTGCGGCTGGCTCGGCTGCGGCTGCCCCGTCGCGTTCGAATCGAAGTCGAGGTGGCGCCACACCTCGCCGTCCTCGCCCACCGGCGCTGGGCCATGCAGGTGCTGCTCAACCTGGTGGTCAACGCGGCCGACGCGCTCGAAGGGCGAGAGGACCCGTGGGTGCGGCTGGGGGCCATGGTGGCGCGAGACCACGTCGTCATCACCGTCGAGGACAACGGGCCGGGGCTGTCCGACCACTCGCTCGTCAACCTCTTCCAGGCCGGCATCAGCTCGAAGGGGCGCGGCACGGGGCTGGGGCTGACCTTGTCCCGAGACTTCGCCTCGAAGATGGGCGGCGAGCTGCACGGCGGCAACCGCGACCTGGGCCAGACCGGCGCGCGCTTCGTGCTGACGCTGCCGCTGGCGCCTGAAGAGGGCTTCGAAGACGCGCCCACCGACGCGGAGCTGCGCCGGCCCAACTGAGGTTCGTGGCAGTGCGCGTTTGACTCCTGGGCCGGGGGTGTCAACGTCCCGCCCATGCCGATGACCGAACTGGAGCGAAACATCCTCAAGGCGAAGGGCCTGACGGACGCAGACGTGGCGAGGCTCGGAGAGCTGGGCGTCGGCAGCAAGGCGGACTTCGCGACCGTGGGTGATGCGGCCACGCTCGCCCAGTTGACGGGCCTGGCCCCCGCGCTCGCGCAGGCCGTCATGGCGTGGGCGGTGGGTGCGCCCGTGGTGCAGCCGGGCGTCGGCGGCGGACCGGTCGTGGTCGAGTCCTCGGACTTGGTGTTGTGCGTGCACTGCGCCGCGAAGCAGCCCAAGGACTACCAAGCCGGGGACCTCTGTCCCTCGTGCGGCAAGCAGGCCGAGCCCATTCTCGCGTGCTTCTGGTGTGGCCACAGCGGCCCGGGGAAGTTTTGCCGGTCCTGCGGCGCGCAGTTCGTCCCCACCGGGGAGCTCGAGCTGGCGGT
This sequence comes from Myxococcaceae bacterium, assembly GCA_022842905.1. Classification (GTDB taxonomy): domain Bacteria; phylum Myxococcota; class Myxococcia; order Myxococcales; family Myxococcaceae; genus JALHOS01. The sequence goes on along the minus strand of JALHOS010000456.1, from coordinate 2,357 downwards.
GCTGCTGCGGCGCGACGGCCTGCCGAAGGACGCCATTCCCGAGAAGCTCAAGGGCATGAGCCAGGCCGAGAAGGACACGCTCTGGGGCCGCGTGCGCAAGGCGCGGTAGCGCTGACGGACCTCGTCCAGCTCGTCAGGCAAGGAGTCGTCCGGCATGCGCGTCACGTGTGAAGCCTGCGGGGCCAGGCAGCCCAAGGACTTCAGCGCGGGCCAGCGCTGCACGGCCTGCGGCGCCGCGGTGCGGGAAGAGACGCGCTGCGCGGCCTGCGCTCGGTGGACGCCGCAGGGGAAGTTCTGTCGCCACTGCGCCGCTGAGCTGGTGCCCGCGGTCGACTACGGCGCCGCGCGCATGTTGCTGCAGGCAGGGGTCGACCGCCTGTCGCTGGCCGAGCGCGTCAGAGCGCTGGATCCGGAGCAGAAAGCCGCCTTCACCTCGCGCTTCGCGTCCCAGCGCGCCCTCGTCGCCGCCCGCGTGGAGGACGCGCGCTTCGTCGAGCGACACCTCTTCACGACGGGCCATGCGGACCGCCTCGAGGACGAGTGGGTCGCCGCGCTGCCGCTGCATGACGGCAGCGGTGGGCTCGAGCGCCCTGGGCCAGCGCTCGACGACGACGTCGACGCGCGGTTGCGGGCGCTGCGCGAAGGGCGGTGGGACCTGGGGCCCTTGGCGCTCCTGGCCACGGTGCACCGCGGCCACGCCAGTGAGGCCGACGTGCTGGCGGTGCTCGGCCTCGTCGGCGTCGGAGGGGACGGGCAAGTCGAGCTCGAGGCGTGCCTGGCCTTGGCCTTGGCGAGGGGGCTGGACCGACTGGCGCCCCGCGTGGGTCGGTCGACCCGGTGGCTCGACGCGGCGCAGGCCGGCTACACGAAGCGGCCCGGCGCGTTGGCGGCGCTGGGACTGCTGAGCGCGCTCGAGGCCACGCAGGGGGCGCAGGCCGTGACGGCTCGGCTGACCGAAGACGTGGCGCTCCGCCGGGCGCTCGAGGGCCTGCTGACCCACGCCGACGCGAGGCTGGCGCTCTGCGCGGCGCGGCACCTCCACGACGAGGACGTGGTCGACCGGCTGGCGGACCACGCGGACCCACGCCTGCGCGAAGCCGCGCGGCGCACGCTGGCAGGGTGGAAGAGCGCCCACGTCCTCACGCGGCTCGAGGCGGCGCGCACCGCTGACGAACGTCGTCCGTGGCTCTCGAGCCTCCGCGCGCCGCTCTCCGCGCGCGCCTTTGGCGCCGTGGTCGCCACGCTCGACGGCTGGGACGCGGTGGAACGTCGACGGGCGCTGCAGCTGCTCGAAGCGACGCCGTTCGACGAGGTGGACCCCGGCGCGCGCGCGTTGCTGGACGCGTGGCTGAGCGCCGCGCCACGGCTCGAGCCCGAGGAAGCCAAGGAGCTGGGCGTCTGGGCGCTGGAGACGAAGGACTCCGCCAAGCCTTTCCGCGACGGGGCGTGGGTGGTGCCCTACGTCGACGCAGTCTCGCGCGTGTTCGAAGTCGGTGAAGTCCGCGAGCACGTGGGGTGGGGGTGGCGCGGCTGGCTCGCCCACGGCGAGGTCCCCAGCGCGTTCGCGCTGCTGCTGCGCTGGCTCGAGGACGAGGCGTCCGCTCCGGGGCTGCTCGAGGCGCTGTTCTCGGCGGCCAGCGTGTCCGCGACCTACGCCCAGCCGGCCGACGAGCGCGCGGTGCGGCTGTTCCTGCGCCTGTGGGACGCGCTGGGCGACGACGGACGCGCCGGGCTCGCACCAGCGCTGAGCGAGGTGCTTCGGCGCGGCACCGGCAGCGCTGCCTTCGAGGTGTGGGTGGGGCACCTGTGGGAGCGCCTGCTGACGCAGCCGGCTGAGCGCGCGGCGCTGTGGCGCGCGACGGTGGGGGTCCGGCGGGAGTTCGCCGAGCGCTGGGCTGCGGACGAGCGCGCTCGTGCCCTCGACGTAGGTTCTCCACGGCGCCGTTACGAGCTGTGGGCCGGCTGGGACGTGACGCACGCTCCCGAGGCGCTCAGCGCGGGCCTCGATGACGCGCCCGAAGACGACGGCTGGCTGAGCGCGGGGCCCACCGTCTTCGAACACGCCACGCAGCTGCTGCGCGCCGGTGAACATCGACGCGCGTACTGGCTTTCGTCCCAGTACGCGGCGCACGCGGTGAATCGGTTTCGCGAGGAGTCCACGAGGGAACGTTGGCGCGCCACGGTCCGGGAGCTCGCGGCCCTCGTCGACGCGCTCCACACGGCGCGGCTCGCCCACCCGCCGCGCGATGCCGCGGACGACCTTCGTGGGCTCGTCGAGCACGTCGACACCGAAGTCCGGCTCGCGCGTGAGGTCGAAGCGCGCGAGGAAGCCGACCGCGCGCGGGAAGCGGAGCGTC
>JALHOS010000455.1 GCA_022842905.1 Myxococcaceae bacterium | reverse complement strand
GCCGAGTGGAGGCAGCGGCGCCCCCGGCGGCGGCACGGGCACACACGGCGCGAGCCGAGGCGGCGGCGTCTGGCCCGGCTGCTGAACCAGCGGTGCGGGCACCCCCACCGCAACTCCGCACGGAGGCCGCGGTCGGCACCGCGGTCGACTCACCTCGACACGTTGCTCGAGCGCCGCTTGACTCGGGTCTGCATCGGAAAGCGGGCCTCCGCAGCCGTACAGCGAGCCCACGGCGAGCAACGGCGCGAGTGTCTTGAGGTGGCGTTTCATGTGAGGTCCTTTCGGCGCGGCGACGTGCCGCACGCGGTCGGAGCCCTGAGCATGGCCCGTGCCGCCGCCAACCCCCTCTGCAGTGGCGATCGTCTGCTGGCCGGACCCAACACCCACCGAGCGACGGACGCGAAGCGCTGATGGGTGCAGTCGACAGGGCGGTTCAGCAGGACGGGCAGCACTCGCCCAGCTTGAGCAGAGGCATGCCGCCGTCGGCGCACGGCATCAGCGGGCCGCAGGTGGTCCCCGCATCGCAGCGCAGCTCGGGCCCGGCACAGCTGACACACCGCGGGAAGTCGAGCGCCACCTGCTTGTCCTTGCCGTCGATGTCGAAGGGCGCCGAGCGCGCCGCTCCCACCTCCAGCGGCTTGAAGTCCCCGCACGCGTCCAACCCCGGGAGTTGCCGATCGAGCGCGAGCTCCACGACGGCGCCGCGGACGGGGGCCTTCACGTCGGCGAAGAGCTCGAGCGCGAAGTCCGCGTTGCGCAGGTCGCAGGCGGTGCGCAGGTTCGAAGGGAGCGGCGTGACGCACCGGCGCCCGAGCTCGCGCTCGCCGCCGCCGTCTGCAGTGGTCAGCAGCCTCGCCTCGAGCGCTCCGACGCAGGACAACGGCTGCTCGCTGCAGTCGCGGGAACACTGCGGGAAGCTCACCACCAACTTCACGGTGGCCTCGGAGCTGCACCCCACTACGATGAGAGCCAAGGTGACCAACGTGCGAACCAACACGGGCGAGAACTCACCAGATCGTCTCGGGCAGGGACAGACCGTTCGCGTCGGCGGCGCGCCCGCCGAGAGCCGCCCGGGGCTGGTGCTGACCGTCGTCGCGGGACCGAGCAGCGGCCACGTTCACCGCGCCACGCAGCCCGAGGTCACCCTCGGCAGCATCGCCGGGAACGCGCTGGTGTTGAACGACACCACCGTGTCCCGCAACCACGCCGTCATCGAGACGACGAGCCGCGGGTTTCGGGTGCGAGACTTGGGCTCGACGAACGGCACGAAGATCGAAGGGCTCCGCGTGCTCGACGCGTTCGTGCCCTCCGGCACGGTGCTCGAGCTGGGCAAGAGCCGCGTCCGCCTGACGGATCCAGGTGAAGCGCTGGCCGTTCCCTTGTTCGAAGGTGGGCGCCTGGGCCCGCTGCTCGGCGAGTCCGTGGCCATGCGCCGCGTCTTCTGGCTCATCAGCCAGGTCGCGCGCACGGACGTGTCGGTGCTCCTGCAGGGCGAGACGGGCACGGGGAAGGACCTCGTCGCCGAGACGTTGCACCAAGCCAGCAGCCGCGCAGCCAAGCCCTTCGTGGTGGTGGACTGCGGCGCGGTGTCCGAGAGCTTGATCGAGTCCGAGCTGTTCGGGCACGAGCGCGGGGCCTTCACCGGTGCGACCGGGCGGCGCGTCGGGGCGATCGAAGCAGCCGACGGGGGCACGGTCTTCTTCGACGAGATCGGCGAGCTGCCGCTGGCGCTCCAGCCCAAGCTCCTGCGGGTCCTCGAGCGCAAGGCCGTGCGCAGCGTCGGGGCGAACGAGACGAAGGCCTTCGACGTGCGCTTCATCGCCGCCACACACCGCGATCTCCGCGCGGAGGTCAACCGAGGCACCTTCCGCGAAGACCTGTTCTTTCGCCTGTCCGTCGCGCCCATTCGCTTGCCAGCGCTCCGGGACCGCCGCGAGGACCTGCCCATGCTGGCCAAGCACTTCTGGGGCAGAGCTGGCGGGAAGGGGCCGCTCCCGGCGGATCTCGAGCGCGCGCTCTCCGCGTCCGACTGGCCTGGGAACCTTCGCGAGCTGCGCAACGTCGTCGAGCGCTTCGTGGCCTTCGGCGGCGATCTGCTCGAGCCGTCGGCCGCCGCCACGGCGCCGAGCGCACCGACCGACGCGGGGCCGCCGACCGCCGACACGTTCAAGGTCGCCAAGGCGAAGGTGGTCGAGCAGTTCGAGCGGCATTACCTGCAGGCGCTGATGACGGAGTGCCAGAACAACGCGTCGGAGGCGGCGCGCCGCGCAGACGTCGACCGAGTGCACTTGCTCAAGCTGCTCCGCCGCTACGGACTGCGATGACGCCGACGCTGGTGCTCCTGACGCTGCTGTCCGCCGAGCAGGGCCAGGTCGTGCTGGTGCTGTCGTCCGGCGCGGACCCCTACCGCGCACAGCTGGAACAAGCCGTGCGTGACGTCGGGCTGACCCCGGTGCTCGCGCCGGCCGCCGCGCAAGCGCGGTCCGTGGAGATCCGCGAAGCCGCCGCGGCGCTGGCGCAGGTGCAGGCCCTGGCCGAAGCCGGGCGCCGCGCGTTCTACGCGGCGCGCTTCGACTCCACCCGCGAGCTCGCTGCGCAAGCCGAGGAGGTCGCCGGGCCGTGGCGCGCGCACCCGCAAGTCCGCGCGCTGCTCACGGAGCTGCTGTTGATCCGCGAGGCCGCCGGCGAGCGCGGGGCACTGCAGCGCGCCGCGGCGCTCATGCCCAGCTACGTGCCTTCGGAGCGACAGTTCGCGCCCAGCCTGCGGCGCGCGTGGGCTCGGGCGGTCGCGACGCAGCGAGCGAAGTCGGGGCAGTTCACCCTCGCCACCACGCCCGCGCAGGCGACGGTCTGGCTCGACGGGCTGCAAGTCGACGCGGCGGCGCCGCTCGCCGGGGTCGCCGGCCCCATCGACGTCTATGCCCAAGCACCCGGCCATGCCCCGACGGCGCTGCGCGTCGTCCCGAGCGAGGGCGGCGTGCTGCGTGTGTCTCTGCGCCCGCTGGAGTCCTGCGTCGAAGACCTCGCCTGGCGCGCCGCGCAGGAGCTCGGGGTCGAGGCCCGTGAGCTGTCGGCGTGCGCCGAGACGCAGGCCGTCCGCGCGGTGGTGGTCGTCAGCGCAGCACGCTGGCTCGGCGCCGGGCCCTGCGTCACGGTCCGCGAGCGGTCCGCCGGGGACGCCTCCGACGCGGCGGACTTCGTCACCCAGCTGGCGACCGAGGCCGCCGAGGACTGCCGGCTCGAGCAGGAGCCGCCCAAGCGAGGGGAGACGGGGCGCGAGAGCATCCGCCTGCGGCTGGGCTCTCGGCTGGATCGCGCAGAGCTGCGCGTGCGCGCCGACGGGAAAGCCTGGGCGCGGGCAACGTGTCGGGTGCCCTGCGACGAGCTGGCGCTGCCGGCCGCCGCAGGGTGGCGCAGCCTGGACTACGTGCTGCTCGGTTTGGTCGGCACCGTCCCGGTGGCGCAGCTGGGCAGCGAGGACGCGCCCCTGCGCCTGGGGGCGATGGATGGGGTCGGCTCGGTGACGCCCTGGCTCGTCGCCGGCGTCGTCGGCGCTGGGTTGGCCGTCGCGGCCGTCATCGTCGCGGTCGCGTTTGCGGTCCAGCCGCTGCCGACGCGCATCGTCCTCGGCGGACCCGCTGCGAAGTGACGATCGACGGGCACGAGACGCCAACCGACTGGCCAGCGTCTGGGCGTCCGAGTGGCGGCGCTTCAGGTCGGCTCGACCGTCGTCGTGCGGGGCGTCTTCTTCGCGGGGAGCGTTCGCCCACTTCCCGAAGGCTGGCTGCTCTTCGTCGGCTCCTTCGGCGCCGCGGACTTGGTCGGCTCAGGTGACGCCCGGCCCCCGGGGGACGTGCGCTCCGTTGGCTTGTCTGCACTTCCGCCGGGCAGCGGAGGGAGAGGCGCGTGGAGCGGAGGGAGAGGCGCGTGGAGCGGAGGGAGGGGCGCGCGCAGCGGAGGCAGAGGCGCGTGAAGTGGAGGGAGAGGCGCGTGCAGCGGCGGGAGGGGCGCGTGCAGCGGCGGGAGGGGCGCGTTCCGCGGAGGCAGAGGCGCGTGAAGTGGAGGGAGAGGCGCGTGAAGTGGAGGGAGAGGCGCGTGAAGTGGAGGAAGGGGCGCGTGCAGCGCAGAACAGGGTGACCGCGACGAGCGCTCGAAGGCGTCGTCAGTCTGGGTGGGCCGGCTCGAAGGGTGGACTGCGACCGCGAGGCGCGCAGCAATGCCAGCCGAGCGCTCGGGCGGCGAGCTGAGGGTCGGGGCGCGGAAGGAGATCGGCGACTGCAGGCGACGCGTGGAGTCCATGGTCTGGCCCTCGCTCACTCAGCCAGACGAGTGGTCCTGCCGCTCTTGCCGCGACTGATGAGCTCCGCGCGACCCAGCGTGTTCGCGGGGGCCTCCGTGCGCGGCGCGCCGACGTTCGCGCAGAACTTCGACTCGCCGCTCGCCATGCAGCGCAGCGCGTCCTTGTTGATCTGCTTACCGCCAGAGGGAGCCGGGCGGGTGTCGGCGGTTCGGGGCTCGGCGCGGAGCATCGGGGAGGGCAGCCTGTCAGTGCGGACGGTCATGGGGTTCTCCGGACAACGGGTCGCGAGCTCAACGCTCGTGCGGTGAGGCAGAGCAGCCTTCGTGCCGCGGCCCAACTGCCGGAAACCCCGAGGTATCCGACGCCAGCTGTTGGCTCAGCCCAGCAGTGCGGCGCCCGCTGGCCCGCGTGGCTGTTGGCCAGACCCAACAGCCCGACTGCGTGCGACCCGCTTCGGGCTCGACAGCCGAGGACGGGTGCCGCTGCAGCGGTGCTCTTCTTCGGTAACTGGGTGAGCGGCCGAGTCGGCCGCCGCTCCTTCACGCACGCGGTCGCGCTGCTTCGCCGCGGAGCCCGACCGTCTGCTCCCAGGCCGGCCCGGGAGGCGACGCTGTGAATCGACGCACCAGCCCTGTCCGTGTCATCGGAGTACGCTGAGAGCATGTGGCTCATCGACCCGCGCATCTTGAAGACCGAGCAGCGCGAGACCCTCGAGCGATCTGTGCTGCGGCTCGGTTCCCTCCAGGAAGTGGTCAGGTGGGGCTTCTCTCTGGAGCCACCCAGTGACGTCGCGGCGGTGGTCATTCAAGACGAGTTCTCCCATGACGTGGTGATGCCGTGGCGCGACGGCACCTACTTGGTCTTCGACACGACCTGACTGGGCGGCGTCAACGGGGTCTCCGTGTGGGACCATCAACCAACGGCGGATGAGCTCCTCGACGCGCGGCTCGCTCGGGGCTGGACGGCCACGCCGACCAGCACGGTCGAGGGCGACGTGGTCATGGGCCACGCGGCCTGTCGGGTGACGGCCGTCCGGCCTCCACCGCGGTGAGCGCTTTGGGGAACCGACCGAGCCACCTCGCGCACCGAAGCGACCGAGACAGCGGGACCAAGTCAGCGACCGGCGTCCGGCAGCCACTGCCGCAGCTGCTGCTTGGCGACCGCGTAGTCAGGCTCGAGCACCGGCGCCAAGCGCCGTGCGACCGCTTCGAGCTTGGGCCGGTTCGGCGTCAGCGTGTGCTCGGCAATGGCGAGCCCCAGCTCCACGCTGGCCACCTCCACCGCGTCCAGCTCGTGCTCCTTCGCGTCGACGAGCGCGCGTTCGTAGAGTGTGCGTGCGTCCGCGGCCCGCCCCTGCGCCAACGCCAGCTGCCCGGGGAACACGAGGCTCCACGGGTGCAGCGTGCCGCCCTTGTGGGCGAACTCGCTCGCGGCGATGACGTCGAACTCCTGCTGCGCGCGCTCGACGTCGCCGACGATGAGCGCCCGCTGCGCCACGTTCTCCCGCGAGAGGACGAGCGTCGCCAGCGGGGCGCCCTTCTGCGCCAGGGCGAGCTGGTCCAGCGCGGCGCGGTACGCCGCCGCGTGCTCACCGGCCATGGCGCT
>JALHOS010000454.1 GCA_022842905.1 Myxococcaceae bacterium | reverse complement strand
CTCGGGCCCAACGGCGCGGGCAAGACGACCACCCTGCGCGTGCTCGCCGCGCTGCTGCGCGCGGACAAGGGGCTGGCCCAGGTCGGCCCCCACGACGTCGCCACCGCGCCCCAGGCGGCGCGCGCCGACTTGGGCGTGCTGTCCGACGCCCGGGGCCTCTACGGCCGCCTCACGGCCCGGGAGAACGTGCGCTACTTCGGCGCGCTCCGCGGCCTGAGCGGCGCCGCGCTCGAGGCCCGCATCGACGCGCTGGGACGACAGCTCGAGCTGACGGAGCTGCTCGATCGCCGCACCGAAGGCTTCTCCACCGGCGAGAAGCTCAAGGTAGCGCTGGCGCGCGCGCTGGTGCACGACCCGACGCACCTGCTGCTCGACGAGCCGACCAACGGGCTGGACGTGGTCAGCGTGCGGGCGCTGCGCGCGGTGCTCCTCACCCTCAAAGCCCAAGGCAAGTGCCTGCTCTTCTCGTCCCACGTCATGCAGGAGGTCGAGCTGCTGTGTGAGCGGGTGGTGGTGGTCGCGCACGGGCGCACCGTGGCCGCGGGCACGCCGGACGAGCTGCGCGCGCAGACGGGCCTGGGTTCCCTCGAAGACGCCTTCGTGAAGCTGGCCTTCGCGCCGCCGCCTCAGGAGCACGCATGAACGCCACCTGGGTCGTCTTCAAGAAGGAGCTGGTGGACGCGCTGCGAGACCGGCGGGCGCTGCTGGTGGTGCTGGCCACGACGCTGGTGAGCGGCCCGGTGACGCTCCTGCTGCTGTCCAAGTTCGTCGCGGACCTCAAGGAGCGGCTCGAGCAACGCCAGGTGCTGGTGCAAGGCGCTGACGCCGCGCCGAGCCTGGTCAACTTCATGGCCCGGCAGGGCCGCGTGGCGGCGAGCCCTCCGGCCGACTTCCGCGCGCAGATGGAAGCCGGCCGCTTCGACGACGCGGTGCTGGTGCTGCCTCCGTCCTTCGAGGGCGACGTCCGCCGCGGCGTGCTGGTGGAGCTGACGGTGTTTCACGACGGGAGCCGGGCCAAGAGCGCGACGGCGGCGGCGCTCCTCGAGCGGCTGACGAACGGCTGGGCGCAGGAGCTGGGGCTGCAGCGGCTGTTGGTGCGCGGCGTGGACCCGGCGCTGCTCAAGCCGGCGCGGACGACGAGCGTGTCGATCGGCAGCGCACGCGGGAGGTCCGCGCAGCTGCTCTTCCTGGTGCCGCTGGTCGCGCTCATCGCCGCGGTCATCGGCGCGCTTTCCATCGCCATCGACGTGACGGCGGGGGAGCGCGAGCGCGGCTCGCTCGAGCCCTTGCTCCACAACCCGATTCCGCTGGGCGCGCTGGCGCTGGGCAAGTGGGCGGCGGTGTCCTGCGTGTCGTTGGCGACGCTCTTGGGCGCGGTGGCGAGCTTCGCGCTGGCGGCGCGCTTCATTCGCGACGAAGGGCTGGCGGCGGCGTTTCAGTTCGGCGTGGCGGAGGCCGGACTCACGCTGCTGCTCTTGGCGCCCTTCTGCCTGTTCATCGGCGCGGCGCTCATGCTGGTGGCGCTCTTCTCGCGCGGGCACAAGGAAGCGCAGGCGTCGACGAGCTACCTGGTGTCCTTGGTCACCTTCGCGCCGTCGCTCTCGCTGTTCCTGTCGCTGCCCGACGCCCGCTGGCAGCTGCTGGTGCCCGCGCTGGGCCAGAACATGGTGCTGGCGCGCGCGTTCCGGGGCAGCGTGGTCGACGGGCTCGACGTGGGGGTGCCCGCGCTCACCTGCGCGGTGTTGACGGCCGGCTGCTTGGCGGCGGTGGTGCGGCTGCTGGGGCGCGAGCGCATCGTCTTTGCCCGCTGACGAGTGGGCGCGGACGCACGCGAGCCAGGGCGGCCGGCGGGGCGTACGCTCGCGGCGCTCGGCGTCGTCCGGCCTGAAGAGCAGTAACTCAAACCATGTGGATGAGCCTGGCCTGTCTGGTGGTGTTGAGCGCGGAGCCGATGACGCCCGCGCGCGCGGCGCAGGTGGTGCGGGACACGGAGGCCGCGAAGGCCGCCGTCGCCGCGCAGTTCGGGAACAAGGACCCCAAGGAGCTCAAGGGCGACGAGAAGGTCCGCTACCTGCGCGCGCTCAACGACGCGAAGAACAAGGTGCTCGACGACGCGGGCGTGGACCCGGGGAGCTGGGCGCTCTACCAGCGGCGTCACGCCAAGGAGATCACCGCGGCGAAGGGAGGAGCGAAGGCCGGCGCTGGCGGCGCGAAGGCTGCGGACACGGTGGAGATCGTCACCGGCGACGGCAGCCTCGATGAGGCGGGCTCAGGCAGCGGCGAGGTGGTCATCGAAAAGGGTACTTCTGGGGCCAGCGGCAAGAAGGGCAAGCGCTGAAGCGCGCTGCCAGGCTCTCACGCCCCTGCACCAGGCCGCGTCGACCACAACACCCACACGCCGATGACGAGGAACAGCACGCCGGCGATGCGCTGAAGGAGCTGGGGCGGCACGACGCGCGCCAGCGCTTCTCCACCGAGCACCGCCACGAGCGAGCTGAGCACCAGCGCGCTTGCCGAGCCCACGAACACCGCCCAGCGCGAACCCTGGGCCGCGAAGGACAGCGTGGCCAGCTGCGTCTTGTCGCCGAGCTCAGCGATGAACACCGCGGCGAAGGTCGTACCCACCAGCTTCCAGTCCATGGTCCGTCCTCCTCGCGCGCCTCCATCGGCGTTCCACGGTCCCCTACCGTACGGCGAGCATCGTGTCCGACTCCTTGACGTCGCCCAGCCGTCCCCTTCGGGCGTACAGCCACATGAAACGTGCGCCTCCCCGAGGTGACGAGGGCAAAGGGATGCGGCATAAGAGCGGCTGGCTTTCACCTCTCTTCTGACCCTCTCTTCTGACACGAGGAACACACCCATGCGGCTCACTCTGCTCTTCGCCCTCACCGCCATCTCCGCCATGGGCTGCAACTGTGCCGGGCGGGAGATCACCGTCAGCCGCACCTTCAACGTGCACGGTGAGACGACGGACCCGTTGTGCAACGCGGACCGGCAGGTCATCAACCTCGCGGACGACGCGTCGTTCAAGGACGCCAAGGCGTTCATCGGCACGGTGGAGCTGCGCAAGCTGGAAGGGGAGATCACCAACCCCAAGACGCGCGCGGACTCGGCCGCGACGAAGGCCAGCGGCACGGTGCGCATCGCCGACTCCATGACCGGCACCGCGCTCGACCTGGGCACCTACGGCGACGTGGCCATCACCGCCGGGAACAAGACGACGATTCAGTTCGACAAGAAGTCGGCCAAGCGGCTGGCGGAGCTGGTGCTCCAGCCTCCCAACTCGTTCTCGGTGGAGTCCTACGGCTGCAACGACGCGAACCCGGCCTTCTACGAGTTCAAGGTGACGCTGACGATCTTCGCTGGCCTGTAAGCAGCACTCGCTTCGCCCGACGCGCGTCAACGGCCGCCGTTCAAGGCGGCGCTGGCCCCCGCGCGTGAGCCTGGCTACCGTTGACGCGTGCTTTCCGTCCAAGAGCTGCGCCGCCTCGCCACGGGCCTCGATTCGGGGGCCTTCGAAAAGCAGCTGGGGCCCTTCGTGCTGGTGCAGCGGCCGCCGGACGCGGTGGTGCAACAGCGTGCGCTGCAGCTGGGCGCCGCGCGCACCATGGCCGTCAAACCGAACCACAAAACGGACACGCTGCAGCTGCTGCTGGAGTTCGACACGCTGCAGATCGCCACGCTGCCGCCGCTGGAGTCGCTCGACGTGCTGACGGTGGGCCGGCTGCCGGACTGTGAGCTCGTCATCGACGACCCGTCGGTCTCCAAACACCACGCCCGGCTCTTCTGGCTCCAGGAAGCGCAGCACGCCGAGGTGGCGGACCTGGGCAGCAGCAACGGCACCGAGGTCAACGGGGTGCTGCTCACCAGCGGTCACGTGCTCAAGGACGGCGACGAGGTCTGCTTCGGCGACGCCCGCTTCTGTTACCTGCGCACCCCAAGCCTGCACGAGCGGCTGCGGTCTACCGTGCGCTGACGGCTTCACCGCGCGAAGCCACACCGCGTTTCTCGAGCGCCGCGTCGACCGGCCTTCAGCGGACGCGAGGCGCCCACGCCGACGGGCAATGCACCAGCCTCTTCGACCCAATCCGGGCGCAGGCTCGCGGGCCTGTTGAGGGCGTCGAACCCACGGGGCGTGAGGCGAACGTTCGAGCCTTCGAGCGCGTTGGAGACGCGAGGTGCTCACGGCCGACGGTGACGCACGAGGAGCTCGACCAGGCTTGCGGGCCTGTTGAGGGGTCGAACGCCACGGGGCGTGACGCGAACGTTCGAGCGCCCACGCAGGCCTTCGAACGCGCTGGAGAGGCGCGGTGCTCACGGCCGACGGTGACGCACGAGGAGCTCGACCAAGCTTGCGGGCCTGTTGGGGGCGTCGAGCCTTCGGGGCGTGACGCCAACGCTCGAGCGCCAGCGCGGGCCTTCGGAAGCGCTGGAGACGCGAGGCGCCCACGGCCGACGGTGACGCACGAGGAGCACGACCAAGCACGCGGGCTCGGTGGGGGAGCGTCGAGCCTTCGGGGCGTGACGCCAACGCTCGAACGCCCCCACAGACCGTCGAACGCGCTGGCCATGCGGCTGGGCTCGGCGCTGCGCCTGGTGAGCGCCCGCCGCGTGGCTGGAGGACGGCGCCGGCCCATCACTGCTCGAAGCAGAGCAGCCGCGCAGCGCCCGCGCCGAGCTGCCCACAGGTCCAGTTCGACGCGTTGGTCCAGTCCGAGTTCGTCGCCCCGCCCATGCCGCGCGTGCCGTTGAATTGGTTGCTGTTGGTCGTCCAGCCGTTGCAGTGGGTGTTGGTCTGCCCGCCGCTGAAGGTGGCGGACGTGCCGTTCGTCGTCGTTCCGGTGAGGACGCCGGTGTTGGTGAAGTTGACCCCCGCGCCGCGCTCATTGGTGGTGATGCCCGCGGCCAGCGTTCCGTCGGTGAGGTCCGCCCAGTCGGAGGCGATGCGCGCCTTGTCGCCGCGGCGAATCCACGCGCCGCCGTCGCGGGTGAAGCGGGTGCTGGGGGCCGTGGTCGGGTCGGCCAGCCACGCGCGGAAGGTGCCCGTCAGCCCGGCGTCTTCGGCGTGGAACTGGCAAAGTTGATCGCCACGCAGCACGCCCGCGTCGGGGAAGCCCGCGCCGAAGGTGGGTCCAACGGTCAACGACGTGGCGAAGACGAGGCGCCCGGGCACGCAGCTGGCGGCCTGGCAGAACGTTCGAACCTCTGGCGCGCAGTCGGCGGTGGTGGTGCAGGAGGAAAGGCACGCCGCGCTCTGGCCGCCGCAGCGGTACGCGCCGCACGCGGGGTTGGGGCCAGCGTCAAAGCCGTCCGTCGGGCAGCTCGTCGCCAGGCCGGAGCAGCGCTCGACGGCGTCACACGGCCCCGCCGCCGCGCGGCAGACGACCCCCGCATCGGCGATGGCGTCGGCCGGACACACCGCAGAAGCGCCGCTGCACACCTCGGGCACGTCACAGAGACCAGCGGCGGCGCGGCAGACGGTGCCGGCGGTGGCCAGCGTGTCGGCGGGGCAGGCGTCGGCGAGCCCGGAGCAGACCTCGGCGGAGTCACACCCGCCGTCGGCCGGGCGGCAGACGCTGCCAGCCGCGACCTTGCCGTCTGGAGGGCAGGCCGCCTGGGTGCCGTCGCAGGCCTCGGCGACGTCGCACACGCCGCTGGCGGCACGGCAGGTCGTCCCCGCGTCGACCTTCACGTCGGCCGGACACGCCGTGGCGGTGCCATTGCAAACCTCGGCGACGTCGCAGGTGCCCCCCGCCGCGCGGCAGCTCGTGCCGTTGGGCAGCACGGAGCAGACGCCGGCGAGCTGGCCGGTGCGCGCGGTGCTGCAGGCTTGGCAGCTGCCCGTGCACGCTTCGTTGCAGCACACGCCGTCGACGCAGAAGCCGCTGCGGCAGTCGCCCGCGCCTTGGCAG
>JALHOS010000453.1 GCA_022842905.1 Myxococcaceae bacterium | reverse complement strand
CCGCAACGTCTTCGACCTGCGCCGGCTCTCGGCGGTGCAGAACCTCGAGGTCATCGCCCGGCATCAGGGCGAGGGGCGGCACCTCCGCGCGGCGTGACCTAACCTGTTCGGCCCCCTAGCACCGGCGCGTCGACCCTGAATGTCCGCGCCAACGACACGGTGCCCACGACCGCCACCACGTCCGTCGCCACCCAGCCGGCCAGCGGGACCGTCACCGTCAACACCGACGGCTCGCTCACCTATGCGCCCACCGGAGGGTTCACCGGAACGACCAACTTCACGTACCGGCTGACCGACGCGCGAGGCCGCTCGTCGACCGCGACCGTCACGCTCACCGTCGGCGTCGTCGTGGACGCCGGCACTGACGCGGGTCTTGACGCAGGCACCACCGTCGACGCGGGCTTTGACGCAGGCACCACCATCGACGCGGGCTTTGACGCAGGCACCACCGTCGACGCGGGCTTTGACGCAGGCTCCACCGTCGACGCGGGCTTTGACGCAGGCACCACCGTCGACGCGGGCTTTGACGCAGGCTCCACCGTCGACGCGGGCTTTGACGCAGGCACCGTCGACGCGGGCTTTGACGCAGGCACCGTCGACGCGGGCTTTGACGCGGGCACCACCGACGCCGGAGCCGACGCAGGCGTCGACGTGGACATGGACGGCCTGCCCGACGACGAAGAGCGCCGCGTGGGCAGCGACCCGAACGACGCCGACAGCGACGACGACGGCGTGAAGGACGGCGACGAGCTGACCACCGACGGCGACGGTGACGGCCTCATCGGCGTGCTCGACCCCGACTCGGACGACGACGGCCTCTTCGACGGCACCGAGCGCGGAGTGACGACCGCGGGCAACGGCACCGACGTCACCAAGGGCCGCTTCGTCGCCGACGCGGACCCGAGCACCACCACCGACCCCAACCGCAAGGACACCGACCGCGGCGGCGTGCCCGACGGCGCGGAGGACACCAACTTGAACGGCCGCGTCGACTCCGGGGAACGCAACCCGAACGACGCCGCGGACGACACGACGCCCCCCACGGACACCGACGGCGACGGCCTGCCCGACGCCCTCGAGCGCTTCCTCGGCAGCGACCCCACCGACGCCGACACCGACGACGACGGCCTGCGCGACGGCGAGGAGAACAACCCGTCGGACGACACCGACCGCGACGGGCTCAAGAACGTCGTCGACCCAGACAGCGACGGCGACGGGCTCTTCGACGGCACGGAGCGCGGCGTCACCAGCCCTCCTCCAGGCACCGACGTGTCCAAGGGCAACTTCGTGCCCGACGCGGACCCCGCCACGAGGACCTCACCGCTCCTCGCGGACACCGATCGCGGCGGCGTGCGCGACGGCGTCGAAGACCTCAACCGAGACGGCAAGGTCGACTCAGGCGAGCTCGACCCGAACCTGCGCGCGGACGACGCCACCCCCGGCCCCGACATGGACGGCGACGGCCTGCCCGACGCGAAGGAACGCCAGCTGGGCACCGACCCCGCTGACGCCGACAGCGACGACGACGGCGTCAAAGACGGCGACGAGCCCGACTTCGCGGTGGACTCGGACAAGGACGGCCGCATCAACGCGCTCGATCCCGACAGCGACGGCGACGGGCTCTTCGACGGCACGGAGCTGGGCGTCACCCAGCCGCCCACGGGCACGGACACCACCAAGGGCTTCTTCCGGCCGGACGCCGACCCCAGCACCAAGACGTCTGCGGTGAACCCCGACACCGACCGCGGCGGCGTGTCCGACGGCATCGAAGACGCGAACCGCGACGGCAAGTTCGACGGCAACGAGCGCGACCCCAACCTGACGCAGGACGACGACCCGACGCGGGACAGCGACGGCGACACCATTCCCGACGTGGTGGAGCGCGCCATCGACACCGACGGCGACGGCACGCCGGACTTCCTGGACACCGACAGCGACGCCGACGGCAAGGCGGACAAGGACGAGGCGGGCGACGCCAACCTCCAGACCCCTCCGGTGGACACCGACGGCGACGGCCTGCCCGACTATCGCGACGTCGACAGCGACGGCGACGAGGTACCCGACGCCCAGGACACCTGCCGCACCGTGAAGAACGCGGACCAGCGCGACACCGACAAGGACGGCCAGGGCGACGCGTGTGACACCGCGCCCTTCGACGGGCTGCGGCTCGAAGGCGGAGGCTGCGCGAGCACGGGCTCCTTCGGCTTCCCGCTCGCTGCGCTCCTCCTCGGCGCGGCGCTGCGCCGGAGGCGGCTTCGCGGTGCCGGCTTCGCGCTGGCGCTGAGCCTGTGCGCGTTCCCCGCCGCGGCGCAGACCACCGCGACGGGCGGCTTCTCGCTGGGCCGCTACGCGCCGACGACGCCGGGTGAGTCCACGTTCTGGGCGCCGCGGCCGTGGTACTCGACGGTGCGGACCTTCAGCGTGGGCCTCACGCTGGACTACGCGCACGCCCCGCTCGTCTTCAAGCGCTTCGACACGACGGGCAAGCTGGTGGAGCGCAGCACCGTCGTCGAGCACCAGTTCATCGGCCACCTGAGCGTCGCCGGGGCGCTGTGGGACCGCGTCAACGCGTCGCTGCACGTGCCGCTGACGCTGGTGGAGACGGGCAGCGCTTCGGTGGGCGCGGCGCCGGCGGGCAAGGTGACGTTCGGCGACCCGCGCGTGGCGCTGCTGGCGCGCCTGTACGGGCACACCGAAGAGGCGTTCTCGTTTCACGCCGGCGTGGACCTGTGGATTCCCTTCACCGGGCGCACCAACTCGTCCGACGGCTTCGTGCGCTTCGCCCCGCGAGTCATCGCCTCAGGCACGGTGGAGCGCTTCGGCTACAGCACGCAGCTGGCCTTCACGTTCCGCAACCCGTCGACAGTCGGCGCGCTGGCGGCGGAGCCGGGCAACACCGTGGGCTCCGAGGTGAGCCTCGCGGCGAGCGGCCAGTATGCGTTGGTGCCCAAGCGCCTCTTCGTCGGCCCGGAGCTCGTCCTGGCGACGACGGTGACAGGGGTGCCTGCGTTCCAGCGCGGCTCCACCAGCATCGAAGGGTTGGTGGGCGCCAGCTGGTGGCCCATTCGCGAGCTGCAGGTCGGCCTGGGCGTGGGCACCGGCTTCCTCGCGCTGCCGGGCACGCCGGACTTCCGCGCGCTGGCCCGCATCGCCTACGCGCCGCTGCCCGAAGAGAAGGTGGTGGCGAAGGTCGAAGAGCCCGCGCCCCCGCCCGCCGCCCCGCCGCCCGCGCCGCCCGCGCCGCCGAAGGACAGCGACGGCGACGGGCTGCTCGACCCGCAAGACGAGTGCCCCGACAAGGCCGGGCCCAAGGAGAACCGCGGCTGTCCCGACGTCGACTCCGACGGCGACGGCCTGGTGGACCGGCTCGACCACTGCGCGAAGAAGGCGGAGGACAAGGACGGCTTCCAGGACGAAGACGGCTGCCCCGACCCGGACAACGACGGCGACGGAATCGTCGACGCGCATGACCGCTGTGTCTCCGTGGCCGGTGTGCCGGAGAACCGCGGCTGCCCCGACGTCGACACGGACCAAGACACCGTCGTCGACCGACTCGACAACTGCCCCAAGGAGCCGGGGCCCAAGGAGAACAACGGCTGCAAGCAGAAGCAGCTCGTGGAGATCCGCGCCGACAAGCTCGTCATCTACGACAGCGTCTACTTCAAGCTGAACAAGGCCATCATCGAGGCCAAGAGCTTCAAGCTGCTCGACAACGTGGCCAACATCATCGCCGGGCACCCAGAGCTCGAGGTGCTGCGCGTCGAAGGGCACACCGACAGCCAAGGCAACCGAGAGAAGAACCTGGCGCTGTCCAGGGACCGCGCCGAGGCCGTCAAAGCGTACCTGGTGAAGAAGGGCATCGACCCGACGCGGCTGGCGGCGCAAGGCTTCGGCCCGGACAAGCCGATCGACACGAACGCGACGAAGGAAGGCCGCGCGAAGAACCGGCGCGTGGAGTTCAACTTCGGCGCGGTCGAGGGCGTGCGTCGGACCGACCAGGGGCCGGGCGAGGAGACGAAGGAGAAGTAGCGGCGGAGAAGGCCGCCAGCACCGACGGACCGCTCGGTGCTGGCGCAGCCAGCCCAGCTGGACGCGGCCTTACTGAATCTTCCTGGCGATGTTGCTGGCCATCTCCTGCACGCGCGCGTCCGCCTGGTGGCCCCACAGGGTCGGGCACTTGCGGGAGATCGCCTCCATCACGTCAGCGCCGTTCGCGCCCATGCCGACCGAGCTGGCCAGATCCTTCGCCAGGGCGGCGCGCTCCGAGGCGGGGAACATGGCGTTGAGCTGCCTGGGTACGGACGAGTTCACCGCGCTCCGCGCCTTGACCGAGTTATTGCCCCAGGTCTGGTTTGCCTTCGGCTTGGCAACCCCGGCTGGTCTCCCGCTCTGCGTGGGCTTTCGCGACCCGCCGGTCCGTCGAGTACGGGCGCCGCCTGCTGCTCTGCTTGTTCCGTTCAGCATG
This sequence comes from Myxococcaceae bacterium, assembly GCA_022842905.1. Lineage (GTDB taxonomy): Bacteria > Myxococcota > Myxococcia > Myxococcales > Myxococcaceae > JALHOS01. The sequence goes on along the minus strand of JALHOS010000453.1, from coordinate 1,456 downwards.
TGTCACTCCTCGTGGGTATGAACGACGTGCGGAATCTAGCGGCGCAGATCCAGCGCGCCAGGCACACCGCGGTGTACGTCGAGGTGATCCAACAGAGTGCGCTCTTGACAACCCCACGGATTTCGCTGCCGGCCTCCGCGGCACGACTCAACGCGCCTTCACTCGACCGGCCGCGTGCGCTCAGGGGCCCACCTCGGGTTTGAGCGCCGCAGCTGGGCTAAGAACCGCCCCCGATGCCTCCGGCGATTCCACGCGTCACGATCGCCCCCGCGCCGCTCCCCACGGCCCCGCGGCCGAACCTGCTCGGTGGGCTCGCCTTTCCGCTCGCGGCCACCGCGCATGATTCGAAGTGGAAGGCCGCGCTCGCAGCCATGGACGCGGAGTGGCCGCGGTACCGGCCAGGCGCCCAGGGCTTGAGCCCCGCCGCCGCGTACTGGCTCAAGGAGCTCGAGACCGCCAAGGGCCAGCCGGAGCAGTTCAAGCTCAACGCCGTCAACCGCATCGTCAACGGGTACCGCTACGAGTCCGAAGGTCCGAGGGACGAGTGGCGCGCCCCGCTCGACTTCTTCGCGCGCCGCGGAGACTGTGAAGACTTCGCCATCGCCAAGTACGCCAGCCTCAAGCTGCTGGGCGTCGACGAGCGGCGCATGCGGCTGGTGGTGGTGAAGGACCTCGAGAAGGACGCGGGCCACGCGGTGCTGGCGGTGGACCTGCCGACCGGCACGTTCATTCTCGACAACCAGCACGCCTTCCCCATGCCCGAAGCGCAGCTAGCGGCGCGGTACCAGCCGCTCTTCGCGCTGAGCCGAGAGCACCGCTGGCTGTACGGCCGCGCCGCGGCACCAGCGCCTGCGGCGCCCCGCGTGACGAGCCCCGCACCTCCGGCCTCGTCCTTTTCCGACCGCTGACAGGGTGTTGCGGAATGCCGCGCCCTGGCCCGAAGCCCGCGCCTCGAGCCGAGCGGGAAAGCGCCCCGCAGAACGACTGGACGGCAGTTCACGGGGCTCGGCCGATGCCCGACGAAGGAGATGGGCTCGCTGGCCCCGGGAGTGCCTTCTCGACCCCCGGCCAAAGCCGCCGACGCCGTGCTGAGCGCGTCGACGGGCTGAAGCTTTCGCGCCGGAGCGCCGCGACTACTTGAGCAGCCCGGACAGCAGCCCCGCGGCCCCACCGGCGGCCGGTGCCCCCGGCGCGGGCGCCGCGGCCCCGCCGCCGACGAGGTTCGCCAACATCGGCAGCGCGCCGATGACCTTGCTCACCAGCGACGGATCGAGCTTGGACTTGAGGAAGTTGAGCAGCAGCGGCGCCACCATGGCGGCCTTGTCCGCGCCGAGGTTGAAGCGCTGGAGCACCCCCGCGACCGCGGCCACGTCTCCGGCCTGCTGGAGCGCCTGGCCGGCCGAGCCGCCGACGAGCCCACCGAGCGCGCCCAACACCCCGGCGCCCTGCCCACCGC
>JALHOS010000452.1 GCA_022842905.1 Myxococcaceae bacterium | reverse complement strand
CGTGGCGCCGGCGTCTGTCGAACCGGCGTCGTTGGCGCCCGCATCCGTGGCGCCGGCGTCCGTCGAACCGGCGTCGTTGGCGCCCGCATCCGTGGCGCCGGCGTCCGTCGAACCGGCGTCGTTGGCGCCCGCATCCGTGGCGCCGGCGTCCGTCGAACCAGCGTCCGCCGCGCCCGCGTCGACCTGGCCCGCGTCGCTGCCGCCGTCCATGCCCGCCCCTCCACCGCAGTTGCACGATGCTGCGGTCAACGTTCCGAGGATGACGGTCAGGCGAGACAGAGAGAGGCGCATGGAGCCGCACATGTATCTGCGAAGTCGCGGTGACGCGAGGCTCGGCGCACGCACGGCCTTCCGCGGGGCGCTCGCACCGTGCGCACGGCGCGAGCAGGGCACCGCAGCATCACTCGCCGCGGTCCCGCCTCGTGCACTGCGAGCAGGACTGGAACGCGAGGTACTCGCCGTCGGCCAATGACGCAGGGCCGCGCGCTTCGCACGAGCGCACGCGCGGCTCGGCGAGGAGCCTGGTTCCGGACGTTCGACTCATCGTTCCCCGGTGAACGTGACGGGCTGGGGCACGCGCAGAAGCACCTTGGCCGACGCCGCTTCGACCACGACCCTCCGCATTTCCGGCCGGAGGCGCTCGACGCGCCCCTCGGGACCTGGTCCGCCCCGCTCCCGGCGTGCGTCCGCCCAGGAACGCGGGCACAATGTGCCGCCTGTGTCTGCGTTTCGTCTCGTCGGTGTCACGGTCGCGTGCCTCGCGTGCTTCGCCTGTCCACCGACGTCGGAGCCGGACGCCGGTCGCAAGGACGCTGGTGGCGCTGGTGGCGCCGGTGGTGAGGGCGGTGGGCCTGGGTCGGGGCGCTGCGAGGCGGATCTCGAGCCGTACTTGACGGAGGTCGTCGGCGCGGCGCGGGTGAAGGAGCTGGGCGCTGCGGACGGCGTCATTGGCGGGCCGAACGCGCAGGCGCGGCCCGGTGACTTTCTGCTCGAGAACGAGCGGATCCGCGTCGTGGTGCAGGGGAACACGCGGTGGTTTGGCCCCTTGCCCTACGGCGGCACGCTGCTCGACGCCGACCTGGTGCGGCCGGCCGGGCAGCCGGGGAACGACCACTTGGGCGAAGTCGGGCTGCTCTACAACTTCGGGCGCACGCTCAAGCCCCGCCTGTTCGAAGTGCTGGCCGACGGCCGAGACGGCGGCGCGGCGATTCTGGCGGTGACCGGGGACGACGCGCCCAATGACTACCTGTCGATTCGCAACCGGCTCACGGAGTCGCTCGGCCGCGTGCCGCTGGCGGACCCCGCCGCTCCGGTGCCGCTCAAGCTGACCAACTACTTCGTGCTCAACCCCGGCGAGCAGCGCGTGCGCTACCTCACCGCGTTCTGTCACGCGGCGGAGCAGGGCGTGTTCGGCTTGGCGGTGGGCGATCTGACCGACCCCGGCTCGGTGCTGGAGATCTTCAACCCGCGCTCCTGCACGAACGGGTTCGGCGCAGGCGGGGTGTGCTTCGGGTTGGATCGCATGAGCTGGTTTGGCTACCAGGGCGACGGCGTGGCCTACGGCTACGCGCCGTACAAGACCGGCAGCCCCACCTTCCCCGAAGCGCAGAACGCGATGTTGACGGTGGCCGGCATCAGCGGCGCCATGCTGGGGCTCAACGGGCTGACGGGCCTCGCGTCGTGGGTCGCGCCGACCACGAGCCTGCGCGACGGCGAGGTGCGCTTGGGGCCCGGCGGTTCGCAGCTCATCGCCCGTGACTTCTGGGTCGGCACGGACTTGGGCCAGGTGGGCAGCCTCATCGAAGCGTCGCGCGCGCTGCGCACCGGGGCCCGCACGGGGCGTGTGGTGGGCGTCGTGCGCTCGGGTGGTCAGCCGCTGCCGCAGGCGCGAGTCGCGATCGAATCGGACGTGGGGCGCAGCGTGGCGATGACCGGCGCCGACGGCCGCTACGAGCTGACGCTCGAAGCCCGCACCTACCGCGTGTCCGCGTGGGCCCCCGGCCGTGACCCGAGCACGCCACGCATGGTGACGCTGGACGTGGGCGCCGCGCTGCCGGTGGACGTCGACCTGCTCGCGCCGCAGCGGCTGACGGTGACGGTGCGTGACGCTCAGGGCGCGCCGATTCCAGCGAAGGTGACGGTGCTGTGCCCCAACGGCCCGTGCCCCGTGCCCAACCGCCTGCTCTCCCCGTACAAAGACGTGCTCAAGGACCCGCAGCCGGACAACGTGCAGGCGATCCTCCACGTGGGCGCGAGCGGCGGTGCGAGCCTCGAGCTGCCGCCGGCGCAGTACCTGGTGCTCGTCTCCCGCGGCCCGGAGTACTCCATCTTCCCCAACGACTACCCCACCGTTCCCGGCCTCGCCGTGGACCTGCGCACCCAGCCGCAGACCGTCAATGCGACGCTGGTGCGGGTGCTGGACACCACGGGGTGGATGAGCGCGGACTTCCACGTTCACGCGGTGAACAGCCCGGACAGCATCATCGACAACCGGCTGCGCGCGCTGGCCTTCGCGGCGGACGGCGTCGACGTGCTGGTGTCGACCGACCACGACGTGGTGACCGACTACGCGCCGGTGGTGCGCGACGCGGGCCTCGAGCCGTTCCTGGCCACCGTCATCGGCGAAGAAGCGTCACCCATGGAGTTCGGCCACTACAACTTCTTCCCGTTGAGCCGCGACGAGCGCGACCCCGTCAGCGGCGGGGCGGTGGACTGGGCCAACCCCGACGGGCTGGCGCTCAGCCCGACGAAGATTTTCCAGGAAGCCCGCCGCAAGGGCGCGCTGACGGTGCAGCTCAACCACCCCCGTGGGGCCCTCGGCGGCCTCACCGCGCTCCGCGTCGACACCGACACCTTCGCGACGCACGTCGACCCCGCGCTCTTGTCCATCGCCCCCGAGCCCAGCGCGACGGCGGCCGACTCGAAGCTCTTGTCCACCGCGTTCGACGCCTTCGAAGTCCTCAACCCCGCCGAAGACGACTACGACTGGGTGCAGGCCCGCGGGCGCTTCAACGACTGGTTCACGCTGTTGTCCCGCGGCGTGCTGGTGGCCGGCACCGGTACGTCCGACACGCATACGCGCGCGCTGGGCAGCGGCTGGCGGACCTGGGTGGAGCTGGGCCGCGACGAGCCCGCCGGGTTCGACCCCCGGCTCCTCGCAGAGCGCGTCAACGCCCGGCGGGCCGTCGCGTCGAACGGCCCCTTCGTGAAGCTCGAGGTGTACCGGGTCAGCTCGACGGGCGCGCAGGTGACCGCCGCCGTGGGCATTGGAGGCACGGTGCCCCAGGACCCGAGCAACCGCGAGCTGGGCGTCACCGTCGACGTGCAGGTGCCCCAGTACTTGGACGTCACCCAGGTCGAGCTCTTCATGCACCACCCGGACGACGACGCGCGCTGCCCCGTGTCGCCGACCAGCCCGCGCGCCGCCACCACCCGCGTCGCCTGCGACGGTGTGGCCAACGCCAACTGGCCGGCAAGCAGCGTGGCGGGCTCGCAGGCGGTGACCTTGCTCCCCGGCGACCTGGAGCCGGTGGCGACCGTGGGCGGCGTCACGTACCGGCGGTACCGCAAGCGCGTCTTCTTCCGACTGCCGGCGCCGACCTCCGACAACTGGCTGGTGGCCATGGTCCGCGGCAGCCGATCCGTCGCGCCGCTGCTCTTCGTGGCCCCCGGCTTCACCGGCGCGTCGTCACCGGTGCTGCCCTTCGCCTTCACCAACCCCGTGCTCATCGACGCGGACGGCAACGGGTACGACCGGCCGCCCTTCATGGTGCCGCGCTCCGCCGCACAGCCCCCACGCCGGGAAGCGCCGCCGGTCAAAGACGTGAGCGAAGAGGCGATTCGGTCGCGTTGGGGCACGTACTTCGGCCACGACTGACGGCGCTGGCGCGGGGCGACTGTCACGATGGGCGGGGGCTGGAGTCGCCGCACGGGCGCGCCGTCGTGGAGGAACAAGAGGGACGGACGCGACGGGCTGCGCTGCCGGGCTGGGCCTGCACGTCATCGCGCGGGCGCGCCGTGGTGACGGAGTACACGTGGACGCGAAGCGCTGCGATGCTGGGCCTCGACATCAGGGCACGGCCGTGGGCGCCGCGAGGCCGCGCCCCTTCTCAGTGCTTGACCGGCCTGGCGCCCCGCAGAAACGACCGCACCGCGGCGAGCGCTTGCTCTTCGAGCGGCGGCTTTCGCGTGCCACGCGCCCACTCGATGAACACCGTGCGCAGCATGCCCAGCGCCAGCTCCGTCAAGGTCGTCGCCGCGAAGTCGGAGCGCAGCTCGCCCTGGCGCAGCGCCGTCTCCAGCCGCCCGGTCAAGTGCGCGCGCAGGGCGGACGACGGCCGCAGGCGTTGGTCCATGGTGAGCGCGTCGACGATCAAGTCTTCCTCGTAGCGCCAGTACGACGCGAGGGTGCCGGCCACGGTCTCGAGCAGCGCGCGCAGCGGCTCCGGCGACTCGAGCTGGGCCAGCGCCTTGAGGCAGCGCCCCTCGGCCTCGTCCAGCACGCGGAGCACCACGTCTTCCTTCGTGGGGAAGTGGAAGTAGAAGGCCGCCCGGCTCACCTCCGCGAGCTTGGCGATGTCGTCGACGCGCGCGGGCCCAAAGCCGTCGCGGCGAAAGACGTGGAGCGCGGCCAGGTACAGGCGCTGGCGGGTCTCTTCGCGCTGCAGGTCTCGGTTGGTCAGCGTCAGGCTCGTCATGGGCAGTCTCCTGTGAAGAGGTGCGTCAGGGGAAAGTCGGTGCGGGGTGACTCGTCGCTGGTGCACGGGGTTTGGGCTGCGGCGCGGCGTCGGCCTCGCGCGCCGTCGCCACCACTGACGCCCAGTCGCGCAGTTCCTTCACGTCGGTGATCGCCACCGCCGCGCCCTGCGCGAGCGCCGTGGCGCCCTGGCCTTCAGCGCACAGCGCGATCGCCGGCTGCGCTGCCTGCGCGCACTGCTCGAGGACGACCCGCGCTCCCAGCTCGTCGCCCCGGCAGTCCACCAGCACCGCCGCCAAGCTGCGCCGCCACGTGAAGGCCTGCTGCAACGCGGCGCCGACCGAGGGCGCCCACACCAGACGAAACCGAGGCGCCAGCGCAGCGTGCAGCGCCGCGTACTGGCTCTCGAGCGGCTCGAACACGACCAGCACGGGGCGCGGGGACATGCGGGTGGCGCAAGGCAAGCGGCGCGCCACCCGAGTCCGGCCGCGAGTTGAGGCGCTTGCGTCACGTGTCAGCGGCGCGCACCGGCACATGTCGCGAAACGCCACATGCAAGGTTGCAGCTGCGGACCCCAGGCTCAGCGCGGCGCCGGTGCGGGGCGCGGAGGCGCGCTCACGTCGACGACCTGCTGCGGCCTGCCGGCCCACAACACCGTGTACGCGCCTGGCGGCAGCTCGCCCGTCTCGAGGCGCTCCGGCGCCGCGCTCAGCGCCACGTCACCGGCCGGGCCCAGCACCGACCAGCCGCCGCTGGCCAGGCTCTGCGCGCTGGCCTTCAAGGTCAGCCGCCCACGCTCGAGGCGCGCCTGCACGGCGGGGACGGTGAGCAGCACGTCGCGGCGCAGCACCGACACGCCGTTGGACACCTCGAGCCGGTATTCGCCCGGCGCGAGCAGAAGCAGCTGGCCGCGCAGCACCTCCCCGTTGAGCCGCACGTCGAGCCCTGGCGCGACGGCGACGGGCTCCACGGTCAGCGGCGCGCTCTGGGCCTGAGGCCACGCGGGCAAGCGCACCACGTCGACGCGCTGGGCGCCGCTCGGCGCGCTGATCAGCCCGTCCGCGTCGAGCGCGCGCACGCGGACGAAGTGCCGTCCAGGCGAAAGCTCGACGGCCAGCGCCGCGGAGGGGGCCTTGAGGTCCTTCGTCGGGGCGCGAAACTTTGCGTCCGGCGCCACCTGGACCCGGAACGTCCCCGGCGCGGCGGGCGCGGGCCAGACGAGGTTCACCACCACCGGGCCGTCGGCGTCG
>JALHOS010000451.1 GCA_022842905.1 Myxococcaceae bacterium | reverse complement strand
CTGACCGGGGCGCCGGAGGCCGCCGGCACCCTGGCGCTCGACCGCGCGGGCTTCACCGAGGTGCTCACCAAGCCGGTCGGCGCCGCGCACCTCTTGGCGGCGATCGATCGCGCGCTACGCGCCCGGCCCTCCCCACCTCCTCGGTGACGCTCAGTGGGCCAGCTGCGGGCCCGAGGCCCGCGCGAGGCTCGGGCGTGGCGGCACCGTGGGCTGCACGACGGGCAGCGAGGGGACGCAGGCGACCGACATGGGGGCCAGGCCAAGCACGGCGCGGGACACCGACTGGAAGCGCGCGAGCGAACCTTGGTGCGGGTGGGTGCCGACCAAGAGCAGGTCTACCTGGTCCTGGGCTGCCGCCGCCAAGAGCCGCTCGGCGATGTGGCGCTGGCCAATCTCCAAGTGCACCTGATGACGAACATTGGGGGGCAGCCGCCGAAGCGACGCCTCGAGCTCCCCTCGCACGAGCTGCTCCATGGCCTGGTGCCCGTCGTCGATCCTCGGTTCCGGGGTGCCGCGGCGTTGGTGCTCTGCGGCCGGCCACCAGACGTGCTGGACGACGAGCACGAGCGGTCCGTACGCGGCGAGCTCCGAGACCCACTCGAGCGCCCGCGCCGACGTGCTGCTCCGATCCAGCGCCAGCATCACGCGCAGTGGTGCGGTGCCCTGCACCCACGCCAGCAGGGGGCGGTCGTGCCGCACCACCAGCGTCGGCACGCCGGCGTCGTTGGTCAGCTGCTCCAAGACCGTCTGCCCGAGGGCGGCGCTGGCGCGGTCGGTGTCGCCCACCACGAGCAGCGCTGCGGCTCGCTCGCTGCAAAACTGCCTCACCGCCGGCCCCAGCGCCCCGCTCAGGAGCGCGGTGTTCACGTCGACGCCCGTCGCCTGGAGCTGCGCCGCTACTTTGCTCAGGGCCGCCACCGCTTGGGCTCGGTGCAGGTCTCGTTTGTGCGCGCTCAGCTCGTAGCTCGCTTGCACGTTGACCAGGTGGAGCGGTTGCGGTCGCTTGCGCACCAGCGCGGTCGCGACGCGCACGGCGGCGAGGGAAGACTCGGTGAAGTGGGTCGCGCAGATGATGGTCATGGTCGGAGCACACGCAACCGGCGAGCCAGCGCGCTCCACGGCCTGACCCGATCGCGGAGGAGTGCATTGCCAAACCGCCCAGCCGCCTTAGGAGAGATGCGGTGAGTGACGAGCCTTCCGCTTCGCAGGACGCCGCGCTCTCGCGCGAGCAGCCCACGGCGGGAACGCACGGATCGGCACGAGCCAATGCCGAGCGCGTCGTGTCGGACGAACGTCGCGCGGCGCTCCGCTTCGAGCAGTTGCTGACCGCCGCGCTCGCGCTGCACGAAGAGGACAGCCCGGACGAAGCGCTCCGTGGCGGCGCGCGCGCGGTGGTGGCGTGTGTCGACGCCGACTGGGCGGTGGTGGACTGGCAAGAACCCCACGAAGTCCAGCGCGTGGCGCGCAGCGGCCACGAGGTCGCCGTGAGCAACGAGCTGGTGCTGGGGCTGAGTGCGCCGCGGCCGAGCGGTGAGCGACGGGGCACGCTCCGGGTGGGACGACACGCGCCGCCGTTCGACGGCGTGGAGCGCGCGCTGGTCGAAGCGGCCGCGCGCATGTTGTCCAGCGCCGTGGAGCGGGCCTGCCGGCGCGCGGCCGACGTCCGGCTGAATCGCGGGCGTGACGAGGTCCTCGCGGCGGTGGCGCACGACCTGAGGAAACTCGCGTCGATCGTGCTGGCGAGCGCCACGGAGTTGCTCGAGGCGTCCTCGGAGCCCGCTGCCGTGCGCGCGCTGGCGGGTGGCATCGCCTGCGCCACCGGCCGCATGAGCCGGCTCCTGACGGACCTGCTCGACAGCGCGCAGGCGGCGGCGGGGCGGCTGGCGGTCGTGCTGGAGCGCACCGACGTCGCCGAGTTCGTCGGCGAAGCGGCGCACGCGGCGCGACCCCTGGCCCGGGCGAGCGGCATCGGGCTGCTGGTGGACAGCGTGCCGCGGGGGCTCGAGGTCTGGGGTGACCGCGAGCGGCTCCTGCAGGTGCTGGCCAACTTGCTGGGCAACGCCCTCAAGTTCACGCCGAGCGACGGCGCGGTGCGCTTGGCCGTCGAGCCTCGCGACACGTCGGTGCGCTTCGTGGTGTCCGACACGGGGCCCGGCATTCCCCGTGCGCTGCGCCGGCACGTCTTCACCCGCTTCTGGAAGGCGTCGACGAGCGGAGAAGGGGCAGGCCTGGGGCTCCACATTTCCAAGGAAATTCTGGAAGCCCACCGGGGCACGCTCGTGCTGGATCCTGGCGACCGCGGCGCGAGCTTCTCTTTCGAGCTGCCGCGCTGTGTGCCGGCAGGGGACGAGCGCTCGCAGCGCTGACGGACCGGGCGCTGGAGCAGGGAGTGGATCCACCGGAGGCGTCCGCGCGACAATGCCGCACACGTGTTCGGCGACCTCCTTCGGCGCATGGGGACTGGCGGTGGCGGGGCGCAGGACGCCGCGCAGGAGCTGCTGCGCCGAGCCAAGCAGCAGGGCGGGCTTTCGAAAGGCGACGCGGCCGCGCTGCGGGAGCTGCTCAAGCGCGCGGAGCTGCGGGAAGCCGTCGGCGGTGAGGTCGCCAAGCAGCTCGAGCAAATGTCGAAGGGAGGCCGTCAGCCCCTGCGCGACGTGAAGACGCTCTTGCCGGCCTTCGACCGCCTGCTCGACGCGAAGGGCCTGGCGGCGCGCTTCAAGGCGGACTTCGTGCTGCTCAAGGGCGCGCTCGTCGACTTCCCGGGGCTGACGCACACGCAGCAGGCCCAGCGGGCCTTCGACTTCTTCGGCGCCTATGCCAAGCACCTGGCGGCGCTGCACGCCGGGGAAGTGAAGGGCGGCCACGGCGGCAACCGCGCCGAGCTGGTCGCGGAGTTCGAAGCGGCGCTCAAGGACCTGGGCCTGGACAAGCTCGTCGACGTGCACACCGGCGAGAGCCTCATCAAGGTGGCGCGCGGGCTGCTCATGGCGCGCAGCGCCGACGAGGCCGAGCGGCGGCTCAAGAAGTTGTCCATGGACGCGCCGTCGTGGAAGGACAACCTCGCGGCGGACGCGGGGCGGCGCGGCACCGTCGAGCTGGGCGTCTCGCCAGAAATCCTGACCGGCAAACACCGCGCGCTGCGGCGGGCCAAGCAGGAGGAGGCCGAGGAGGCCAAGCGGCGCAAGGGCCGCAGCGGGAAGCTGGGCCTGAACATGCTGTGGAACGTGCTGCACCTGGGCCGCGCCCAGTCGGACGAGGAGCGGCTCGAGCACCAGGACAACTTGAACCGCCTCATCATCTCCGCGGGGCTGCTCGTGCTGCTGCTGGCGGTGGTGGCCGTGGCGCTGGTGTTCCTGCGTTAGAGGCCGTCGGCCCGGCGCTGGCCGAAGGGGTGCTGCGCGTCACCGCGGACCTGACGGACACCGCTTGGAACACGGTGCTGGCGGAGACGGTCGGGGCGCGACGCTGGACTTCGGGGCGGTGCCGTCGCGAGCTGGGCCTGCGTCGCGCCGCGCGCCGGCGATGGAGGAGTGCTCCTGGTCCGGCCGTCCGAGGCCATTGTCGTGCGGGTGACGGCTACCGAGCCCGTGCGCGCCGGCGCGACGCTGGTCGTGCAGCCCCAGGGCGGGGCGTGACGCTGGCGCTCGGCTCGAGGCGGCGAGTAACGCCGCGGGCCTCCTCGACTTCGACGTCCGCCAGCCCGTGGGCAGCTCTGGCTGCCGGTACACGCTGGCTGTCGAAGGTCTGGCCGGCCGTGAGGACGGGCCGGCTCGTCACTGCACCTTGAGGCGGAACGCGCCTTCGTGCGTCGCCGTGTAGCCGTCGACGATGAGCCAGTACGTCGTGCCCGGCTGCGCCGTCCAGGTCAGCTCTTCGGTGGTGCCGCCGCCGCCGGAGTCGTCGAAGGCGACGCAGGACGCGGCGCTGCAGCTGCCTTCGAGGCGGGCGAGCGCCACGTCGAAGCCGGACTGCGGCGTGACGGTGGCGGTGACGGAGCGCGGCGCGGTGCCGGTGTACGTGAAGCTGTAGACCAGGTCCTTGCCGGCCTCGGTGTAGGTCGTGCAGCTCTGGGGGTACGGCGGGACCGAGGTGTTCGAGAAGTCGTTGGTGGACAGCCGGGTGATGTCGACGATGCTGTTGTCCACCGTGGGCGTCGACAGGGTGATGGCCCGGGGCGAGGTGCACTGGTCGTTGGGCGGCGCGCCGATGCGGCCGTCGAGGCGGAAGGGGCCTCCGACCACGGTGGTGGAGTCGACGCCGAGGTAGAACGTGCCGGGTCCGGACTGGGTCAGCGTGGTGCTCGCGAGCTGGACGGTGCTGGTCGACGTGAAGCAGGCGAGCTGAGTGGCTGCGGGCATGCACGCGTTCTCGGTGTAGAGCACCGGCGTCCAGGACGTTCCCGGCTGTTGGCTGACGGTGAAGCTGACGCTGTGGCTGCCGGTGGGCAGATCGTACCGGTAGAAGACGTCTCGGCCGTTGGAGCGCGCCGCGAGGCTGCACGTCGGGTTCGGGCCGGCTTGGTTGTCGTTCGTGGCGAACTGCGTGGAGCCAAAGAGCGTGACCGTCGGGTTCGTGCCGGGGGCGAAGTTGCTGACCGGCGTGGCGGTGCCGCAGGTGTCGTTCATGGGCAGCGGCGTGGGCGGCAGCAGGGTGACCTGCAAGTCGTACGTGCCGCGCGCCGAGCGCGTGTCGCTGTCCACCCAGACCGCGTAGTCGCCGGGCGGGAGGCGCGTGACGGTCGTTTGGACGGGGGTGACGGTGCTCGAGCGCGCGCAGGCCAGCTCGGTGGCGACGCCGCCGTCAGCACACTGGCTGAGCGGCCGCAGGTACACCACCGGCCGCAGCGTGCTGGCGCCGGTGGGGCTGACGAGCAGCGCGACGTCTTGGAGCTGCGAGAGGCTGAAGGAGTGGATGACGTCCAGCCCTTCGGTGGCGGCGCCGTTCGAGCAGCTCGGCGAAGGGTCCGAGGCGCCGTTGTTGTTGGTGGCTCCTTGGGTGGTGCCCGACGCGATCGCGACGCCACCGTCGAAGCGCAGCGCGAGCGGACCTGAGCAACTGTCGTTGGTCGGTGGCGCTGGCGTGGGCGTGGTCTGCACCGTCAACGTGTACGCGCCGGACGACTGCAGCGCGGAGTCGAGCCAGATGGCGTAGTCGCCGGCGGGCTGGGAGAAGAGCGACAGCGTCGCGGGCAGGCCGGCGAACAGGTTCGAGTCTCGTCCGCAGCCCAGCTCATTGGCGAGCAGCCCGCTGGCGCACTGTGCGAGCGGCCGCACGGAGATGATCGGCACGAGCGAGCCGCCGTCGGCCGGGGTAACCACCAGGTCGACGTCGGAGGGCCCGGACAAGGTGTAGCGGAACATGACGTCGCGGCCGTCGTCTCGCGCGGTGGTGGAGCAGGACGGAATCTGGTCGCCGCTCGAGTTGCTGTTGGTCGCGAGCGTGGTGCTGCCCGTGACCTGCGCGCGGCCGGAGGTGTCGAACGTGAGCGGCAACGCGCTGCTGCACTCGTCGTTGGGGGGCGCGACCGTCGGGTCCGCGAGCGAGATGGCGACGGTCATCACGCCCGGCGTCGCGCCGTAGCTCTCGACGAAGAGGAAGAGCTCGCCGCTACGGTTGAGGAGGGTGATGGTCTCCGCGGTCGCGGCGCTGGCGGAGTCCTGGCAGGCCAGCTGCGTGCCGAACTCACAGTTGGTCGAGCGGACGTAGATGACGGGGTTGGCGCTGCTGCCGAGCGCACGCGCCGCGGTGATGGTGATGTCCTTGGGCTGCGGCAGCGACAGTCGGAAGACGTGCTCGGCGCCTCGGGCGTTGACGTTGCAGGTGCCGTCCGCGTCGTCCCTCGCGCCGACCGTGTTGACCGTGAAGGCCGCAGCGCCGCCGGTGAACTGAACGAGGGGTGGGTTGGCGCAGGTGTCCGAGTTGGTCGGTGTGCCGCCCGCGCCTGCGGAGCCGCCGCCTGCGCC
>JALHOS010000450.1 GCA_022842905.1 Myxococcaceae bacterium | reverse complement strand
GCCGCGACCCGCGCACCGACAACGCCCACTGCGGCGCCTGCGGCGTCAGCTGCTCCGCGGACAAGTACTGCTCGAACGGCACCTGCCGGGCGCTGCCGACGTCCTGCGCCAGCACCCCCTGCCCCGCGGGCTACTACTGCGAGCCGACCCAGCGCGTGTGCCTGGACGGCTGCCGGTCCTCGACGGACTGCGGCAGCACCGGCAAGCAGTGTGTCGGCGCCCGCTGCGTGTGCCCCAGTGGCACCACCGCGTGCGGCAACAGCTGCGCGCCGCTGGACAGCCCCGTCACCTGCGGCGCCTCCTGCCAGGCCTGCAACGCGGTGGCGAACGCCGTCGGGCAGTGCCGCGCCGGCGCCTGTGAGTACTCGTGCAACGCCGGTTCGCACCTGTGCGACGGCCGCTGCGTGTCCAACAACGACGTCGCCACCTGCGGCACGGCCTGCCAGCCCTGCTCCACGCCGCCCAACGGCGTCGCGGTGTGCAGCAACCAGCAGTGCGACTTCGCGTGCAACGTCGGCTACCACCGCTGCGGCAACGAGTGCGTGTCGAACGACGACGTGGCGACGTGTGGCTCCCGCTGCACGCCCTGCACCGCGCCGCTGGGCACCACCGCCACCTGCATGGGCGGCCAGTGCGACTTCGTCTGCCCCGCGGGCTCCCACCGCTGCGGCACCCAGTGCCTGCCGGACACCAGCGTCAACAGCTGCGGCACGCGCTGCACGGCGTGTCCCACCGCGCCCAACGCCCAGGCCACCTGCGACGGCACCAGCTGCGGCCTCGAGTGCCTGTCCGGCTCGCACAGCTGCAACGGCACCTGCGCGTCGGACCTCTCGCCCAACTCCTGCGGCTCGAGCTGCACGCCGTGCACCGCGCCCGCCAACGGCCAGGCCACCTGCAACGGGGTGAGCTGCGGAACGACGTGCAACACCAACTTCCACGACTGCGGCGGGCAGTGCCTGTCGAACACCTCGCCCAACAGCTGTGGCACCCGCTGCGCCGCCTGCCCCGCCGGGCCCGCCAACTCCCAGCCCACGTGCAGCAACGGCGCCTGCGGGTGGAGCTGCCTGAGCGGCTTCAACCTGTGCGGCGGCCAGTGTGTGGCCAGCTCGATCTCCGCGTGTGGCAGCGCCTGCGCCGTGTGCACGGCCCCCGACGGCGGGACACCGTCGTGCAACGGGACGAGCTGCGCGTTCACCTGCAACCCGGGGACGCACCGCTGCGGCAACGCCTGCGTGCCGGACGACAGCGTGGACAGCTGCGGGACGGCGTGCACCCCCTGCGTGGACGGCCCGCCGGGCTCGATCCGCAGCTGCCGTCCGTTCGGCACGACGTTCACCTGCGGCTGGGACTGCTCGCCGGGTACGAACCGCTGCCCGCCGACGGGGACGACCGCCATCTGCTCGCCTTCGGACTACAGCCGCGCCTGCGGGTTGACCTGCTCGGTGTGCAGCAGCGCGGCCGCCAATGAGCGCGGCGTCTGCCAGGGCAACGGGCTGTGCGCCACCGACTGCGTGGCCGCGCCCGACGGCGGGACGGGGCGCTGCAACGGCGCGTGCGTGAACACCCGCACCAGCGTCGCGCACTGCGGCGCCTGCGGCGTGAGCTGCGCGTCCGGCGAGCGCTGCGCCCAGGGGGCCTGCGCACCGTACTGCCCGACTGGGCCCGCGTTCGCGGAGCTGACGGCGGCGTTCAGCTGGTCGGGCACCGGCGCGCCGCTGACGCTGGCGGACCTCAACGGCGACGGGCTGCTCGACCTGCTCATCGCCGACTCGTCGGGCAACGTGTACCGCTACCCAGGGGCCGCGGGGGTCGACGGCGGCGCGCTCGGGCGCTTCGACGTGAGCGCTGGTGGCCTGCTCACGTCGTCCTTCAGCTCGCTCTCCCAGATGTGGGTTTCGGATCTGACCGGCGACGGCAGGCCCGACGTGCTGCTGCTGTCGAGCGGCGGCCTGGTGCGCGTGCTGCGGCAGCAGATCTCGACCGGCGGCTTCCTCGCGTACACCTTCACGCCGTCGTCGGCGGTGGGCCCGAGCCTGGCGGTGACCGGCGTGGCGATCGCCGACTACACGGGCGATTCGATCAACGACGCGTTCTTCACCTTCGCCAGCGCGAGCACGGGGCAGGCAGCGGCGCTCTACGCAGGAACGAGCGCGGTAGGGAACCCGCTGCCGCTGGGCGTTCCGGTGGCCATGGGCGTCGCCAACCTCAACGGCCTGGCCGCGGCGCAGCTCACGCAGGACCCGCGACCCGACGCGATCGCCGCGGCGACGACGAACGCGCTCTTCGTCTTCCCCGGCACGCAGGACGCGGGGGCGTACTTCGACACGGCGACGGCCGCCGCGGGTCAGCTGCCGAGCGGAGAGACGTTCACCTCTCCGACCCTCTTGAGCAGCGGCGACGTGAGCGGCGACGGCATTCCCGACACGGTCGTCGCCGTCGCGGCGTCGACCCCGAGCGGGTTCGGGGTGCGGGTGTTCACCATGAGCCGCGCGCCCAGCTTCGGCGCGTCGACCTTGCTGCCGCTGCCGGGGACGCCGCAGGAGCTGGTGCTCGTCGATCTGACCGGCGACGGCGTGCAGGACATCGTCGCGGCGACCGCGGTGGGCGCCCACGTCTTCCGCGCGACCGGGACCGGCGGCTTCTTCCCCGCGGAGGTGCTCTCCCTCACCCTGCCGAGCAGCGGCCGCCAGCGGCTGGCCACCGGAGACGTGACCGGCGACGGCCGCGCGGAGCTCCTGTTCCCAGCGAGCGGCACCAGCCAGATCGTCACGGCGCTCAACGACGGCGCGGGGCGCTTCCCGGGGCTCCAGGGCACCGTCGCCATGGGCGTCGACTTCCTCGCGGCCGGCGACGTGACGGGCGACAGCGTGGCCGACGTGGTGGGCACCCCCAACATCAGCAGCAGCACCGGCAGCGCGCTGCTCTTCGTCGGGCGGGCGGACGGCGGCTTCGGTGCGGGCGCGAGCTGGCCGGTGACGCACGGCGCTGCGGCGGTCGGGCTCATCGACGGCGACGCTTTCGCGGACCTCGTCACCTTCAACCAGGTCGCGCTCGACGGGGGCGGCACCACGATTCCGGGGCAGCCCAACATTCGCGTCGCGTCCAACGGAGTGCTGGAAGTGCAGGTCGACGGCGGCTGGGGCACCGTCTGTGACGACTCGTTCAGCACGACTGATGCGATCGTCGCCTGCCGTCAGCTCGGCCAGCCGACGAGCAGCCCGACGTGGACGTCCGGCGTGCAGGGTACGGGGCCCATTTGGCTCGACGACCTGGCCTGCTCAGGCTCGGAGAGCTCGCTGTTCTCCTGCGTGCACAACGGCGTCGGCGTGCACGACTGCTCCCACTTCGAAGACGTGTCGGTGACCTGCGTCCCCGGGGTCAGCGCGCTGACGTGGGTGGCGGAGGTGCGGCGCGGAACGGCCGGCGGCCCCAGCGCGCCCACCCAGCTCGTCCTGCCGGGCGCCGGCCTGGCGCTGCTGGTGGCCGATCTCGACGTTGACGGGTTGGGTGACGTGGTCGTGGCGACCACGGCCGGCATCGGCAGCTTCCGCTCGCTGCCAGCCGGGGGCTTCGGCCCGTGGACGGCGATCTCCAGCGCTGGCATCACGGCCACGGCGCTCGCGGCGGCGGACCTCAACGGCGATCGCCGCGTGGATCTGGTCGCGGCGAACCCGACCCTGTCGAGCCCGACGATCTCGGCGTGGGTGAGCCTGGGAACCGGCCGGGGGTACGCGCCGGGGGCGTCCTTCAACGGCGCCAGCGACACGTCTGGCGGCACGCTGCGCGTCTTCGACGTCAACGACGACAGCAAGGTCGACGTGGTGCTGGGTGGCCGCGTCTACCTGGGCGACGGCGCGGGAGACTTCGGGGCCACCTCGCCCGTCAGCCTCGCGCTGCGCACCGCGCGCACCGCCGCCTTCGACGTCGATCGCGACGGGTACGGAGAGCTGCTCGCTACGCCCTGGTCGAGCTTCGGCGCCGTGGGCCTGAGCGTGCTGCGGGGCACGTCGACGGGCCTGTCCACCACGGTGCAGACGCTCAGCGCCGGGCAGCCGGTGGCCGACGTGGTCGCCGCCAGCTTGAACGGCGATCGCTGGCCGGACGCCGTGCTCCTGCAGGGGCTGAGCGGCACGCGCACGCTGCACGCGCTGACCGGGACCTGCCGCTGACAAAAGCGGCGGTCGAAGCTCGCCTCAACAGCCGCGGCTTGGGCAGCATTCCCTGCCGTCCAAACGCTTGCCTCGACAGGCTTTTCACGCCAAGTCTTGAGGCTCCCGTGTCCCGACGTGTGCTCGTCCTCAGCGCTGGGCTCTTTGCGGCTTTGGCCGGCGTGCCCTGCGCCGCCGCCGACGCCGACGCGGGGGTGGACCCGCCCATGCGCGTGCAGGCCCGCGCGAACCCGGCGCAGGTCCGACTGGGTGAGCCGTTCATCGTCGAGCTGGCGATCACCCACCTGCCGGATCAGCGCTACGAGCTGGCGCCGACCCAGGCCGAGCTCGGCGACTTCGAATTCTTGGGGGTGGAGCGGCAGCGGGTCGACGGCCCCGACTCGAGCACCACGACGCTCCAAGTGAAGCTCGCGGGCTTCGCGCTGGGAAAACACCGTACGCCGACGCTGACGGTGCAGATCGACCAGGCCGGCCGCAGCCACGACATGGAGCTGGTGGGCACCGAGGTCGACGTGCTGTCCGCCCTGCCGCAGGACGCCGAGCAGAAGGGCGCCGACTTGGCCGACGTGCGCCCGCCGGAAGCGGTGTGGGTCCGCACCTGGCGCCTTCTCTGGGTGCTGGGCGTGCTCGCGCTCGCGGCGCTGGCGGCCTGGGGCACGGCCCGCTACCTGAACCGCCCCAAGCCCGCTCCGGTGGTGGCGCAGGTGCCGCTCGAGCCGTTGCACCTGCGCACGACGCGGGCCCTCGACGAGCTGGCCAAGCTGAACCTGCCGGCCCAGGGGCGCATGAAGGAGTTCCACTTCCGGCTGTCGGAGATCATCCGCGGGTACCTGGGCGAGCTCTACCGCTTCGACGCGCTGGAGTGCACGACGCCCGAGCTGCTCCAGCAGCTCCACGCGCGGCACACGCCGGGGCTGCCGCTCGAGGAGCTCGCAGTGCTGACCGAAGAGTCGGACTTCGTTCGGTACGCCAAGCAGGAGACGACGGAGCTGGACTGCAAGAAGGCGCTGGAGCTGGGCTACCGCGTGGTGCACCACACCTACGCGGCGCTGCCGGGCAGTTCGACGCCGCCACCTGCTGGAGCGTCTGCGTAGCCGCGCCCCATGGATCCCGCCGCCCTCCATACGCCCAAGGCGCTGTGGCTGCTCCTGGCCCTGCCCGGCGTGCTCGCCTTCGCGGTGCTCGAGCGCCGCTTCCGCGCGGTGCTGCGCTTCTCGGCCGCTGCCGAGCTGGTGCGTGGTGGGCGCGGGGTGCGACCCCACTTGTTGTGGATTCCCCCGGCGCTGCGTGCCGCGGCGCTGGCGCTGGCGGTGCTCGCGCTGGCGCGCCCTCAGGAGCGTGACGCGCGCACGCGGGATCTGTCGGTCGAAGGCATCGACGTGATGATCGCGCTCGATCTGTCGACGTCCATGGAAGCGGCCGACTTCAGGCCCCACAACCGGCTCCACGTGGCCAAAGAAGTGCTCAGCGAGTTCATCGAAGGCCGGAGCAACGATCGCATCGGCCTGGTGGTGTTCGCGGGCGGGGCGTACACGCAGGCGCCGCTGACGCTGGACTACACGCTGCTGCGCGAGGGGATCATCAAGCAGCTGCGCACCCGGGTGCTCGAAGACGGCACGGCGATCGGCGACGCGCTGGCCACCTCGCTGAACCGGCTGCGGGACTCGGAAGCCAAGAGCCGGGTGGTGGTGCTGATCACCGACGGCGACAACAACGCGGGCAAGATGTCGCCGCTCGACGCCGCGCAGGCCGCCGCGGCGCTCAAGATCCCCGTGTACACGATCCTCGTCGGTAAGGGCGGCAAGGTGCCCTTC
>JALHOS010000449.1 GCA_022842905.1 Myxococcaceae bacterium | reverse complement strand
TCGGGCGGACCAGTCGGCCCGGGCGGTGTCGATCTACGAGGTGCACTTAGGCTCCTGGCGACGCGTCGTCGAAGACGGCGGCCGCGCGCTGAACTACCGCGAGGCCGGGCAGGCCTTGGCGACGTACTGCCGGCAGCACGGCTTCACGCACGTGCAGCTGCTGCCCGTCGCCGAGCACCCGTACGGCGCGTCCTGGGGCTACCAGGTGACCAGCTACTTCGCGCCCACCGCGCGCTACGGCGCGCCGGACGACTTCCGCGCCTTCGTGGACACGCTGCATCAGGCCGGCATCGGCGTGTTCGTGGACTGGGTGCCCGCGCACTTCCCGAAGGACGCCTGGGCCCTGGCTGAGTTCGACGGCGCGGCGCTCTACGAGCACGCCGATCCGCGCAAAGGCCAGCACCCCGACTGGGGCACGTTGATCTTCAACTTGGGCCGCAACGAAGTGCGCAACTTCCTCGCCGCGAGCGCGCTGTTCTGGCTCGACGAGTACCACGTCGACGGGCTGCGGGTGGACGCGGTGTCGTCCATGCTCTACCTCGACTACTCGCGGAAGCCCGGCGAGTGGGTGCCCAACGAGCGCGGCGGACGAGAGAACGTCGAAGCGGTGAGCTTCTTCCAAGAGTTGACGACGGCGGTGAAGGACCGCTTCCCCGGCGCGCAGATCATCGCTGAGGAATCGACGGCGTGGCCCAAGGTGACGCACTCGCCGAAGGACGGCGGGCTCGGGTTCGATCAGAAGTGGAACATGGGGTGGATGAACGACACCCTGAAGTACTTCAGCCACGATCCGATCTACCGAAAGCACCACCACCAGGCGCTCAACTTCGGGCTCATGTACGCGTTCAGCGAACGCTTCACCCTGGCGCTGAGCCACGATGAAGTCGTTCATGGGAAGCGATCGCTGTTGGCGAAGATGCCGGGCGACGACTGGCAGCGCTTCGCGAACCTGCGCGCGCTCTACGGGTGGATGTGGGCGCACCCCGGCAAGAAGCTCCTGTTCATGGGCGGCGAGCTCGGCCAGTGGAACGAGTGGAACCACGACACGAGCTTGGACTGGCACCTGCTGCACGGCCTCCAGCCCCGACACGCGCAGCTGCAGGCGCTGGTGGGGAAGCTCAACGCGCTCTACGCCGCTGAAGGCGCGCTGTTCGAATCGGACTGGTGGCAGCCCGGCTTCCAGTGGATCCAGGCCGACAACGCCGACCTGAACGTGTTGTCGTTCGTGCGGCGCGGAGTGAACGGCTGGCGGGAGCTCGTGATCGCCGCGAACCTCTCGCCGGTCGTGCGCGCGGACTTCCTCCTCGGCGTCCCCGCCGGCGGCTACTGGGAGGAGATTCTCAACACCGACGACACGCAGTGGGGCGGCTCGGGCGTGGTGAACGAGCCTCGGTGGGCGCACCCCACCCCCGTCGACGGTCAGCCTGGAGCGCTCACCGTGAGGCTGCCGCCGCTCGGCGTGTCGTGGTGGGCGAGGACGGATCCGAAGGAAGCACCGCCCGCCGAACCAACTGCCACGACCTCCGTCGCGACGCCGGGCTGATCCGACGCGCCTCTTCTTCCGTTTGACCGAAGCCGGCCCTCGACGCCCTGCCGATTGTGGAACGGCCACGCCGTGCGGGCTTCGCCGCGTCGCGCGCGCGCTCGAGCCGGTGTCGACCTCGCGCACGGTCGCGCCAGAGCGCGTCTTCTCCGCGCGGACGACCCCGCGAACTCGAGCGACGCGCTGCGGAAGCCCCGCGCCAGGAGCGTTTCGCGCTGCCTCGGGCGACGCCAACGTCCGTCAGGCCCAGGTGCGCTCCGAATCCGCCGAGGTGACGCTGCGCTACCCGGTCCCCTGAGCGCCCGGCTGGCAGATGGCGTCGGGTGGCAACCGAAGCCGCAGCGCCTCACACACCGCGTCGACCCGCCGTCGCTCGCCGTGCTCTATCGTGAGCTTCACGCGCCAGCCCTGCGAACGGTCGATCGTCGGGTACGAGCCGATCGCCACGTCGGGGAACTCGCTGGCCACCGCGTCGAGC
Organism: Myxococcaceae bacterium; assembly: GCA_022842905.1. GTDB lineage: Bacteria > Myxococcota > Myxococcia > Myxococcales > Myxococcaceae > JALHOS01. The sequence continues at coordinate 3,969 of JALHOS010000449.1, read as the reverse complement.
GCGTCGGCGATCTCCGACTCCGGGCAGGCCAGGAACAGCTGCTCGAGCACCAGCGGCGCCGACGGCAGCCGGACCAGCACCGTGTCGAGCTGCAGCGCGAAGAGCTCCGGCACGCCGGGCAGCAAGAACGTGTCACCCACCGACAGCACCGGGTACGGGCCGTGGGCGCCGTGGAGCAGGCTCGCGCCCTCAGGTGCCTCCGCCAGCCGCAGGGCCTTGGGCGGCATGGGGCGATCGACGAAGAAGCCGCGGACGATCGCCTCCATCTCCGGCAGGCGCACCACCCGCCGCCCCAACGCCAGCGCCACCGCGCGCACCGTCACGTCGTCGTGCGTCGGGCCGATGCCGCCGCTCGTGAAGATCCACCGCGCCCGCCGCCGCGCCGCCAGCAGCGCTTCGACGATCGCGTCGACGTCGTCCGGCACCACCCAGAGCCCGCTCAGCGGCACCCCGCGCTCCCGGAGGCGCCGGATCAGCAGCGGCCCGTTGGTGTCGGCGATCTTCGCGCTGAGCACCTCGTTGCCGATGATGACGATCGCCGCCGTCTGGGGACCCGCGCGTTCGGCCCCCGTCACGGCAGCAGCGCCCCAGGGTCGTCGATATGGAGCGCCTTGCGCACGTCCTTGAGCCGTTCGAACTTGCGCAGCTCTTCAGTGAGCGCTCGGCGCCCCTGCCAGAACCGCCAGACCGCGTAGACCGCGGCGAGCAGCGCCAGGCCGACGCTCAGCTCCTGAAACCAGGTGTGCTCGGTGTCCTTGCGCCACAGCAGCCGCGTGGCGGCGGCGACGAAGGTCAACGCGAGGAACGTCGCGATCGCACCGTGGGCGAAGTACGTGGGGCTCTTGCGCGCCCGTAAGGCGTCGCGGAGCTGCTCGTGCTCTTGCTCGAGGGTGGTCACGACCGGCCGCGTTTGGCACACGCTCCCGCTGGGCTCAAGAGGGCGCCGACACCTCACGGCCGCAATCGCCGCAGCGCTCACCGATCTTCGCGGGCGCCCCGCAGGAGCGGCAGCGCACCCACTCGGCCGCGAGCGTCTCGACGACGATCGCCGTCGGTCGCGCGCGGGGCAGCGCCATGCCACAGCGCCCACAGACGAAGCCCTGCGAGGCGAGCTGCACGGTGCGGCAGTAGCGACAGGTGAGCTGATCGCCCGGCGCCGCGGTGCGCACGCCGTCATCCGGAGCGCGATCCTCGGCGAGGTCCGCGACGCGCTCGACGGCCACTTCGCCCACGTCCGCGCGGCTGGCCTCGAGGTCGGTCAGCCGATCTTTCACCTCGGGCGCGGCAGGGAGCTGCGTCACCTCGAGCTCGTTGAACCGCTCCACCGCCACCTCGCCGATACGGTCCGGCACGGTCACCTCGAGGCCTTCGACCGGCGCCGACGCGACCGGCGGAGGGCCGAGATCACCCAGCGCGCCCAGGTCCTTCCCGCACACCTCACACTCGACGCCGAAGGACTGTTGGTGCTCGCAGACGGGGCAGACGATCATGGGCTGCGGACTGTACTTCAGCCGACCCTCGCCAGCTTCAGTCGCCCTTCCCACCGCTCTTCGAGCGCGCGCGCCAGCGGGCGGTGCTCTGCCTGCTCGAGCTGGGGATCGGCGTCGACGATGCGCCGCGCTTCGTCCTGTGCCAGCGCGAGGAGCGGCTGATCCTTCGCCAGGTCCGCGACCGCCAGCTCGGGCAAGCCGCTCTGCCGGGTGCCCAGGAACTCGCCCGGCCCACGCAGCTCGAGGTCCTTCTCGGCGATCACGAAGCCGTCGGTGCTCTCTTCCATGACCTTGAGCCGCTCCCTGCCCTCCTCGCTGAGCGCGTAGCTCGCGATGAGCAGGCAGGACGACTTCGCCGCGCCGCGCCCCACCCGCCCACGGAGCTGGTGGAGCTGCGAGAGCCCGAAGCGCTCGGCGTGTTCGATGAGCATCACCGACGCGTTCGGGACGTCGACGCCGACCTCGATCACCGTCGTGCTCACCAGCACGTCGAGCTCATGCGCCCGGAACGCCTGCATGATCGCGTCCTTCTGATCCTGCTTCATGCGGCCGTGGAGGAGCCCCACCCGGGCCTTGGGGAACGCCGCCTGGAGCGCCTGCGCGCCCTGCGTCGCGTCGGACAGGTCGACCTTCTCCGACTCTTCGACGAGCGGGTAGACGACGTAGGCCTGCTGGCCCTGGGTCAGCGCCGCCTCGATCGCCTGGTACGCGCGCGGGCGCGACTTCTCCACGAAGACGCGCGTCTCGATCGGGCTGCGGCCCGGCGGCAGCTCGTCGATCACCGACACGTCGAGATCGCCGTACAGCGTCATCGCGAGGGTCCGGGGGATCGGCGTGGCGGTCATGACCAACACGTCGGGGCGGGTGCCTTTGCTGGTCAGCAGGTGGCGCTGCATGACGCCGAAGCGGTGCTGCTCGTCGACGATCACCAGACCCAGCTTCTCGAACGTCACCCCTTCTTCGATCAGCGCGTGGGTGCCCACGGCGACGCGGCAGCGGCCTTCGGCGACGGCGTCTCGCTGCTCGCGCTTGCTCTTCTGGCTGCCGCTGCCGGTGACGAGGCCCACCTGCACGCCGCTCGCGCTGAACAGGCGGCTGAACGTGCGGAAGTGCTGCTCGGCGAGGATCTCCGTCGGCGCCATGACCGCCACTTGGTAGCCGTTGCGCACCGCGAGGGCGGCGGCGAGGAAGGCGACAGCCGTCTTCCCCGAGCCGACGTCGCCTTGCACCAGCCGGTTCATCGGCTCCGGGCGCGCCATGTCCTCGGCGAGCTTCGCGAACACCCGCTCCTGCGCGCCGGTCAGCGCGAAGGGCAGCGGGGCTCGCGCTTCGGCTTGGTTGGGCGGCGACGTGTCGAAGGCGATGCCGGGTTGCACCTTGACGCCCTTGCGGCGGAGCGCGAGGCCGAGCTGGAGGAAGAACAGCTCGTCGAAGGCCAGGCGTTGGTGCGCAGGGCTGCGGTGCGCTTCGAGCTGTGGCAGCGGCACGTCCCCGGCCGGGAAGTGCACCGCTTCGAGCGCGGCGCCCAGCTCGATCACCCCGACTCGGGCCTTGAGCGCGGCCGGGAGCGGATCCTCGATCGTCTTCGCGTAGGTGGTGGCGACGCGGTACGTCAGCTCGCGCAGCGCCTTCTGCTCATGCCGCTCGAAGCCCGAGTACACGGGGACGATGCGGCCGAAGTGAATCGGCGACTGCTCGATGTCCTCGGCCGGCTCGACCTCCGGGTGAGGGATCTCCCAGCCCCAGGGCGTCTGCCGCACTTCCCCCGAGACGACCAAACGCTTGCCGATGGGGAAGCGCGCCTTGAGCCATGGCCCCGTCTGGAAGAAGACCGCCGCGAGGCTGCCGGAGCTGTCCGCGAGCGTGGCGCGAAACTGCCGGCGGCGCGCGTACACCTCTTCATGGTGGCGGACCTCGGCGATCACCGTGCCGCGCTCGCCGTTACGGAGCTGGGCGATCTTCTTGATGGAGCGGCGATCTTCGTAGGTGCGCGGCAAGAGGAAGAGCACGTCTCCGACCTTGGTGAGGCTGCGCTTGTTGAGCAGCCCGACGAGCCGCGGAGACAGGCGCCAGCCCGCGCGCTTGAGCGGCGTCGCCAGCGGGCCGGACGTGGGGGCGATGGAGAGGACCTTCGCGACCTCTTCTTCGGGGGTCTTCGCCGCCTTCGCGCCCTTGCGGCCCGGAGCCTTGGCCTTGGGCGGCGTGGGCTCGGCGGAATCCGCGGGCGGTGGCTTCGACGGCGAGCCAGCGTTGAACGCGAAGCCCGCTTGGGCCTTCCCTCGACGCGGGGGCCGCTGCCCGGGGGTCGCGGCGTCAGCGCTGGACCGCTCTTGGGCCGCTCCCGAGCCAACCGGGGCCGCTCGACTCGCCACACCTCCGTGCGGGCCCGCGGCAGTGACGCCCGTTCCTCGCGGGAGCGCTGCGCCGTCGCGCCGGGCTCCACCGAGCTCGATGGACGCTGAGGCCGCGCCGGGTGCGC
>JALHOS010000448.1 GCA_022842905.1 Myxococcaceae bacterium | reverse complement strand
AGATTCGCCACAACCCGCGCGGCAGCGACGGCCCGTACGAGTTCGTCGAGCTCCGCGGCGGCGGCACCATTCCTCCCAACACCTGGGTGCTCAGCGTCGAGGGAGATCATGGCTCCGTCGGCCGTATCAACTGGTCCATCGACGTCTCGGGGCGCATCTTCGGCGCCACCGGCCTCCTGCTCATCAAGGCCGCGGCCCTCTCCTGTCCCGGCGTGCCCTCCGGCACGACCCTCGTCGACGACATGGCGCTCAACGGCATGCAGGGCGCGATTCAGAACAGCGCCGAGTCCATGGTCCTCGTCCGCGCCTCCGCACCGCTCAACATCACCGGGAGCACCAACTTCACGACCCTGCAGTCGTCCGTGACGGTCCTGGACTCCGTCGCCTGGCGCGATCCTCCGCCGACGGACGGAGGAGTCGATCAGACCTTCGGCCCCGACGTAACCGGCGCGCCCTTCGCTCCCGTCGAAGCGGTGCTGCGCCTCGTCGGGAACAGCTCGCCGAACGCAGCGTCGGCGTGGGCCGGCGGTCGCATGGGCGGCGTCACGCCAAACTCCGTCTTCTTCAACCGCGAGGCCGACGGCGGCAGCGTCACGCCGAACCTGCCCGCCACCGCGGTGCTCACGCCGGGCGAGGCGAACGACACGGCCTTCGGCGGCACGCTGGCCTGTCCGTAAACAAGCGCCCACGCGAAGTGCGAGCGTCGGGCCATCTCGCCCCCACTGCGTCGGGGCGCGCGGGGTTAGACGAGCAACTCACCTTCGAGCGCGCTGCCGGTGGCCCCTGCGCGTCGGCGTCGCAAGCTGAGCCGCCCGCAGCTTCCGCCCCGTCAGAACAGCGAGAACCGCTCGCCGTTCTTCGCCAGCCACACGCTCGTGAGGAACTTCCGCGCCTGCACGTCATGCGCGTCGTTCGACGTCGCGAGCTTGAGCACGGCCAGGTGCGCCAGCAGCGCGACCCCCAAGAACAGCGGCGCCGCCTCGAGCTCCCGCGCGCGCCACACCAGCCAGCCAGCCACGCCCGCCGCCAACAGCACGAGCAGCGCGCCGCTCGTCGGGTTGGTCAGCCCGAGCGCCACGAGCCACGACACCGGCCACACACCTTCAGTCAACAGCGGCACCGCCAGCCCGAACACCGACGTCGACACGTCGTCCGGCACGTAGCTCACGAAGGTCGCCAAGTTCGTCGCCACCACGCTCGAGAAGCACACGCCCAGCCCCGCCGCGAACAACGCCGGGTCCTTCCGGGCCCGCGCCCCCGAGAGCGCCAGCGCCACCGGGAGCATGAGAAAGGGCAGCCACGGCGTCAGGTGCCGCGGCCCCACCGTCCACCCCCAGCTGTCGTAGGTGAAGCTCGCGGTGAAGTACGTGTTGAGAGCGAAGAGCGTCGCGGCGAGCACGAAGAGCGGCCGATCCTTCTCTCGCAGCGCCCGCACGCCGAAGAAGGCCAGCAGCAGGAACGGTGAGAGCGCGAACAAACCCCGCAGCGGCGAGAAGTAGGACAGCACCAGCGCGCGGAGGTCCGGCGTCTTGATGCCGAGGAAGCCGCCCACGTGCCAGCTCTGGTACGCCGCGTCGTTCAGGAACTTGTACGCGCTCTCGAACGGGCTGCCCCAGCACGCCTGGTGGTACGCCAACAGCGCTCCCAAGGGCAGCGCGCCGCCCGCGACCACCAGGCCCACTGCCCGCCCGAGCCGCGCCTTGTCCTTCCACAGCGCCGCGACGACGTACGCCGCGATCGACAGCACCGTCAGCGCCCCGGTGTACTCACACGTCACCACGAGCCCCGCGAGCAGCCCCGCGAGCGCCCAGGCCGGCGCGCCCAGCTCTCCTCGGACGATGCGCCAGGCGACGAAGAAACACGCGAAGCCGAGCACCGCGGTCAGTTGGTGACTCATGAACGCCAGCCCGTACGGCAGCGCCATGGTCCCCGCCGCGTAGGTGATGACGACCAGGTCGGCCAGCGCCGGCTCCACGAACGCCACCAGGAAGCGTCGCAGCAGCACGAGCAACAACAGCGCCGGCAGCACGGTGATGAAGAGCCGCGAGAAGAACACCTGCCCCAGCTCGCCGACCGGCTCCTTGACCTGCTTGAGCGCCCAGTACACCGGCGCCCCGAGCACCGAGAGCAGCGGCGCCTTCGACGAGTAGTAGCGCGGCCCCGCCTTCACCGGCCCCGGCAGCGCCTTGCCCACGCAGGGCCAGAGCACGTCCTTCCCGTCGACGTCGACGGTGACGGTGCACGACAAGTCGCCCACCCCGCCCTGCACCTGCAGCACCTCGTTGATGGACAAGCTCCCGTGGTCGACGAGCGCGCGTGACATGTACAAGCGGCTCAGCTCGTTCGGGCTGCGCATGCCCGGGTGGTACGGGAACGACAACAGGTACAGCGCGGCCACCAGCCCGTAGCCCACCTGCGCGGCGCGGCTGAGCGGCGGAGACGACGGCGCAGAAGACGGCGGCGACGCAGTGGCCATGCGGCCGGCCCGCGTACACCAACCGCTGGCCGAACACCCGAGCCCATTCGAAGGGCGTCTCTAGGCGACGGCCGCGAGTAAGGTGCCACCCGCTCGTGCACCTGTCGGAAGAAGCGCTGCTGCAGTTCACCTTGGGCCAGCTCGGCGCGGCGGAGCAGGCCCACGCCGAGGCCCACCTCGGCACCTGCGAGGCGTGCCGCTTTCGCCAAGAGCACCTCTCGTCCATCGTCTTCGCGCGCACCGCCGCGCCACCCCAGGCCCAGGCCGGCCCCACCAACCCCGATTCGCCCGACGCCAAGTCCAGCAGCCCCCTGCCCACCTTGCGGCAGGGCGTCACCCTCGGGCGCTACGTGCTGCTCGAGCGGCTGGGCGTGGGCGGCATGGGCGAGGTCTTCGCCGCGTACGATCCACACCTCGACCGCCGCGTCGCCCTCAAGCTCTTGCGCGTGGGCGCGCTGTCCGCGCAGGAAGGCCGCGCTCGGCTGCTCCGCGAAGCGCAGGCCATGGCGAAGCTGCAGCACCCCAACGTCATCGCCGTGCACGACGTGGGCACCTTGGGCGATCACGTCTTCGTCGCCATGGAGTTCGTCCAGGGCGAGACGCTCGGCGAGTGGCTGCGAGGCGATCGCAGCTGGGAGCAGGTGCTGCGGGTCTTCGTGTTGGCCGGTGAAGGGCTGTCCGCAGCGCACCGCGCGGGCCTCGTGCACCGCGACTTCAAGCCCGACAACGTGCTCATCGGCGAAGACGGCCGCCCCAGGGTGCTCGACTTCGGGCTGGCGCGGCAGTCGGTGCCCACGCCGAGCCACGCGGCGCTGCGGCCCGCAGAGGGCTCGGTGCCGGACCTGGAGGTCGTCCTCGACAAGCCGCTGACGCAGGACGGGGCGATCATGGGCACGCCCGGCTACATGGCGCCCGAGCAGCTCGCCGGCCTGCCCACCGACGCGCGGAGCGATCAGTTCGCCTTCTGCGTCGCGCTCTTCGAAGGCCTCCACGGCGTGCGCCCCTTCGGCGGCATGACGCTCAAGGCCCACGCCCAGGCGATCGCCGCCGGCGTCCTGCCCGCGCCGACGCCCGCCGTGCCGGACTGGGTCAACGTGGTGCTCAAGAAGGGCCTGGAAGCGGACCCCGCGCGCCGCTTCCCGGACATGGCGAGCCTGCTGGCGGCGCTCCAGCCACGGCAGAAGAAGGGCGCCCGCCGCTTGGCCGCCGTCGCGGCGATCGCCGTCGTCAGCACCGTGGCCGTCGCCTGGGGCGTGCAGCAGACGCGCCGCATCAGCGTGTGCGGCGGCGGGGAGCAGAAGCTCGTCGGCGTGTGGGACCCGCAGGCCAAGAAGCGGCTGGAGGCGAGCTTCCTCGGGACCAAGCTGCCCTACGCCGACAAGGCCTTCGCCGCCATCGCCCGCACGCTCGACGCGTACGCGCTGGAGCTGGTCAACGGGCTGCGGGAGTCCTGTGAGGCGGCGCGCATTCGCGGCTCGGACAGCACGGCCTTGTACGAGCTGAAGACCGCCTGCCTCGAGGAGCGCCTCGAGCGGCTCCGCACGCTGACCCGCCTGCTCGAAGCCGCCGACAAAGACGTGGTGTCGAACGGCGCCGTGGCCGCGAAGAGCCTCGAGCCGGTCACGTCGTGCCTCGACCGAACCCAGGTCAGCGCGCTGCGCGCCGTGGACCGCGGCGGCGACGAGGCGGTCGAGAAGGCGTTCCGCCCCAAGCTCGACGAAGCGCGCGCCATGTTCTCGGCCGGCAAGTATGCGCAGGGCCGGCAGGTGCTGGCGGCGGCCTTGAGCGCCGAGCTGTCCGCGCACAGCCAAGCCGAGGGCCACGTGTGGCTCAACAAGCTGGCCACGCGGCTAGCGGATCCCTCGGCCGAGCGCGATCACGCGCTCAAGGCGTCGGAGCACGCGCTGCGGGCGGGCGCGCCGGGGCTCGAGGCGGTGGCGCTGTCGCGCTATGCGCTCGCACTCGCGTACGACGACACACCGCACGAGCTGGACGCGTACCTCCGGCTGGCTCGCGCCGCCGCCGCCCGCGCGCCGTCCGACTGGGAGACGCACACCGAGCTCGACCGCAACGACGGCCTGATCGCCCTGCAGGGCCGCAAGCTGACGGCCGCCAAGGACGCGTTCGAACGCGCGCTCGCCGCCTACGAGCGGCACCTGGGGCCGGAACACCCGGAAGTCGCCACCACGCTCGCGCACCTGGGCAACGTGCTGGCCGTCATGGGCGACAACGAAGGCGCGTACCAGCGCTACCTGCGAGCGTTCGAGCTGCGCGAAGAGCTCGAAGGGCCGTACCACCCGCAGACGGCCTCGGCGGCGCACAACCTCGCGGTGGCGCTGGCGCGGCTGGAGCGCTACCCCGAGGCGCTGGGCTACGGGGAGAAGGCGCTGAGCATTCGCACGGAGATGATGGGGCCTGAGCACCCCGAGACGCTCAACTCGGCGCACGCGCTGGCGAGGCTGAAGATCGCCACGCGGGACCTCGAGGGCGCGGGGCAACTGCTCCACTCGCTGCTCGAGACGCGGCGCAAGGTGTTCGGCCCAGAGTCGAAGGACGTGGCGCTGACGCACGCGCTGTTCGTGGACCTCTACGAAGCGGGTGGCTTCTGGAAGGAAGCGCAGACGAGCGCGGCCGAGGCGCTGCGGCTGTACCGCACGCTGGCCGGCCCGGACGGCGCGAAGACGGCGTCGGCGTTGGTCGACTTGGGCCGGGTGTCGCTCCGGCAGGGGGCCTGGGGGGACGCCAAGCGGGCCTTCGACGAGGCGCTGGGCATTCGCCAGAAGCGCTTCGGCGAGGTGAGCCCGGAAGTGGCGCAGGTGTACCAGTCGCTCGGCGCCCTCTCCTACGCCCAGGGCCGGCCCGAGGATGCGGTCAGCTGGTTCGAACGTGCGCTGGGGGTACACGTGAAGCTGCCGGGTGATCACCGCGAAGCGTTGATCGACGATCTGCTCGGCCAGGCGAAGGCCCACCTCGCGCGGGACGCCGCGCAGCCTGCCCAGCAAGCGTTGGCGCGCGCCAAGAGCATGTGGCCGGAGGGGCTGTTGCAGACCGAACGCCGGCAGCTCGAGTTCGACGAGGCGCGGTGCGCGTGGCTGGCCGACGAGGCGAGTCGGCCGAGCGTCGAGCAGGCGCTGCGCGCGGCCGCGGCCGAGCTCCAGCCAGTCGCGAAGGAAGAGGCCTTCAAGTGGCTGGCGAAGCACGGGATCGAACCGGCGGGAGATGCCGGCGTTCGGTGAACGATCGCGCCGCACAGGGCACCTCGCCGTCCTGAGTCAACGCTCAGCCCTGAACCGAACGCGAACGGACAGACCGGATCGGTACCCGCTCCCCTCGCTCGCGGACCGAGGGCACGACCGCCCCGACGCTCTCGCGACTGGCAGCGCGCCCCTGAGCGGTTCGGGCTACCGACCTCCGCGGTTGCGTGTGGGTGGTCTCCGAGATCCGCATAAATCCGGACAGTCGTCGATGACGTGTTGAGCCTCGTCGTCGTGGTGGCCCGGGCTGAGAGCACGCTGGCGTCC